>JAUHXR010000296.1 GCA_030426845.1 Polyangia bacterium | reverse complement strand
GGGCGGTGCGCGACGGCGATCGGGTGAGCGTGCCGAAGCGCGACAAGGGCGACGGTGGAGACCAGGACGAGCGCGACGGCGAGCGCGACGGCGACGAGCCCGACGCGTAGACGCGGCCGCTGATCTTCGGTGGTGCGGCCCGGGGGGCGCAACGAGACGTGTACGTGCAGGTGCACGAGGACGTCCACGAGGACGAGGGGAGCGCGGTCGCCGGCTCTAGAAGATCGGCGTCTCCGGGTTGTCCTCGGGGTGGCCTTCGAACGTGTTCGCCGAGGTGTCCGTCGAGGTGTCCGGCTGCACCGGGAGGCCCGCGGGGGTCAGGACGAAGTCGAGGGTGCGCGTCTCGCCGGCGCGCAGGGTGATCGTCTCGTTCGTCTCCTGGTAGAGCGGGTGCCAGGCGTTGACGCGCAGCTCCTCGCCCGCAGGGACGCCCTCGATGCGGTAGTGGCCCGCCTGGTCGGTCACCGCGTGCAGCGGGTGGTACAGGGTGACCACCTCGGCGCGACCGCAGGACGCGGCGAAGCCGCAGGTCAACGTGCGCACTCCACCTTGACCGAGCTCGAGCTCGCGCTCCTGGTCGTGAAGCACGCCGCGGAGCATCCCCGTGCCGAGGTCCGGCATGTACGGGTAGTCGGTCGAGTTGTGCAGGACCAGGGTGTCGCCGCGCGTCGCCGCCACGAGGCGCGGGGTGAGGCGGCAGTCGACGATGTCGAGCCGGTGCGTCACGGGCTCGTGCGGGATCTCGCGCGCGAAGTCCGCGATCGCGACGAGCGCGCCGCTCAGGCCGCCGCCGTCACCGAGGCGGACGGGGACGCGATCGATCTGCTGGGGCGGCGTACAGCCCTCCGGGAGCGGCGGTCGGCCGGGCCCGGGGATCATCGGGTGCTCGGGGTACTGCGCGGGCTCGGCGCCCTCGGGGAGGCGCAGCGTGCCCTCGATCACCGCGACGCCGGCCGCGCTCGCCCCGCGCGGGCCGTCGGGCGCCTCGGAGGTCCCCGTCGGCTCGCCGCCGGTGGCCCCGCAGCCCTCGCAGCCTACGAGGCCCGCCAGGACGACCAGCGCGAGGCCGAGCGCGGCGAGTGAGGTGACGGGGCGCCCCTCGACTGGGGCGAGGGTGGAGAGCCGACGACGCATCTCGCGCGTTGTAGCACGATGCGTGCGCGCGCTCCGCCGAGGACGGACGACGCGCGCGGCGCCACCAGGGTTGGCGGCGCCGCGACAGCGGGGATGCACGAGCGACTCGGGAGCGCGCTACTCGGCCGGCGCCGGCGCGGGCTCGTCCGCGTCGTCGCTCGCGCCCGAGCGGAGCGTGGTGAGCGCAGCCGCGATCGCGCCGGCGACCACCGCGATGCCGCCGTCCCAGAGGAACACGCTGACGTCGAGGTCGGTCGCGCCGTCGAGGCCGGGGGAGACGAGGTCGAGGTAGGCGCCCGGGGTGATGCCGAGCCGGAGCACGTAGTAGCCAGCCATCACGAGGGCCGCGACCACGTGGCCGGAGCGCATCGGGACGGCGACCGGCGCGCCCTCCTCGGGCTTGCGCATGAACAGGAACACGATCACGCGCAGGTAGTAGTAGGCGCCGACCGCGCTGCTGAGCACGGCGATGACGGCGAGCCAGAGCATGCCGCCGCCCGCCTCGGCCGCCGCGAGGATGACGTAGTACTTGCCGAAGAAGCCGGCGAGCGGGGGGAAGCCCATGAGCGACAGCACGCCGATCGCGAAGGGCACCGCGACCCACGGGTGACGCCGGCCGACGCCCGCGAGGTCCTCGTAGCTGACCGCCTCCTTGCCGCGCGAGCCGACGAGGATGAGGCTGCCGAACGCGAGGACGTTCGAGACGGTGTAGGACGCGAGGTAGAACAGCACCGCGCTGAGCCCGCTGCCGCCGTGGAGCTTCCAGGCCGCGACCAGGCCCATGAGCAGGAAGCCCGCGTGGCTGATCGAGCTGTACGCGAGCATGCGCTTGACGTTCTTCTGGACGAGCGCCGCGAGGTTGCCGAACACCATCGTGATCGCCGCGAGCGC
Source organism: Polyangia bacterium (assembly GCA_030426845.1). GTDB lineage: Bacteria > Myxococcota_A > Polyangia > Polyangiales > Sandaracinaceae > JAUHXR01. The sequence goes on along the minus strand of JAUHXR010000296.1, from coordinate 9,096 downwards.
CGCGAGCGCGGGCGGCCAGCCGCTGTCGGCGTTGGCGAGAGACTCGTCGCCGAAGGCGATGAAGAGCACGCGGATCATGACGCCGAAGACCGCCGCCTTGACCACCACCGCCATGTAGGTCGACGCGGGGGTGACCGCGCCCTGGTACGCGTCCGGCGCCCAGGCGTGGAACGGGACCGCGCTGATCTTGAACGCGAGCCCGGTGATCATCAGGAGCATGCTCAGGATGAGGAGCGTGGGCGCCGCCTCGCCGGCCGCGACCACCTGATGGATCTCGGCGAGGCTGGTGTGCCCGGTCGCGCCGTAGAGCATCGAGATGCCGAAGAGCAGGATCGCCGAGGCGAAGCTCCCGAGGAGGAAGTACTTGAGCGCACCCTCGGCCGCCCGCGGGCTGTGGCGCCGGAAGGCGACCAGGCCGTAGACGCCGAGCGAGAGGGTCTCGAGCGCGATGAACATCGACAGGAGATCGACGGCCCGGACGAGGGCCATCGCGCCGAGCGCGCTGAACAGGAGCAGGACGTAGAACTCGCCGCGCTCGATGCGGTGCTCGCGCAGGTAGCCGCCCGCGAGGAGCGAGGCGAGGGCCGCGCCGCCGCAGATCACGAGGTCGAGGAAGTGCGCGAGGCGATCGTAGGCGAGGTAGCTGCCGATCATCCCGGCCTCGACCTCACGCGGGCCGCTGAACCACAGCGCGAGCGAGAAGGACGCGCCCGCGAGCAGGATGACCGCGCTCACCACCGAGAGCTCCGCCTTCTCCTTGGCGAAGGCGTCGACCAGCATCATCGCGAGGCCGCCGAACGCCACCGTGAGGAGCGGCCCGACGAGCATCATGGTGTCGATGTCGAAGGTCATCCCGCACCTCCTTCCGCCGCCGCCTCGTTCGCGGCGGTCTCCTCGGCGCCCTCCTCGGCGGGGGCCGCCTCGGCGGGGTCGGCGGGCGGCTGCCAGCCGTCGTACATGCCGCGCTCCTCACCCGAGCGGTAAGACTGATCGGAGCGCGCGGTCCAGGTGACCATGAAGTCCTCCACCGAGGCCTCCATCGGATGGAGGAAGAACCCCGGCGTGACGCCGATCCAGAAGACGAGCACCACGAGCGGCGCGAGGATCCAGCGCTCGCGGCTCGTGAGGTCCTGGAGCTTCTCGTTCTCCGGCCGGGTGATCGGGCCCCAGAAGGTCTTGAGCACCGCGTGGAGCATGTAGATCGCCGCGAGGATGACCCCGGTAGCCGCGAAGAGCGTGAAGATCTTCTGGTAGAGGTTGAACGTCCGCGAGACGAAGGTGCCGCTGAGCACCATGAACTCGCCGACGAAGCCGTTCGTCCCCGGGAGGCCGACCGAGCTCATCGTGACGATCACGAAGATGGTCGCGTAGACCGGCATCACCTTGGCGAGGCCGCCGAAGTCGGCGAGGTCGCGGGTGTGACGGCGGTCGTAGATCACCCCGACCAGGATGAAGAGCGCGCCGGTCGAGATGCCGTGGCTCACCATCTGGAGGATGCCGCCGGAGATGCCGCCGCTCGTCATCGAGAAGAGACCGAGCATCACGAACCCGAGGTGGGAGACCGACGAGTAGGCGACGAGCTTCTTGATGTCGCGCTGCACCCAGGCGCAGTAGGCGCCGTAGATGATGCCGATGATCGCGAAGACCGCGAGGGTCGGCGCGATGTAGCGGCTCGCCCAGGGGAAGAGCGGCATCGCGAAGCGGAGGAAGCCGTAGCCGCCGAGCTTCAGGAGCACCGCGGCCAGGATCACCGAGCCACCGGTCGGCGCCTGGACGTGCGCGTCGGGCAGCCAGGTGTGGAACGGGAACATCGGGACCTTGATCGCGAAGGCGAGCGCGAACGCCGAGAAGAGCACGAGCTGCTCGGTGCGCGGGAGCTTCAGCCACAGGATCTGCGTGAGGTCGAAGGTGAGGATCCCCGTCTCGGCCTTGAGCTGCATCACCACGTACAGGATGGCGACGAGCATCAGGAGGCTGCCGACCATCGTGTAGATGAAGAACTTCACGGCCGCGTAGACGCGGTCCTTGCCGCCCCAGATGCCGATGATCAGGTACATCGGCACGAGCATCAGCTCCCACATCACGTAGAAGAGGAAGAGGTCGAGCGCGACGAAGGCGCCGATCATCCCCACCTGCAGGAGGAGGAAGCTGAACGCGAACTCCTTCACCTTCGTGCTGACCGAGTTCCACGACACGTCGAGCGCGATCGGGGTCAGCAGGGTGGTGAGGATGATGAGCCAGAGGCTGATGCCGTCGACGCCGAGCTTGTAGTGGATGCCGAAGGTCTCGATCCACGCGGCGTCTTCGGTGAAGCGGTAGCCGGCGGTCGCGAAGGTGAGGCTCGCGTCGCTGCCGAACGCGCCGAAGAAGGGCGCGAAGAAGTGCTCCCACGCGATCTGGACGAGGCGGCCGCTCGACGCGAGGGCCTCCGGGTTCGGCGCGAGCGCCTCGCGCACCACCGGGCCGAGCAGGTAGAGGGAGAGCGCGAAGCCCGCCCACAGCCAGACGCTCGCGAAGCGGCGCACGCCGTCGCTCCACTGCCGCGGCAGGAAGAGCGCGATGAGCGCGCCGAGCGCCGGCCAGAGGAGGATCGCCGAGAGGATGCCGTCGGGGCTCGGGGCGCCGAAGGTCATCGTGGTCAGGAAGACCGCGCCGACCATCGCGCCGACGTAGCCGAGGGTCCCCGAGCGCGGGAACACGCGGCCGAACAGCAGGGTGAGGAGCACCCAGGGCAGCGGCCAGACCAGGAGGGTGGTCAGGATCTGGGTCATCGGATCACCTGTGCCTGCGGCTCGCCGCCTTCGGCGCCGGGGTTGACCCGGAGTGTCAGGTCGCGCGACTCACGCGAGCGGTTGCCGAACGGGTTCTTGACCTCGACGGTGCCGCGGACGAGCACCGCGACGGTGATGCGGCCGCCGCCGAAGGTGACGGTCTCGCCGGCCCGCAGCGCGAGCCGGCCGTCGTCGCCGCCGTCGCGGTCCACGATGTTCGCGCTGTTGATGTTCACGACGAGGCGCCCGCCGTCGTAGCGGAGCGTCGGCGCGGTCGGCGTGCGGCCGAAGAGCCCCTCGTCCGCGTCGCCGTCGGTCGTGATGGTGGTGCGCACCCAGTCGGCCGCGAGGTTGACCGTCGGCACCTCGACCGTCTCGCCCGCGGTCACCACCAGCTCCTCTGCCCCGAACATGCTGCGGGGCGCCTCGACGATGGCGACAAGGCCGTAGATCTGGTCTTCGTCGACGTAGACGTGGGACGCGGCCGGGTCCGCGGACCACTCGGTGTCCCACTCGCCGTCGGAGTCGAAGTCCCAGCGGTACTCGTAGCCGAGGCCGCGGCCCGCGACCCAGGACACCTCGCCGGTGCCCGCCTCGCCCTCGAGCGCCGGGTGCGGGTAGGTGAACCACCAGGCGAGGCCCGCGAGGCCGGCGACCATGAGGCCGGCGTACGCGAAGACGACGCCGTTCTGCGCACGGGTCAACAGGAAGCCCAGCGCCTTGGCCCCCGCCGAGCTCGCGCGGGTGAGGAGGCCGTCGACGAAGAAGCGGTCGAGGTTCGCCGCGAAGTACGCGAGCCAGCGCATCGGCGTAACGATCAGGAAGCCGTACAGCTCGTCGAAGCGCCACTTGTCCATGAGGATGCGGTGCAGGCCCGGCATCGAGCGCTGGAGGCCGGCCGGGGCCGAGCCGTCCTGCTGGACGTACCAGACGTAGGCGAGGCCGGCGCCGATGAGGAAGGCGAGCGAGCCGGCGCCCATCGCGACCCAGGCGATCCAGTCGGCCCCGTGGACCATCTGGCCCTGGAACTGGAGCGACGCCATCGCCGAGGGCACCTCGCGCGCGGCCGCGGTCGCCGCCGCGACCGCCTCCTCGCCGTGACCCTGCTCGTGGAGCACCGCGAGGAACGCCTCGTGGCCCGGCGCGAGCCACTCGCTCCAGAGGTTCGGCAGGTGCCACGCGTGGGGCAGGCCCAGCAGGCCGACCAGGAGCGCGCCGGCCGCGAGGACATAGAGCGGCACGGTCATCGCGTCGGGCGACTCGTGCGGGTGCTCGACCTTGTGGTGGTGCGGGTCGTCGTCGGCGTAGCCGCCCTTGTACTCGCCCCAGAACGCCCGGAAGTAGAGCCGGAACATGTAGAAGGCGGTCATCGTCGCCGCGAGCACGAGCGCCCCGAAGACCACCCAGCCCATGAACGGGGCGTAGGGGAAGCCGGTCGCCCAGGTCAGCGCGCCGAGGAGGATCTCGTCCTTCGAGAAGAAGCCGCTCGTGAGCGGGAAGCCGGCGATCGCGGCCGTCGCGATCGCGAAGGTGATGTGCGTCTTCGGGAGCTTCTTGCGCAGCCCGCCGAGGTAGCGGATGTCCGCGTCGGAGTGCGAGTGGATCGCGTGCATCACCGAGCCCGCGCCGAGGAAGAGGCAGGCCTTGAAGAACGCGTGGGTGAAGACGTGGAAGAAGCCGCCCGCGAAGGCGCCCATCCCGCAGGCCGCCACCATGAAGCCGAGCTGGCTCACGGTGGAGTACGCGAGGATCTTCTTCATCTGGTTCTGCACCAGCGCGATCGACGCGGCGAGCAGCGCGGTGAAGGCGCCGACGGTGGCCACGAAGGCCATCGCGTAGGGGCTCTCCACGAACACCGGGCTGAGGCGGCACAGGAGGTAGACGCCTGCGGTGACCATCGTCGCGGCGTGGATGAGGGCGGAGACCGGCGTCGGGCCGGCCATCGCGTCCGGCAGCCAGACGAAGAGCGGGAACTGCGCGCTCTTGCCGCAGACCCCGAGGAAGAGGAACAGCGAGGCGGCGGTCGCCACCGTCACGCCGAGCGTCGCGCCGCCGAGCTGCACCTGGGTGAGCCCGATGCGGGTCGCGACCGCGTTGATCTGCGCGAACTCGAAGGCGTCCGGGGTCCGCTCGTCCGCGACCACCGCGACGAGGAGGAACATCCCGATGAGGACGCCGAAGTCACCGATGCGGTTGACCACGAAGGCCTTGCGCCCGGCCGCGGCGTAGTCGGCGTTCTTGAACCAGAAGCCGATGAGCAGGTAGCTGCAGAGGCCCACGCCCTCCCAGCCGACGAACATCAGCGGGACGTTGCTCGCGAGCACGAGCACGAGCATCGAGGCGGTGAAGAGGTTCAGGTACGTCATGAACCGCGCGTACCCCTCGTCCTCCGCCATGTAGCCGATGCTGTAGACGTGGATGAGGGACGCGATCCCCGTGACCATCACGGTCATGATCCCGCTCAGGTGGTCCATCACGAACCGGACCCGGACGGGGACCTCGACGCTCGGCGCGCCGACGCGCTGCACCTCGATCGAGAACCACTCGTAGAAGTCGAAGACGATCGACGCGTTGCCGCCCTCGGCCTGCGCGAGGTGGACGAAGCCGACCACGCTCAGGAGGAAGGCGACGAACACCGAACCGACCGCGACGACGTTGACCGCCGCCTTGGACGCGTGGCGCCCGGCGATACCGTTGATCAGCGCGCCGAGGAGCGGCAGCAGCACGATCCACAGCAGCGTCTGTTGAATATCGAAGCCCAAGGGTCTCTCTCCAGCGCGGGTTCGGCCAGCTTGGTTCGGCGCTCAGTGCTTGAGCAGATCCGCGGAGTCGGACTCGACGGAGCTCTTGAGTCGGTAGAGGCTGATCAAGATCGCGAGGCCCACCGCGGCCTCGGCCGCCGCCACCGCGATGACGAAGAAGGCGAAGACCTGGCCGTGGTGGTTCCACGCGCCGGGCTCGCCCGGCGTCCACCGGTTGAACGCGACCAGCGTCAGGTTGACCGAGTTGAGCATCACCTCGATCGACATGAGCTGGAGCAGGATGTTGCGCCGGGTCAGGAAGCCGACCGCGCCGATGCCGAAGAGCACCGAGGCCAGCGCGAGGTAGGTGCCGAGACCGATCTCCATGGCTACGCGCCCTCCCCGCCCGCCGCGCCGCCCTGGGCGGCCCGCCGCGCCTCGATCGCCTTCTTCTCCGCCGGGGAGTGCCCGCGGGCGACCGCCACCGCCGCGATGATCGCGACGAGGAGGAGCACCGAGACGAGCTCGAAGGGCACCGCCGACTGGCGGAAGATCGCGTCGCTCAGCGCGTCGACGCCGCCGAACTGGCCACACTCGGCCGCCGCCCCGCGGCACTGGTCGATGTCGACGTAGGGCCGGTCGATCGACGAGACGCCGAACGCGAGGGTCGCGCCGACCATCGCCATCAGCGACGCGGCCCCGACCCGCAGCGTGAGCCACTTGGTCTTCGTCTTGGGCTCGGCGCCTGGGCCGATGAGCATGATGACGAAGATGAAGAGGACGACCACCGCGCCCGCGTAGACCATGAGCTGGATCGCCGCGAGCAGGTGCGCGTGGAGCGTCAGGTAGAGGCCCGCGAGCGACAGGATGTGCCCGAGCAGCGCGACCGCCGCGCGGAGCGGGGTCCGCAGGCTCACGGTGAGCACCGCGGTCACGACCGCGATGAACCCGCAGAAGAGGAAGATCAGCTCGCCGCCCGCGCTCATTCCGCCGCCTCCGCGAACAGGGTGGCGCGCACCGCGTCGTCGAGGCGCGTGTTCTCGCCCATGCCGCTCTCCACCGCGTCGTAGAAGTCCTGCGGGTACTTGCGGATGAACGCGAGCATCGGCATCGCGGTGCCATCCGCGAGCGCGCAGATCGTGTTGCCCATCATGTTGTTCGAGATGTCGACGAGGAGATCGACGTCGGCCCGCGTGGCGGAGCCCTTGCCGATCTGATCGAGGACGTCGACCAGCCACCCGCTGCCCTCGCGGCAGGGCGTGCACTGGCCGCAGGACTCGTGGTGGTAGAACTTCATCAGGTTGCGCGCGGCCTCGGCCATGTTGACCGAGGTGTCCATGACGATCGCGCAGCAGGTGCCGAGCATCGTGCCGATGCTGCGCATCGTGTCGACGCCCATGGGCACGTCGAGGTGGCTCTTGCCGTGCCACGGGTGCATCGGGTCGTCGGCCTTGGGCGCGTTGACCTTGTGATCGGGGTGAAGGACCGGGGTCGAGCTGCCGCCGGGGATGACGCCCTTGAGCGGGCGGTCGTCGTGGAGCATCCCGCCGCCGAAGTCGTAGATGAGCTCGCGCAGCGTGATGCCGACCGGGGCCTCGAACACGCCCGGGGTCTTGACGTGGCCGCTGATCCCGTAGAGCCGCGTGCCGCCGTCGCGGAACGACTCGGGCAGGAGGGTGATGTCCGACCAGGCCTTGCCGCCGCGCTCGAGGATGTCGGGGACCGAGGCGATCGTCTCGACGTTGTTGACGATCGTCGGCTGCCCGAACGCGCCCTTGATCGCGGGGAACGGCGGCTTCAGGCGCGGCTCGCCGCGCTTGCCCTCGAGGGAGTTGAGGAGCGCCGTCTCCTCCCCGCAGATGTAGGCGCCCGCGCCCGGGTGGACGTGGATCTCGAGCGGGTAGTCCTTCCCGAAGGGGCGGCGGCCGAGGTAGCCCTTCTTGCGCGCCTCCGCGATCGCCGACTCGAGGCGGCGGATCGACTTCACCAGCTCGCAGCGCACGTAGATGTAGGTGACGTGCGCGCCGATCGCCCACATCGTGGCGATGCAGCCCTCGACCAGGCGGTGCGGGTCCTTCTCCATGATCTGACGATCCTTGAAGGTGCCCGGCTCGCCCTCGTCGGCGTTGATGACGAGGTAGGTCGTCTCGGCGTCCTTGGGCAGGAAGCCCCACTTGATGCCGGCGGGGAAGCCCGCGCCGCCGCGGCCGCGGATGTTGGCCGCCTTGACCTCTTCCTTGATCTGGTCGGGCGTCATCGCGGTCAGCGCCTTGCGCGCCACGCGGTAGGCGCCGTGGCGCTCGGCGACCGGGAGCGTCCAGGCCTCGTCGATGCTGAAGCGGTTCGAGAGGATCGCGTCGTAGCTGGCCATCGACTACTCCTCTTCTTCCTCGTGCGCCGGCGGCTGGAGCCGGAGCTCCGCGGGGAGCGGCGCCACCCCGAGCTCGTCGAGCAGCGCGTCGACCTTGGCGACGTCGAGGTGCTCGTGGAACTCGTCGTTGAGCTGGACCATCGGCGCGTTGCCGCAGGCCGCCAGGCACTCCGCCTTGAGCAGGGTGACCTTGCCGTCGCGGCTGGTGCCGCCGACGTGGCAGCCGAGCCGACGCTCGAGGTGCTCCTGGATCGTCTTGGCGCCGCGCAGGTCGCACGAGAGCGTGCGGCAGACCCAGATCACGTTCGGAGCGACCTCGTGCTGGTGGTACATCGTGTAGAAGGTCACGACGCCCTTCACCTGGCTGCTGCTCATCTCGAGCCGGCCGGCCACGAAGTCGATCACCTCGGGGCTGACCCAGCCGCGCTGCTCCTGGCAGAGGTGGAGCACGGGGATACAGGCCGCCATCTTGGTCGGGTAGCGGGCGATCAGCTCGTCGACGACCGCCTCCATCTCCTGCGAAAGACTGAACGTCATACCGCCTTCATCCGGCGACCCGCTCTGGCACCCCAGAGCGAGGCCGCAACCCCTAAAAAAACGGCTCGAAGTGCACGCTAGGGGGGCTCGCGCGCGTCGGACGCTAGGCTGGCGGCCCGTTGAAGTCAAGGGAGACCTCCCCCGGCGAAAAGCGCGCTTTCGACGCGGGTGTTCCCCTTCCAATCGCGGGCCTCAGACGATAGTCTCGCACCGCTCGTCAGCACCCCTTGGGGTCGGGTGCGGGGCGGGCCTTCCAACCCGAAGGAACGAGGACCGTGACCGTCTTTTGCCCGAACTGCGGGAAGCCCAACACCGACACGGCGACCCAGTGCGTCGCCTGTGGCACCGAGCTCAAGCCGAAGGGCCCGGCCAAGTTCAAAGGCACCATGATGATGAGCGGGGTGCAGATCCCCGAGCCGGGCGGAGCCGCGCCCGGCGCTCCTCCGGGTGGTCCGCCTCCCGGCGGTCCCCCGCAGGCCGCGCCGGGTCAGACGCCTCCCCCGGCGGCCGGCGGCTTCGGCGGCCCGCCCCCCGGCGGCGCCCCGCCCGGTCCGCCTCCCGGCGGTCCCGCGGGCGGGTTCGGTCAGGCGCCCGGCGCGCCCCCGGGCCCGCCTCCCGGCGGTGGCTTCGGCGCCGCGCCTCCCGGCGGCGCTCCCCCCGGCGGCGCTCCCGGTGA
>JAUHXR010000295.1 GCA_030426845.1 Polyangia bacterium | reverse complement strand
GGCCACGAGGCGACCTTCCGCGCCCGCACCGGCCTCGTCCTCGACTCCTACTTCAGCGGTACGAAGGTCGAGCACATCCTCGACGCGGTCGACGGAGCGCGCGCGCGGGCCGAGCGTGGCGAGCTCGCCTTCGGCACGGTCGACAGCTACCTCGTCTGGCGGCTGAGCGGCGGCGCGGTCCACGTGACCGACGCGACCAACGCGTCGCGCACCCTGCTCTACGACATCGGGCGCGGGCGCTGGGACGAGGAGCTCTGCGAGATCCTGCGCGTCCCCGCCGCGGTGCTCCCGGAGGTGCGGGGCTGCGCCGAGGTGTACGCCCACACCAAGGGCGTGCCGGGCCTCCCGGACGGCATCCCGATCGCGGGCATCGCGGGCGATCAGCAGGCCGCGCTCTTCGGGCAGACCTGCTTCGAGCGCGGTGACGTGAAGTGCACCTACGGGACCGGTGCGTTCATCCTGATGAACACCGGCGGCGACATGGTCGCGTCGGACAACGGCCTGCTCACGACGATCGCGTGGCGCGTCGGCGACCGGACCACCTACGCGCTCGAGGGCTCGGCCTTCATCGCCGGCGCGGCGGTGCAGTGGCTGCGCGACGGCCTCGGCCTGATCGAGTCCTCCGCGGACGTCGAGGCGCTCGCGCGCCAGGTCGACTCGAGCGGCGACGTCGTGTTCGTCCCGGCGCTCGTCGGGCTCGGCGCCCCGCACTGGGATCCGGACGCCCGCGGGCTCCTCTGCGGTCTGGGCCGAGACACCACGCGGGCCCACATCGCCCGCGCCACCCTCGAGGGCATCGCCTACTCGGTGGCCGACCTCGCGACCGCGATGGTCCGTGACGTCGCGCGGACCGGCTGCGCGCTCGGGCGGTTGCGGGTCGACGGCGGGGCCTCAGAGAACGATCTCTTGATGCAGTTCCAGAGCGACCTCCTCGGGGTCGAGGTCGACCGCCCCGCCTCGATCGAGACCACCGCGCTCGGCGCCGCGTACCTCGCGGGGCTCGGCGTCGGGGTGTTCGACGGCACGGAGGCGGTGCAGGCCGCGCACCGCATCGACAAGACCTACAGCCCCACCCTGGGTGACGCCGATCGCGACGCGCTGCTGCGCAAGTGGGATCGCGCCGTCGCCCGCGCTCGGACCGAGCGGAAGGACTCATGAGCAAGAAGACCGAAGCGCCCCGGAAGGTCCCGATCGCCTGGGAGGCGCTCGAGGACGCGTTCGAGAACAACGCGCCCGAGGTGCACTCCTACCTGCACCTGGAGACCGGCGAGGTGATCCGCATCGTGGACGGCATCGCCGATCCCGCGATGCACCAGCGGGTGATGAAGGACGCGTCCTACCTGCGGATCGACCCGGTCTCCTCGCGCGAGCAGTACCGCTGGATGGAGCGCTTCATCGCGACGGTGGAGGAGAACGAGTTCCGCGACAAGCTCGTGCGCGCGATCGACGGCAAGGGCGCCTTCCGTCGGTTCAAGGACGTGCTCATGAGCTACCCCGTCGACCGCGAGCGCTGGTTCGCGTTCCGCTCGGAGCGGCTGCGGGCCTGCATGGAGGCGTGGCTCCTCGCGCACGGCATCGAGGCCGAGGAGCGGACGGAGTGGAACGTGCCGACCGCGGACGACGTGCAGCCGCAGGTCGAGCGCGAGCAGGAGCGGCGGGCCGGGCGTCGCTCGCGGGCGGCGATCGCGGAGACGCAGCGCCAGCGCCTCGTCGAGCTGATCGGCGAGCTGCCCGCCCGTGAGCTCGACGCGGCCCTCGCGTTCCTGGAGTTTCTCCGCGAGCGCAAGCACCTGCCGCGCGCGCGCGCGAAGGCGCCGGACGACGCCGAGGGCGTGGTGAGCGATCCGAGCGGCGAGGGCGGTCAGGAAGAGGAGTGAGCGTGCGCGGCGCGGCGCGGCGCGGGGCGCTCGCGCTCGGCCTGGTCGTCGCGCTGGGTGCGGGGTCGATCGCGCGCCCAGCGGCGGCTCAGGCCGGCGGCCGGCGCGTGCGGGTCGAGGGAGTGGCCGCGTTCGTCGGGGGCGCCTCCGCGGGCCCGGGAGCGATCGCGATCCTCGTGTCCGACGTCGACCTCAACGCGCGCATCCAGCTCGCGGGCGAGGCGAGCCAGCTCCCGGTCGGGCCCTTGCCGGACGCGCTGCTCGCCGCATCGCTCGAGGAGCTGATCGGGGCCGCGCTCGTGGCCCGCGAGGCGGACCGGCTGCGCGCCGCGAGCCCGAGCCCGGACGAGGTGGACCAGGAGCGCGCGCGTATCGAGCAGCGGGCCGGCGGTGCGCCGCGGCTCGCCGCGCTGCTGTCCGCGACCGGCGCGAGCGACGCGGAGATCGACGCGCTCGCGGCCCGCCGCGCCTATGTCGACGCCTTCCTCCGGGCCAACCTCGAGGGCAGCACGGTGGTCTCCGACGCGCAGGTCCAGCGGGTGCACGAGGAGGGCGAGCACCCCTTCGTCGGGCGCTCGCTCGAGGAGGTGCGCGAGGTGCTCCGCGCCTGGCTCGCCCAGCAGCTCCTGCGGCGCGACGTCCAGCGATGGATCGAGGTCCTGCGGGGCCGCACCGAGGTGCGGACGCTCGTGTCGTGGTCCCGCTGAGCCCGCCGGGGGATGCGCCGGCGATCGGGCCCGGCGCGCCGAGCGACGACGCGGCGGTCGCGGCCCTCGCGAGCCGGTTCTTCGCGGCGACCGCCGCGTCGGAGGTGGCCGCGCTCCGCGAGGGACCGCGCGCGTCGGTGCTCGTGGCGCGCCGCGGCGCGGACGTCGTTGGCTACGCGATCGTGCAGGTCGTGGTCGACGAGGCGGAGCTCCACCAGATCGCGGTCGCGCCCGACCGCCGCCGCGGCGGGGTGGGGCGCGCGCTGATCCGCGAGGTGCTGCGCGAGGCGTGGGCGCGCGGCGCGGCCAGGGTGTTCCTCGAGGTGGCGCGCGACAACGAGCCCGCGGTCGCCCTGTACGAGTCCGAGGGCTTCGTCGTCGACGGAGTGCGGCCCCGGTACTACGCGAGCGGCGCCGACGCGCTCCTCATGAGCCGCCCGGCGTGAGGAGGGTCGTGACGACGACGAGCGCGAAGATCGAGAACAGGAGCCCGGCCGCGATGCCGAGGGGCTTGAACCCGCGCGGGCCGAGGCGATCGGCGACCCACATCCCGCCGAAGGCGCCGGCGAGGAAGAGGACGAACGTCGTCCAGGTGGTCTCGTAGCCCTCGCCGACGAGCATGAAGAGCGCGTAGTTCACGAGGAGCCCGAGCGCGCCGCCGGCCAGCCAGCCGAACACCGTCGAGAGGCGCCTGCGCAGGCGATCGGGGTCCTCGGTGACGTCGGGGTCGCTCACCCCGGGAGCGTAGCAGCGTCCCGCCGAGATGCCGGCCGTCGCGCGCCGCGCGGCGATTGCGCCCAAGGCTTTGGGCTCGGCGGCCGTCGTAGGGACACGCGAATGTGACAACCCGCTGGGATGGCGTCACGATCGACGCGGTCCCACGCGATGATGGCCGGCAGGGCTCGCGCGGGTCCTGACGGGGTCGGACCGCGCGTTCGCGGACGGCCCCAGATGTGCTATCGGATCCGGCTCCAACCCCCGCGCGCGCGGCTGCCTCAGAGGTCGAATTGAGCGACGAACGTAACGAGCACGACGAAGACGAAGGCCTGGCGGCGCTCTCCGCCCTGGTGGGTGGTGCCTCGGTGCCCCCGCCGGCCGTCGACGACGACGACGACGACGACGGCAAGCTCGACCTCGCCGCGCTCGCCGCCTCCATCGCCCCTCCGGCCAACGATCCGCCGTCGAGCGACGACGACGAGGACGAGGAAGAGGACGAGCCCGAGGAGGCGGCCGCGGCCGTCGCGCCGGTCGCCGCGGCGGCCGAGCCCGCGCCCACGGCCAAGGCCGAGGCGCCCAAGAGCGCCGCGAAGAAGGGCGCCAAGAAGAAGGGCAAGAAGGCCAAGTCCCAGAAGAAGGCGGCGGCGCCCGTCGCCGCGAGCGCGGCCCCGATGGACGACGACCGTCGGCCCGTCCCCGCCGCGCCGGCGGAGGTCGCGCAGCCCAGCCAGGGCGGCTCGGGCGGCATGTGGATCGGCATCGCGCTCGGCGGCGTCGCGGCGGCGGCGGCGGTGTTCTTCCTCATGAACAACAACGAGGATCCCGACCCGGCCACGCTGGCGTCGGCGCCGACGACGACCGAGGCGCCGGAGCCGGGCGCCCTCGGGGCCGCGGGCGCGGCCGCGCCGGGCGTCGCCGAGGCTGGCGATCCGACCGCGGAGGAGCCGGGCCTGGGCGATCCCAGCGGCGAGCAGCCGACCGGCGAGGCCCCGACGGGCGACGAGCCCACCGAGGCGGTCGCCGACGCGCCGACCGGGGAGGACGAGGCCGCCGAGGACGAGGCGGCCGAGGACGAGGAGCCGGAGACCCCGAGCGCGGCCGTCGCAGGGAGCCGCGCTCCGCGCGCCACCCGTCGACGGGCGGGGGGCGGCGCGCCCGCTGCCGCCGCCGCGCCCGAGGCGACCGAGACGCCCGCCCAGGCGGCAGCCGCCCAGGCCGAGACTCCCCGGACCGAGACCGCGCGGGCGAGCGCCGGGGGCAGCCGCGGCAGCAGCGCGCCCGCCGCGGAGCCGACGGGCCGCCAGATGGACAACCTCCTGGACCAGGCGCTCGGCGGCAGCCCCAACCGAGCCGGCACCGGGACCACGACCCGCCAGGCGGCTGCGGTGGCGGCCTCGCCGTCGACCAGCCGCGCCGACCTGCCCCCGCAGCCGTCCCGGCAGAACATCGCGCGCACCCTCGGGGGCCTGATGAGCCGCATCCGGGCCTGCGCCGCCGACCAGCGCGGCATGGCCCTCTCCACCATCATGGTCCGCAACGACGGCAGCGTGGCGAGCGTCTCCATCGGCGGCAGCCCCTTCGGCGGCTCGCCCCAGGGCGCCTGCATGGAGGGCGTGATCCGGACCGCGCGCTTCGAGGCGTTCTCGCAGTCCACCGCCCGCATCAGCTACCCGTTCAACATCCGCTGACGCGCCGGTCCGTTCGCCGGGTGAGTGGATCGCGGAGCGCGGTCGAGCCCACGCGGGCTACGACCCGAGGAGTCCCCCGCTCGATCTGGGCGGGGGTGCTCCTGCTCGCGGGCTGCGGCGGACCGACGGCGACCTCCACCGCGGTGGCTCACCCGACCTGCGTCGTGGAGATGCCGGACCTGGCCGCGGAGCGGCACGCCGCGGTGGACGCGCTCGGGCGTCGCGCGTGGGAGGCGCTCCGCGCGGGTGAGCCCCGGACGCTGCTCTACGACGAGGTCGACCTGCGGGCGCTCCTCGAGCCGAGCGCGGCCACCCGGATCACCGTGCGGCGGACGCGGGTCGACGAGCGAATCGGGGAGACCGACGACTTCGTCTCGCTGCTCGCGGCCGCCGAGTACGCCGGGGTCTGCCTCCAGGGAGCCCGCGAAGAGCCCGCCGGCGGGGCGCTCGGGTTGCGATCGGGTGGCTGGGTGGTCGATCGCGTCCTCGTGATCGGCCGTCGGCCCTCGGGGCAGCGCATTGCGTCGTGGATCGAGGGGCTCTGGCTCTACAGCGATCAGGGCTTCGGCGCGGCCGACCTCGAGCGCGTCGAGCGCCCCCGCTGGGAGCACTCGGACCTCGAGATCGCCCCGTGCGACGTGGCGATCCGGGACGATCTGCCCGAGATCGCCCGCTGAGCGGCCGCGATCCGAGGCGCGATCCGGGGCGCGATCCGGGCGATCGCCGACTCCAAATGGCGATCGCCCCGCATCTAGTGGAGCATCCGGGATCCTCTACTAGATATAGTGGGTGTCACGTGGTGGCAACCACAATTGGTGGTCGCGGTCGTTGCATGGCCGGATCTCGGGTGATAGTCGGGTCGAACCATGAAGATCACCAAGGTCGAGGTCTGCGGCTTCAAGTCGTTCGTGGACCGGACCGTCCTCCACATCGATCACGACGTCACCGCGATCGTCGGGCCGAACGGCTGCGGCAAGTCGAACATCGTCGACGCGATCCGCTGGGCGATGGGCGAGCAGTCGGCCCGCCACCTCCGCGGCAAGGCGATGGAGGACGTGATCTTCAACGGGTCCGAGAGCCGCGGCCCGCACAGCTTCGCCGAGGCGACCCTCACCTTCGACAACACCGACGGCATCGGGCCGCCCGAGTACCGCGACTACGCCGAGATCGCGGTCACCCGCCGCCTCGATCGTACGGGCGAGAGCGAGTACCTGATCAACGGCGTCCAGGTCCGGCTCCGCGACGTGACCGAGCTCTTCCTCGGCACCGGCGTCGGCACCAAGGCCTACTCGATCATCGAGCAGGGCCGCATCGGCTTCATCGTCTCGGCCAAGCCCACCGACCGGCGCCACCTCATCGAGGAGGCGGCCGGCATCACCAAGTTCAAGGCCAAGAAGCGCGCCGCCGAGCGCAAGATGGATCAGACGCGCGCCAACCTCCTGCGCGTCGGCGACATCATCCACGAGATCGAGCGCTCGCTCGCCTCGCTCAAGCGGCAGGCCCAGAAGGCCGAGCGCTACAAGCGCTACAAGACCGAGATCAAGGATCTCGAGCTCCTCGTCGCCTCGCACCGCTGGATGGAGCTGACGGTCACCCGCCGGGTGGTCGAGTCGCAGCTCGACCGCGTCGAGGCCGAGGTCGAGGGCAGCCGCTTCGCGCTCCGCGTGCGCGAGGCCGAGCTCAGCGCCGAGCGCCTCGAGGTGAGCGGCATGGAGTCGCGCGTGGAGACCGCGCAGCGCTCCGCCTATGAGCTCGACAACGCGGTTCGCGTTCTCGAGGGTCGCGTGGAGAGCCTGCTCGCCCGCTACGAGGCGCTGCGCGAGTCGGAGCGCACCGCCGAGCGCGAGCTCGCGGCGCTGGTGGAGCAGCGGGGCGGGCTGGCCCAGGAGCGCGAGATGCTCCGCGCGGCGCTGGTGGACCTCGAGGAGATCGAGGAGCGCGAGTCCGCGGTGCTCGAGCGCGAGAGCGCCGAGCTGGAGCGCCGGCGCGCCGCGGCGACGGACGCCGAGCAGACGGTCAGCCAGGCGGGGGCTCGCCTCGCGGAGGCGCGGGCGCGCATCGCGCGGGCCGAGGCGGTGCTGGACGCGTTCGAGCGTCGCCGCGCCGAGGGCCGCCAGCGGCTCGCGCGGCTCCACGCCGACAAGGAGGCGCAGGAGACCCTGGCGGTCGAGCTGCGCCAGCAGGGCGAGGAGCTCGTCACCCGCCTGCACGGCCTGCGCTCCGGCAAGGATCAGACGGCGGCGAAGCGCGAGGAGGTCCAGGCGGAGCTCAGCGCGCTCCACGCCGAGATCCAGACGAGCGAGGCCTCGCTCGAGCGGCTGCGCAACGAGGTCGCCCAGCGCCGCTCACGGCTCCGCTCGCTCGAGGAGATCCAGCAGCGGTTCGAGGGCGTCGGCGAGGGTGTCCGCGCGCTCATGACGAAGTACGCGCCGGACCCGATCGCGCGCGAGCAGAAGGGCGTGCTCGGCCTCGTGGCCGACCGCATCGAGTGCCCCGAGGACCTCACCGAGGCGCTCGCGGCCGCGCTCGGCGAGCGCCTGCAGCACGTGGTGGTGCGCGACGCGGCGGCGGCCCGCGCGGCCCTCGAGTACCTCCGCGGCGGCGAGCGCGGGCGCGCGACCCTCGTGCCCCAGGTCCCGCGCCGCGTGGTGCGCCCGGCCCCGCGCCTGCCCGAGGGCGAGGGCGTGCGCGGCTGGCTCTCCGAGCTGGTCGGCCGCGCGCCCGAGGACGACGCCCTGGTCCGCCACCTCCTCGGCGAGGTGCTCGTCGTCGACGACGCGGACACCGCCAATCGCCTCCAGGAGTCGGGCGTCGACGCGACCGTGGTGACGATCGACGGCCTCGTGGTCGCGCGCGACGGAACCCTCACGGGCGGCCGCGGCGAGGGCGTGGGCGCGCACATGATCGCGGTGAAGCGCGAGGTGCGCGAGCTGCACGGGGTGGTCGGCGGCCTCGACGCCGAGCTGGCGGCGGTGGTGAAGCGCCACGGCGAGCTCCGCACGGGCATCGCCCAGCGCCGCGCCGCGCTCGACGCCGCCCGCACCGAGGCCCACGACGCCGAGATCGCGATCGTGAAGGTGGAGAAGGATCTCCGCCGCGCCGAGGGGCAGCTCGAGGAGGCGATCAACCGCGGTCAGCGGCTCGGCGAGGAGGCGACCGCGCTCGCGGCGCAGCTCTCGACCGACGACGACGAGGAGCGCGCGGCCAAGGGCGAGATCGAGGCGGCCAACGCGGCCCAGCAGGAGTCGGGCGCGGCGCTCTCGGCCGCCCAGGAGATCTCCGTGGGGCGCCGGCGCGCGGTCGAGGATCAGGCCCAGGTGGTCACCGGGGTCAAGGTCCGAGCCGCCGAGGCGAAGCAGCGCGCGGAGAGCGATCGCGGCGCCCTCGAGCGCCTCGAGCGCTCGATCACCGAGCTCAGCGAGCGCGAGGAGCGCCTGCGCGGCGACATCCTCTCGTCGGCCAAGCAGCAGGGCTCGACCGCGGCCCTCGTGGTGAACACGCGCGGCGAGCTGCGCGAGCAGGTCGACCTGGCCCGCGGCGCGCACGAGCTGCTCGGCGAGGTCCGGGCGAGCTACGAGGCGGCCAAGGTCGCGCTCGGCGAGCGCGAGGCCGCGCTGGGCGACGTGCGCTCCCGCATCGAGACGGGCGACCGCGCGCTCTCGCAGCTGACGCTCCAGGAGCGCGAGCTGGCCAAGGACCTCGAGTACCTGCTCGAGTCGATCGAGGAGCGCCACCAGGTGGACCTGCGCCGCGTGCTCGGCGACTACCACCTGCGCGAGATCCCGGACGCGTCGGTCCGCGCGCGGATCGACGAGCTGATCAAGCTCGTGCAGCGGATGGGCGAGATCAACCTCACCGCGATCGACGAGTACGACGAGAAGAGCGCGCGCTACGAGTACCTCACGGGCCAGCGCGACGACCTCACCCAGGCGCTCTCGCAGCTCGACAAGGCGATCCGCCAGATGAACAAGGAGAGCCGCCGGCTCTTCCGCGAGACCTACGACACGGTCAACGAGCTGTTCAAGCAGGTCTTCCCGCGGCTCTTCGGCGGCGGCAAGGCGGAGCTGCGGCTGACCGATCCGAACGACCTCCTCGAGACGGGCGTCGAGATCGTGGCCCAGCCGCCCGGCAAGCGCCTCGGCTCGATCGAGCTGATGAGCGGTGGTGAGAAGGCGCTCACCGCGGTGAGCCTCATCTTCTCGATCTTCCAGTACCGTCCGAGCCCGTTCTGTCTCCTGGACGAGGTCGACGCGCCGCTCGACGAAGCGAACATCGGCCGGTTCGCCGAGGCGATCCGCGCGATGACCAAGCACTCGCAGTTCATCGTCATCACCCACAGCAAGTCGACGATGCAGCTCGCCGACGTGCTCTACGGCGTGACGATGGAGACGCCCGGCATCTCGAAGCTCGTCGCAGTCGAGCTCCGCAAGGGCCAGGCGAAGAGCGCCGAGGACGACCAGACCGTCGCGGTCGCGTAGCCCTGCTCGCGGTCGGGCGTCTGTCCTACACTGCCGGGGATGCCTCACCTGCGTCTTCTGCGCCTCTCGGTCTGCCTCCTTGCCCTCGTCTGGTTCGGCTGCGACTGCAGCTCGACGCCGCCGGGCTCCATCGGCTCGCCGTGCAGCGGCGACGACGAGTGCAACGCAGGCCTCGAGTGCCGCGACGGACGTTGTCAGACCCTGCCCGACGCAGGGCCGGCGGTGGACGCGCCGGACGGCGTCGACGCGGGCCCCCTGTGCCCGACCGCGCAGACCTGCGGCGCGGACTGCTGCGACGACGTCGAGGAGTGCCTGGCGGGGGCCTGCGTCCCGGTCTGCGCGTCGGGGCTCCGCTGCGGCGACGCGATGACCTGCTGCGAGTCGGGCCAGCTCTGCCTCGACGCGGCCTGCGTCACCCCCGGCGACCCGTGCACCGAGGCGATCGACTGCCCACTCGACAGCTATTGCGACGCGACCCTCGGGGTCTGCCTGCCGCGCGCGGCCGGGCGCTGCGAGTACTTCCCCGAGCCGGGCGTCTTCGAGCCGGAGGAGCAGTGGGCGTGGAGCGGCAGCGCGGTCGCGCCGACGTCGATCCACGTGATGATGGCGCCGGTGGTCGGCGACCTCGACGGCGACTCGATGCCCGAGGTCGTGTTCAACACCTACACCGCGAGCGGGAGCTACACCGGCGCCGGCGTCCTCCGCGTCGTGCGCGGCGACACCGGGGCGGAGGTGCTGAGTGTCTCCGACCCGGTGGTCTGTCCCGAGCACGGGATCGCGCTCGGCGACCTCGACGCCGACGGCACCCCGGAGATCGTCACCCTGCTCGCGCCGTGCAACGGCGGCCAGATCGCGGCGCTGCACCTCGACGGCTCGGTGCTCTGGCGTAGCGTCGACGGCGGCGGCGCGCCCTTCACCGGCAACTTCCAGTTCGGCGCGCCGACCATCGCGGACCTCGAGGGCGACGGCCAAGCGGAGGTGATCGTGGGCGGCGCGGTCCTGGAGAGCGACGGCACGCTCCGCTTCGACGCCCAGCCCGGCGCGGCGTCCAACTGCTGCTCGGCGGTCCCCCGCAGCCCGCTCAGCGCGGCCTATGACCTCGACGGCGACGGCGACCTCGAGGTCGTCGCGGGCAACGGCGCCTGGCACCACGACGGCATGCCGCTCTGGATGGACGGGGGGCTCGTCGACGGCTTCGTCGCGGTGGCCGACTTCTACGCGGACGGCGCGCCCGACGTCGTGGTCGTGCACCAGGTCCCGGCCGGCAGCGGCACCGGCTACGTCTCGATCCGCCGAGGGCTCGACGGAATGGTCCTGTTCGGACCCGAGGCGATGCCCGGCGGAGGGCGCGGCGGCCCGCCGACGGTCGCGGACTTCGACGGCGACGGCCTCCCGGAGATCGGCGTGGCCGGCGGCGGCGCCTACGCGGTGTTCGACCCGGACGGCGCGACCCCGGTGCTCTGGCAGCAGCCGACGCAGGACACGAGCTCGAACGTCACCGGCTCGAGCGTCTTCGACTTCGACGGCGACGGGCAGGCCGAGGTCGTCTACAACGACGAGTGCTACATGCGCGTCTACAACGGGCGCGACGGCACGGTCTACGCGCAGGTCGAGCAGCACAGCCACACGCTCGTGGAGTACCCGCTGATCGTCGACGTGGACGACGACGGCAACGCAGAGATCGTCTTCGC
>JAUHXR010000294.1 GCA_030426845.1 Polyangia bacterium | reverse complement strand
CCGGCTGCGACGTCGGCGCGTTCGAGCTCTGAGCCGCCGCCGACATCCCTTCGGTCGAGGAACCGACCGGACCTGCTCGGGGAGGGCGTCTCGCGGCCTCGTCAGAGAGCCCGCGGGTTGGCGCTGAGCACCGCCTCGAGGACCGCCGACGCGCGCGCGAAGGCGCTCGCCAGGGGCCGGTCGAGGCGCTAGCCCTCGGCCCATGTGGTTCGGACGTGACCCTGACGCGGCGCGCGCCCTCGAGGAGGACGCCCACGCCAAGCTGGCCGACGGAGACGTCGACGGCGCCCTCGCCGCCGCGGAGCGCCTCCTCCAGATGGGCTGGTCGGGCGGCTTCGAGATCAAGGCGCTCGCGCTGCAGACCCGCGGCGATCTCGACGGCGCGATCGCGACCCTCGAAGAGGCCGTCCGGGTCGCACCCGCCGCCTGGCTCCTCTGGCAGCTCCTGGGCAACCTCCGCTCCGACGCGGGTCGCCTCGACGCCGCGGTCGAGGCGCTCGACGCCGCGCTGGCGTGCGACGGCGCGAGCGAGTCGTCGGTCCGCTTCAACCGCGCGATCGTCCAGCATCGCCGCGGCGAGCCGGGCGCGGCGCTCGACGACCTCGAGCCGATCCTCGCGCTCCCGCGCCCGCCCGCGTTCGCCGAGGACGCGCTCTCCCTCGCCGCGCGGTGCCTCGCCGAGCTCGGCCGCGCCGACGACGGCCTCACCCTCGTCACGAGCGCGCGCGACGTCTGCGCCCCGGACGACCCGCGCCGGCCGCGCCTCGAGGCCGAGCGCGCCGTCGCCCTCGACCGCGCCGCGCAGGACCCCGACGACGCGCTGGACGCCGCGCTCCACGCCGGGGTGATCACCGCCGACCTCCTCGCGCTCCTGCGCCGACGCCGCCCGCCCGCGTGCGAGGCGCCCAGGCGCCTTCACCTCGTGGTCCAGGGGGAGCTGACCGCGCCGGGGGTCGCCGGCGTCATGCGCTGGGTCGAGGTGGTCGCCGATGACGAGGCCCAGGCCCTCGCGCTCGCCGTCGCGATCCTGCCCGAGCCCGCGCGCGCGTCCGCGGCCCTTGAGCAGCTCCAGGTGGTCGAGCCGTCCACCGACGCCGAGCCCGGCGTCCACGCCGCGAGCGGCCTCGTCTACTACGGCGACGAGTGAGCCGGCGCGCTCCTAGGTGTCCTAGGCCGTGAGCGGCAGCTCGCCCGTCGCGCGCCACCCCTCGAACCACGCGCGGTCGGCGCCGCCGAGGCCGGGCAGCCCGGTGCGCAGCTTCCGCGACTCGCCGTGCATCTGGTACTCGAGCCACACGCTCTTTGTGCGCGTCCCGACGCCCCGCTCGTAGATCCGGCCGACCTTCGCGCGCTCGACGAGCACCAGGCGATCGGGCTTGCCCTCGATCACGTCCCACATCGTGAGGAGGTTCGGCGTGAAGTAGAGCCCGTCGCGCGCCAACGCCGCGGTCCCGGGCCGCTGGCGCCCGAGCTTCACGAAGAGGAAGACGCTCACCGCCACGAGCAGCGCGATCGGGACGTTGCACGCGACGTACTCCACGAGGCTGTGCTCCCCCGGCGTGGTCCAGACGACGAGCCCGAACGTGATGGCGAGCCCGAGCGGCGCGAGCCCGAACATGCGCCACGCCGACGAGTAGGCGTTTACCGCCACGTCGGCGAGCGTCGGCACGAAGCGGAGCCCCGGCACGTCGACGTAGCGCAGGTGTGAGAGCTGCCCCCACGCGAAGCCCTCGGCGCACTGCGCCTCCCACGCGAGGCGGATCCGTCGACGCAGCTCCTCGGGGAGCTGCGCGTCCGGCTCGGGGATCTCCTCCAGCTTCGGCATACCTGACTCCGCTCCCGCCGCCCCCCCTCGGCGCGGCGCCAGATCAGGACGGTAGCGCACCCCGCGACCGCGTCGCGTGCTACACGCCGCCCCATGATTCGCACGATCCTCACTCACCCGGGCGGCGCCCACAAAGACGAGCTGCTCGCGGCCTGCGTCCTCGCCGCGCGCTCTGGCGCGCCGATCGTGCGGCGCGAGCCGACCGAGGCCGAGCTCGACGACCCGACGGTCGCGGTCCTCGACGTCGGCGGCCGCCACGAGCCGGAGCGCAACAACTTCGACCACCACCACTTCCCGCGCGAGCACCCGCCGACCTGCGCGCTGAGCCTGGTGCTGGAGCACCTCGGCCTCTACGAGGACGCGCGCGCGCACTGCGACTGGCTCGAGCCGGCCGAGCGCTTCGACTCGCGGGGCCCGACCCGCACCGCCGAGTGGCTCGGCGTCCCGCGGCGCGCGATCTCGCAGCTCAACTCGCCGATCGACGTCACCCTCCTGCGCCGCTTCGCGCAGCGCGACGAGGTGTCTCCGGGCGAGCCGCTCTACGAGTTCATGCGGTACATCGGCGAGGATCTCCTCGAGTTCCTCCGCGTCGTCCACGAGCGCGTCGCCCACGTCGCGGCGAACGTCGAGCGCTGGGAGCTGACCCAGGCCGACGCCCGCCTCACCGCGGTGTTCCTCCGCCGCACCGATCCCTTGGTCGACGAGCCGAGCAACGCGGTCAAGGCCTACGTTCGCGCCGAGGGCCTCGAGCAGACCGTCGCCGCGATCGTCTACCCGGATCGCCGCGGCGACGGTTACGGCATCGGCCGCTACGAGGAGCACCCCGAGCTGGACTTCTCCCGCGTCGAGTCCGAGCCGGACGTCCACTTCGCGCACAAGAGCGGCTTCATGTGCAAGACGAGCGCGAGCGATCCCGACCGCCTGCGTCAGCTCATCCAGGCGGCCTGGCGCCGCTGATCGGCCGCCTCGCGGGGCCTGCGACCCGGCAGAGGAGCGCCGCGACCGTCACGAGCCCCGCGGCGCCGACGACGGTCACGCGGTCGCCCCAGAGCGCGAGCTTGATCACCAGCACCTCGAAGAGCACCGCGGCGCTGGCGATCCGCAGCGCGACCGAGCGGGCGGTGACGAGCGCGAACCCGAGGAACAAGACGTGCCCGCTGTAGCCCTGGACGGGCAGCCCGACTCGCGCGAGGGCGGTGGCTACCACCGCGGCGTCTACGAGGAGCGGACCCGGCCGTCGCGCGTGGATCGCTCGCTCGAGCAGGAATCCGAAGAAGGGAGCCGCGATCGGCACGTTGTAGACGAGCCGCATCGTCGAAGCGTCGCGACTCGCGAGCCAGAGCCAGACCGCGATGAGCCCCGCTGCGCCTGCGGCCGCCACGCTCCACTCCTCTGTCGCGGAGAGGTCGGAGCTCGGCAGCCGACGGCGGCGAGGTGCGGGCACGAGGCTACAGGCTGAGCGGCGCGTGCGGCGGACGCACGTCTTTCGCCCCGAACCGCCGAGCTACCTCGGTCACCGGGGTTCGCGCGAGGGTGAACGGTCGCGGGGGTGAGTCGTCGACGCCCCTGGGCGCCTTCGAGGCGAGGCGCCACTCTCGCCACCTGCTCCGTGGGGACGCCGCCTTGGTCGACGACATGCCCGTGGCACGCGACCCGCGTTGCTTCGCGAGCGCCGGACTCCTCATGGTGATCGACGGTGTGCTGAGCCTCGCGCTCCGCGCCGACGCCGACCGACGGCCCCTCGGCCTCGCGATCCGCGCGGGCCCCGATGAGCCGGCCGCTTCTGACGTGAAGGAGCGGCCCACGCCCGTGACTCGCAGCGCCACAGGTCCGGCGATCCACTCGGGCCGGCTGCTATCGTCTCCGCGTGCTCAGAGGTCGCGCCCTCCTCCTCGTCCTCCCCCTGGCGCTCGCCGCCTGCGACGGCGACGGCGACCCCGACGCCGGGAGCCTCGACGCCTCCATCGCCGACGCCGCGCGCATCGACGCCGCGACCGCCGACGCTTCCACCGTCGACGCCGCGAGCCTCGACGCCGCGAGCCTCGACGCCGCGAGCCTCGACGCCGCGAGCCTCGACGCCGCGAGCCTCGACGCCGCGATGGACGCGGCCCTCCTCGACGCCGGGCTCGGCCCGCTCTGCGACCCGCGCGCGCCGCGCTGCGCCGCCGGCGAGAAGTGCACCTCGATCCGCTGGCGCCTCGACGAGCCGTGGCCGCCGCCGCGCTGCACGCCGTCGCTCGGCACCGTCGCCGCCGGCGGGGCCTGCTTCGCGGTCGAGGGTGCGTTCGACCAGTGCGCGCTCGACCACGCCTGCACCAACTTCGGCACCGGCGAGGGCTTCTGCTTCTCGCTGTGCGACTCGCCGGGCGCGCCGTGCGCGACGGCAGGGACCGTTTGCGCCACCGTCGACCCCGCGTCGGGGCTCGCCCTGTGCCTCTCGACCTGTGTCGACGACGGCGACTGCCTCGGCCCGGGCCTGCAGCGCTGCGTGGAACGCGACGACGCCCGCGTGTGTGACAGCCTCGAGCGCTGACGGTCGGGCGGCTCGCTTCGGGGTACCCTGAGCCCGTGCCCCGCGCGGCCGCGGTCCTCCTCCTCCTCGCACCGCTTGCGCTCGGCTGCGGCGCCCGCACCGACCTCGAGCGCGGCGACGCGCCGAGCGCCGCGACCTGTCCCCCCGATCCGTGCGCCGTGAGCCGCGACCTGGACGAGGACGGCTTCGACGCGGTCGAGTGCGGCGGCGCGGACTGCAACGACGACCACGCCGCTGTCTTCCCCGGCGCCAGCGCGCCGCCGCGCGGCTGGAGCGTCGAGCCGATCGAGGGCGCGCCGCCGACGTTTCGCCCGCGCCTCGCCGTCGCCGCGGGCGTCCTCTACGTCCTCTCCAACGAGGGCGACGATCCGGGGACGTGCCTGAACGCGATGGTCACCTACGAGCGCGATCCACAAGGCACATGGACGCGGGCCGTCCTCGACGAGCGGGTGGGCTCGGGGGGCGCCCACGCGATCGCGGCCGGCCCGGGCCCCCGCGAGCTGCACCTCGCCTACGCCAACGGGATCGCCTGCGACGGCAGCGGCTTCGGGACCGGCGCGTACCTCCTCGCCGCCTCGGGCGTCCGCGGCGACCTGGCCCTCGACCGCCTCGAGGAGGACCCCGAGTCGGCTCTCGCCGGCACCTCCGTCGCGGTCGACGCGGTCGGCCGCGCGTGGCTCGCGTACACGCACGCCGTGAGCACCACGCTGCGCGTCGGCGCGCGCGGCCCCGCGGGGTGGGAGCTCGAGGACGTCGCGACCGACGCCCGGTGGACCACGCCCGCCTCCATCGCCGCCGACTGCGCTCCGCGCGTCGCCTACGTGACCGAGGCGCGCACCCTCCGCGAGCTCCGTCGGCAGGGCTCGACCTGGCTGTCCTCGGACCTCGGCCCGACCGACGGCGCGCCCTCCCTCGTCATCGACGACCGCGGCGCGTCCCACATCCTCTTCGCGCGCGAGGGCCGGGTCGTGCACGCCTTCGAGGACCTCGGGGGCTGGGACGAGGAGTTCGTCCTCGACGGCGATCGCCCGCGCGCCGCGCTCGGCCCCGACGGCAGCCTCCACGTCGTCTTCGATCAGGCCCGCGTCCCCCGCCTCGCGACCCGCCGCCGCGGAGTCTGGGCGATCGACGACATCCCCACCGCGCGCCGCGACAGCCGCCCGAGCCTCGCGGTCGACGCCGCCGGCACGGTCCACCTCGTCTTCGTCGGGTCGCAAGGACCCGTGCACGTCGCGCGCGTCGAGGATGACCTCGCCTGCCCGGGTTGAGCTGGCCGGCGTGAGGCCTCGGTCGGTCGAGGCCTCACGTCGGCGGGATCAGGCGTCGCCTTCGGAGAGCGCCTCGAGCACGAGCTGAGAGAAGAGCGCCGTGCTGTGCTGCTGCTGGGCCGTGATCAGCCGTCCGTCGCGTACCGCGTACGGCTCGAGCGGCCCCGCGGACTCGAAGGTCGTCTTCGGGTTCTTCCGCGCCTCGCTCTCGATCGTGTACTCGTTGACCGTCATGCCGAGGGCTTCGTTCATCATGTTCTCTTCACTGTCCGGGTAGCCCGTCCACGTCTTGCCGTCCGCAAGGAGGCTTCCGTCGCTCAGGCGCGTCCAGAGCAGCAGGCAGGTCCCGTGGCAGATGAGGCCCACCACCTTGCCCTGCTCGTAGAAGCGCGCGATGAGCTCGTGGAGCGCGGCGTCGTCCTTGAAGGTGACCAGCGGCCCCCCGCCTCCCGCGACGCAGACCGCGTCGAAGGTCCTCGGGTCGATCTCCGCGATCGGGACCGTGTTCTGCATGAGCTTGCCGAACACCGGGTGGTGCTTGAACCCGATCGTCACCAGGTCGTTCGGGTACTGCGTGCCAGGGCTCTCGGGGTCCGAGAAGCCGTCCGGCTCCACCGCTCCTCCCTTCGGCGAGGCGAGGTGCACTTCGTGGCCGGCCAGGGTGAGGTCGAAGAACGGCCGCGTCATCTCCTCGGCGAAGAAGCCGACCGGGAAGCCCTTCAGGGTGGCCGGGTTGGAGACCACGAAGAGGATCTTCTTCTTCGGGTAGGTGTGCTGCGCGCGTCGGCGCGTGACGCTCGTCTGGGTCATGTCGTCCGCCTCTCGTGAGGGTAGGGGGTGGCTCTCGAGACGAGCCTGGAGTCGCGACGCACGCCCAGCACTCGCCGGACGCGACAAACCACCGGCCGAACGCGCAGGCCCTCACCCTCGTCCGCCGATCCCCCGGTGGCGCGTCTCGCGAGCGTCTTGACGCGTCGAGCGAGTGCGACCCAACGGGCTTGTCGCATACTTGCTCGGACCCGCCCATGACCCGCGACCTCCACCCGTCCGTCCACGTCGGGGCCGCCTGGCGGGTCCTCCTGCGTGATCTGGCGCTCGACGAGCGCGCGGTGCTTCGCCGGGCGGGCTTGCCCCCGACCCTCTTGTCGGGCGGGGGCTCCCACATCAGCCTCGACGACTACTACGCGCTGCACGACGCGGTCGACGCCGAAGCGGACGATCCGACGCTCGCGCTCTCGGCGGGCAAGATCGTGTCCCTCGAGCTCTTCGACCCCGCGCTCTTCGCGGCGATCTGCTCGCCGGACATGAACACGGCGGCGACTCGCCTCGGCCAGTTCAAGCGGCTCGTCGGCTGCTTCACGCTGGACGTGGAGGTGGGCGATCGCGCGACGAGGATCGGCTACCGGTGCAAGCACCGCCCCGACGTGCAGCGGTCGCGTGGGCTGTCCGAGGTGGTGTTCCTCGTGGCCTTCGCGCGGAGGGCCACGCGCCACGAGATCGCGCCGCGGCGGGTCACCGTGCAGCACATGCCGAGCGACGCCGCGCCCTACCGTGACTACTTCGGGTGCGAGATAGAGCTGGCGGGGGAGTTCGCCGTGGTCCTCGATGCGGCCGACGCCAGCCGTCCTTTCCTCACCCACAACGCGCGCATGTGGGAGACCTTCGAGCCCCTGCTCGAGCGCAGAATGGCCGAGGCCGATCAGAGCCGAACGGTCGGCGACCAGGTCGCCGCCGTGCTCTTCGAGCTTCTGCCGAGCGGGCGTGCCCAGATGAAGGACGCCGCGAAGGAGCTCGGGATGGGGCCGCGCACCCTGCAGCGCCGCCTCGCCGAGGAGAACACGACGTGGCTCGCGGTGCTCAACCAGACCCGTGAGCGGCTCGCGCGACACTACCTCCGCACCACCGCGCTCAGCCCCGCGGAGGTGAGCTTCCTGCTCGGCTTCGAAGACCCGAACTCTCTGTTTCGCGCGTTTCAACGCTGGACCGGCACCACCCCCGAGTCCTGGCGCGCGGAGGGGTAGGCGCGTCCTGCGCGTCGGTTGTCGCGTTCGGCGAGGGCGGCGCGACGGCTCCTCCGCCAGCCTGACGCCTGCACTCACTCCGGGAGAGACGCAGCATGACTCAGACGATCCTCATCACAGGCGCCAGCTCGGGCATCGGCCGGGCCACCGCCGCACACTTCGCCGCGCGCGGCTGGAACGTGGTCGCCACCATGCGCAAGCCCGAGGACGGGGCCGACCTGGCCGCCGGGAACGTCCTCGTCACCCGACTCGACGTCGCCGACCAACCCTCGATCCAGTCGGCGGTCGCCGAGGCTCACGCACGGTTCGGCCGCATCGACGCTCTCCTCAACAACGCCGGCTACGGCGCCTACGGCCCGCTGGAGGCGACCCCCATGGAGGTCGTCCGCCGCCAGTTCGACGTGAACCTCTTCGGCGTGATCGCCACCACCCAGGCGGTGCTCCCTGGCATGCGCGCTCGGGGGCGCGGAGTCATCGTGAACATCTCCTCGGTGGGCGGCCGCATGTGCTACCCGTTCGGCGCCCTCTACCACGGCTCCAAGTGGGCGGTGGAGGGGCTGTCCGAGGCGCTTCACTACGAGCTCGTCCCGCTCGGGATCCGCGTGAAGCTCGTCGAGCCGGGAGGCGTCGACACCGACTTCGCCGGGCGCTCCTTCGTGTTCACCAACGACGAGTCCCTCGCCGAGTACCAGCCGATGGTGAAGGCGCTGCTCGCGGCCCGCGAGAGCGCCGACACGAGCACGTTCCAGAAGCCGCAAGGCGTCGCCGAGGTGATCTGGGAGGCGGTGAACGACGAGACCGCGCGTCTGCGCCATGTCTCGGGCGAGGGCGCCAAGGAGCTCCTGGCGGCCCGCTACTCGAGCGCGCAGGAGGAGGCTTTCCTTGCCGGTCTGCGCGAGCGCTTCGGGCTGGCGTAGGTCACCTCGCGATGCGAGGGGAAGGCCTCAGCGCGGCCGGCCTCTTCCATGACCTGGCGACGACGCCAACCCGGCCAGTCGCGCCGACGTGATCGACGGCGCGCTCTGAGGTCGACGCCGGAGCCGCGCGGGGCGGTCGCTCTTCGAGGCGCGCTGCGAGCTCAGGAGGCGGCGATGACCACGTCGATGTCGGCGTTCTGAAGTCGGCGTTCTGAAGTCGGCGTTCAGATGTCGGCGTTCTGAAGTCGGCGTCCGATGTCGGCGTTCTGATGTCGGCGTTCTGAAGTCGGCGTTCTGATGTCGGCGTCCGATGTCGGCGTTCTGAGGTCGGCGTTCTCCAGGCCCGCCTTGTCTGTGCGCGCTCGAGCGCCGCGCCCGTCCGCGTCGACTATGCTCCCGAGCCATGAGCATGCGAGCTGCGCTTGGCGCGGTGGGCGGTGTCGCCTGGATCCTGCTGACCTCCCTCTGCGTCGGATGCGGAGCGCAGGCGGTCGAGGTCGGAGCAAGCGCGACCCCGCCCGCGGCGCCGGTAGCCGAGCCGGTAGCCGAGCCGGTCGCCGAGCGCGTGGCCCAGGCGAGGCTCGACCTTCGCCACCACCCCGCCCTGCGCTGGCTCCCCGAGGACGCCCACTGGGCCTTCCTCGTCGACGCGGCGCGCCTGCGATCGGCGACGTTCCAGCGGGCGATGCTCGAGCGCTTCCGCATCCCGAGGCCCGACGGCGTGTTCCCTCCCGAGGTCTGGGAGCACGTCGAGACCGTGCTCGCCGGAGGGAGCGAGGAGGGGCGCGTGGCGGTCTTCACCGGGGACCTCGCGGGGAGCCGGAGCGCGGCGGAGGCCTGGCTCGAAGCGCAGGGCGCCACCCGGAGGAGCGTCGGCGGGCGTGAAGCGCTCGGCGACGAGCAGTTCGCGTTCCTCGCGATCGACGATGACAACTGGGCCCTTCTCTTCGGCAGCGCGACCGCGACGGGGCTCGTCCAGACGTCAGGGCCCGCCGCGCTGAGCAGCCCCGAGGCGGCGAGCCTCTGGGCCACCGCCGCGGCCGGGAGCCCCGACGCCCCGGCGCTGCTCGAGTTCTTCGTCTCGGACGGCCGGGGGGCGCTCGCGGACATCGACGTCCTGATGCGCATCGGGTGCGCGTCGTGCGACGAGTCGCTCCTGTTCGACGCGACGGTCCTCTACCCGGACGCGGCGGTCGCCGAGCGGATGGCGACCGGGTACCACGAGATGCTGGAGTCCCTCGACGCGGAGACGAGCGACCTGCAGGAGCTCGGCGTCTCGACCGAGGACAGCTACGCGCACGTCGATGGGCGGGAGCTCCACGTCCACCAGGCCCTCGACGACCCCGACCAGGCGTTTCACGACGCGCTCGCGGTGCTCTTCATCATGGGCATCTCGCTTCACCCGCCCAACATGGGGCTCTGACCCGCCTCCCCCGCCCGACGTCTCTCGGTTCGAGGCGAGCGCGGCGAGGAGGCCTCCGCGTTCGCGCGGTCGCGCTCCCGCGAGGCCGAGACCTGCCCGACCAGGCCTCGCTCAGCGCCAGGCTGCGCGGTACTCCCCCCAGTGCCGCTCTGCGGCGGAGCGCCCGAGCAGCTCGACGAACGCGAGCGTGAGCGAGAGACCCGCCGTCGCCGCGGTGAGCCCGTGGCGCCACGACGTCATCTGCCAGCCGCTCGGTGCCAGGTAGAGCGGCACGTAGAGCAGCCCCGACAGGAGCTGCAGGCTACCCCAGGCGACCCGGACGCGGCGCGCCGTGCTCGCGAGCTCCTCGAGCGATCGCTCGGTCGCGCGCACCGCGCGATCGGGCGGGAGCGCCGATGTGTCGATCGGATCCGGATCGCGCGCCGTGAGCATCATGTGCAGGACCGCTCGCGACAGCGACGCAGCCGCCACCGAGTATCGGTAGCCCCGCGTCGGGCGCGGACCGAGCGCGCCGACCGAGAGCGCCGCGGTGCCAGCCCCGTAGGCCGTCGCGAGGCGAAGCACGCCCATCGCGTCCACCTGCGCGACCCCGGCGATGCGTCTCTCGAGGTCGGCGAGGCGATCTGCGTGGGTCGCGTCTGCCTGCTGCGCCAGCGCCGAGGAGGCGCAGCCGAGGCTGGCAGCCAGCGCCACGAGTGTTGCGCTTCTACGAAGCCGCGTCTGGGCTCGATGTCCCCGCGCGCGCGCAGGGACATCGAAGCGACCGACCCGACTGCTCCCTGGCCCTCGGGGCTCCTCCGTGCTCCTCCCGACCGCGCGCCGCGCCGCCGCGGTCACCGGGCGCCGGCGGCGCGCCGGTAGGTGAGCTGATAGCGGAGGTCGCGCGGGAGGCGCTCGCTCTGGATCGTGAAGTCGGCCGCGAGGGACCCGTCCGGCCGGAGCCGATACACGACACGCTGCGACCCGTTCTCGCCTCGAATGAGCTGCACGAGCGCGCCGTTGCGGGCGCGGATCTGCACGCGGACCGGCCGACCGTCGAGCTGCTGGAACTGCCACTGGCCGAGGGGCGAGCGGAACGTGCGTCGGCCATCGAAGGTCACGCTCGCGCGCGGCTCGGAGACGGCGAGCACGATGCGCTCGACGACCCGCACGCGGTCGCGGATCTGACCCGCGGC
>JAUHXR010000293.1 GCA_030426845.1 Polyangia bacterium | reverse complement strand
CGGACCGTGATCGACCACCAGCCACGAGACCCTGCGGGCCCCCGCCCCTTGCACCGCTGCGATCGGCGCCGAAGCCGCTCAGATCGCGGCGCCCCGAGAATCGGCAAGTGCTTGATTAGGGTCTAGGGGACGCCGATGCCCAGCGCGGCGAGCTGGGCGCAGCGGCCCGCGACGATCTCGGTCGCGGCCGCGGGCGGCTCGTCGAGGATCGCGATGGCAGGATCGGCGGCGGCGTAGGGGGCCCAGCCCGGGTCGAACACGGGGACGCCGTCGGTCGCGAAGCCGACCCAGGCGCGCTGCATGGTCTCGACGAGCGCGGCGTCGGCGGCGTCCGGCGTGTAGCCCGGGGTGACGTCGGTTGTGCCGAAGACGTAGGGGAGCTCGAGCCCGTGGAACGAGCCGAGCAGGCCCGCGACGCCGGGGAGGACGCGGGTGAAGTGGTAGACGCGCGCGGGCTCGCCACCCGAGCCGGCGGCGGCCATCGCGAGGGTGGGGCACACGAAGCCGGACTCGCCGAAGAAGGCGTTGAACTGCTGCTTCGGCGTGCCGAGGGAGGCGTCGTAGATCCCCAGCACGGCGTCGGCGGTGGCCGCGGGGTAGAGCGAGAGGAGCAGCGCCCGGAAGGCCGCGCGGGTCGGGACCGCGACGCCCTGGGTGAAGACGGTCGCCTCGTCCGCGTTGCTCCCGATCAGGAAGGGCACGTCGCCTCCGCCGCGCGCGACGGTGTCGATCGGATCCTCGGCGAGGAACACGCCGTCGAGGTGCGGGCCGATCGCCGGCAGGCCGAGCGCGGACATGCCGGCGTCGTTGGTGGTGGCGAGGATGGCCTCGTAGTCGAGGGCGCGCAGGCACGCCCGCAGGTCGGCCGCGCTGGCGCAGCCGAGCGACTCGAGGATCGGCTGGTAGCGGGTGAAGACCTCGGCCTGGGTCGGGGTGGAGAGGCCGCCGCCGCCGCTCTCGATGATCACCCGCTCGAACAGGCCGGCCGACTGCGCGGAGACCATGTGGCTCATGACGCTCACCGCGCCCGCGCTCTCGCCGAAGATCGTGACGTTGTCGGGGTCGCCGCCGAACGCGGCCGCGTTGTCCCGGATCCACTGGAGCGCGAGGCGCTGGTCCCAGAGGCCGAGGTTGCCCGCGCCGCCGTCCGGCTCCACGAGCCCCGGCGCGGCGAGGAAGCCGAGGACGCCGAGGCGGTAGTTGATGGTGACCAGGACGACGTCGCGCGACGCGAGACGGTGGCCTTGGTAGAGCGGCTCGTTGGCCGAGCCGCCGGTGAAGCCGCCGCCGTGCACGAAGACCATCACCGGCCGATCGCGGGCGCCGGAGGGCGAATAGACATTGAGGACGAGACAGTCCTCTTGTCCGCGCATCGCCCCGCCCGTCCGCTCGAGCTGCGGGCAGGCGATCGTCGGATCGGTCGTGGTCGTGTCGAGCGCCTCGGTCCAGCCCGGGTGCGGCACGGGGCGAGCGAAGCGCAGGTCGCCGACCGGCGGGGCGGCGTAGGGGATCGAGCGGAAGGTGATGACCCCATCGGACTCGGACCCGAGGACGTCGCCCGAGGTGGTGGTCGCCCGGGTCCCCCCGCCGGGCGGCGTGACCCCGGCGTCGTCGCCCGCGTCGCTCCCGCCGCCGTCGCCGGAGGAAGCGTCGAGTAGGCCCGCGTCGGCGGGGCCTGCGTCAGCGCCCGGGTCTTCGTCGCACGCGACGAGCGCGCAGGCGGTCAGGAGCAGGGCGACGTTCGACCGAAGGGAGCGAAAAGGCGGCTTCATGCGATAGAGATACCACTATCTCTACGGGCTGACCAGTCCCCTCGGATCGGGCTTGGGGCGCGGCTCACTCCGCCGCGTCGCGGGGAGTCGCGGGCCGGGCCTCGCCGTAGAACCTACGCAACACCTCTTGCTCGAGGTGACCCCGCTCGCGGGCGGGCGTCGGGAGGCGGACGCGCAGCAGGAGGATCCCTCCGCTGCCGCCGGGGTGGAGGGTCACGCGAGGACGTACGTCGAACTCGTTGAGTCCGTGGCGACGGCTCACCTCGTCCATCTGCTCGCGCGCGCGCTCGACGTGCGGAGCCGCCGCGTCGGTCGCGATCGCGAGGAGCCGGGCCTCCGCCTCGGCCCAGCCGTCGGGGCTCGCGAGGGGCAGGTCGAAGGTGTGGAGGACGAACGCGTCGGTGAACGTCTCGTTGGCCACCGGCTCGCTCAGCAGCACGCTGTTCGGGATCACCTGCGTGCGCCCGGTGCGCTGGTGACCGGGCCCGATCTCGAGGATCGTCGTCCCGAGGAGCCCGGTGTCGATCACGTCGCCGCGGATGCCCTTGACCTCGATGCGGTCGCCCACCCCGAAGCTCGCCGTCGCGGTGCGGATGAGCGAGCCGCTCACGCACATGATGAGCTCCTTGCTCGCGAGGACGATCGCGCTCGCGAGGACGACGAGCGAGACGACGAAGTCGCGGACCTCCGGCCCCCAGATGAACGCGGCGGCGAGGGCGAGCGCGAGGGCCGCGAGGTTGCGCGCGTGGGTGCTCCAGCGGAGGCGCTCGGAGACGCTCAGCCGCTCGTTCTGCCGGAGCCACCGCGTCGCGAAGAGGCGGATCAGCAGCACCAGCGCGATCGCGGCGAGCGAGGCCACGACGCGCCGGCCGACGGGGGAGCCGATCCAGCGCCCGATCGTGTCGAGGTCCATCACGTGCGCCTCGGCGCGGAGGAGCGGAGTCGGCGGAGGCAGCGCGTGACGCAGGTCGGCATGGGCAGGGCGAGAACCTTAGCCCGGGCCCCATCGGCCGCACGCGGCCCGCGGGCTCACGGCGCGGGCCGGGGCTCGCAGAGGCAGGTAGGCATCATCTCTCGCTCGCGCGGGCCGTGCTCGGTGTCCACGAGGACGATCGCCCGGTTGCGCCCGTCGAGCTCGCCGTGGACCCGCAGCACGACGCCCTCCTGGAAGGTGTCGCCCCGGTACTGCCGCATCCGGCGGCCGACCAGGGTGTCGACGGAGAACATCGGGGGCAGCTCGGCGTCCGGGACCATCTCGGGGTGCGAGTTGCCGCAGTGGCCGATGTCGGGGCGGCGGATGCGCGCCTGGCCCTCCTCGCGCCAGTCCACGTAGCCGACGCAGCGGGTGCTCGGGTCGGGGCCGTCGGACCAGAAGTACTCGACCTCGAGGTTCGGCTCGGTGTCGATGCCCGTGATGCTCCAGGCGGCGCAGCAGCCGCCACAGAAGCCGAGCATCGGGGCGAGGCTCGCGAAGCCGAAGAGCGTGAGCTGAAGGCGGCGCATGCCGCGGCCGGCCGCGTCGGCGTGCTCGCGGAGGTGCGCCTCGAGCTCGTCGAGCGAGCGCGACCGCCGCGCCCCAGCCCGGGCCATCACGTCCGGCGTCACCACGTTGTCCGCGCCGCAGTAGCCGCACCGCGCGATCGGGTCGGTGCCGTCGGGGGAGACCGGCCCGCCGCACACGTGGCAGCCGGCGGGCGCGCCAGGGACGCGTGGAGGATCCGCGGCGCAGGCCTCGCGCAGCCGCTGCGCCCGACGCCTCACCGCAGCCAAGCCGATCCCTCCCGCGAGGAGCATCAGCAGGAGCGGCGCCGCGCACGGCATGAGGAACACGAGGTCGCGGACCTCGAGGCCGCGCTGCTCCATCGCGAGCGCGACCCCGATCCACGCGAGGCCGACGAAGGGGACCGTGAGGACGGCGGTCAGGCAGCCGAAGATCCCCACGCGGATCCACGCGTGGGTGATCAGCCACCGGGTGCGCTGACCGAACTGGCGCTGGCGCATGTCGACCTTGGCCAGCGCCTGATCGGCCGCGTCGAGCCGCGCGCGGACCGCCGGGGGGACCGGCGAGCGCGTGCGGCACGACGCGCAGTCGAGCGCCTGAGCGCCGACGTGGATCGGGGAGGGAGCCCCGCACCTCGGGCAGTCCGTCGCGAGCACGTGGACTGCCGAGGGTACGGCATCGCGCGCGGATCAGGGGAGCGAGGCGACGGGCACCGGCGCGAAGCGGTCGATGCGCGTGCCGTCTCCGAGCTGACCGTATTGGTTGCTGCCCCAGCAGACCACCTGGCCGCTCGCGCGGATCGCGCAGGTGTGGGCCGCGCCCGCGTCGAGCGCGATCGCGTCGCTGAGCCCGGCGACGTTCACGGGCGTCAACGAATCAAGACTGGACCCATCGCCGAGCTGCCCGACGGCGTTGTGACCCCAACAGACCACCTGCCCCCCGGGCCGGATCGCGCAGCCGTGCTTGTCCCCCATCGCGACCCTTTCCACCGGGTTCGCGAGGATCGACTCGGGCGTGTAGACGGGGTCGTTGCGATGGCCCAGGCCGAGTTGGCCGTCCGCGTTCAAGCCCGTGCAGTACGGCGCGCCGGTCGAGAGGAGCGCGCAGGTGCCTAGCTCGGCGGTTCGAAGGTCGACCGCGCTCGCCGGCAACAGAGCCTCGCGCGGGTAGTCGGCCGGGCCGAGGAAGCCGCGGCCGAGCTGCCCGTTCAGCCCATTCCCCCAGCACCGCACGCGGCCGCGTGTATCGATCACACAGGCGTGGGCGCTCCCCACCGACAGCTCGACCGCGTCGGTCAGCAGCGAGACCTCCACCGGCACGTCGCTGTCCCGGTCGGACCCCACCGTCCCGAGCCGACCACCTCCGTCGATGCCCCAGCACGAGACCCTGCCCCCCCGATGCCGCGCGCAAGTGTGATCGCGCCCCGTTCCGACCTGCACCGCGTCCGCCAAACCAACCGCCACGGGGTAGGACCACAGCGTGTGGGGCATCGGCCCGACGCCGAGGCGTCCCCCGACGCTGGAGCCGGCGCAGCTGACGTCACCGGTCGCGTGGACCACGCAGGAGTGGACCTCGCCCGCGCTCACATCGACCGCGTCGGTCACTCCGCGCATGAGCCAGGGGACGGTCCGATCGATCAGCATCCCGGTGCCAAGCTGCCCGCTGCTGCTGTCGCCCCAACAGCGCACCCGACCGTCGGCGTGGCGCGTGCAGGTGTGCCTCACGCCGGCCGAGATCTGACGCACGCACATCGGCTCGATGGCGTTCGCGCACACCCCACCGGCGCCGCAGGTGTCGGTCGTGCAGCGGTCGCCGTCGTCGCAGTGGGCGTCGGCGACGCAGCTGACGCAGGCACGGGCGAACGGATCGCAGAAGGGCGCGTCGGGGCGGCAGTGATGATCACCGAGGCAACCGACGCATTGACGGAGGCCCACGTCGCAGAGCGGCGCCTCGGGCCCGCAGTCGCCGTGGCCGAGGCACGCGACGCAGGTGTTGCTGTTCCGATCGCAGAGCGGCGTCGCGCCGCCGCAGGCCGCGTCGTCGAGGCAGGCGACGCACGCGCCGGTGGTGGGATCGCAGAACGGCGCGTCGGCGCCGCACGCGCCGCAGGGCCCTCCGTCGGGGAGGACGACGCCTCCGTCGCCGAGGTCGCCCGCGTCCGGGGCGACGCCCGCGTCGGTCCCCGGCGGCAGCGAGCCCGCGTCGGTCCCGGGCGGCAACGAGCCCGCGTCGAGGTCCGGCTCCCCCGCGTCGCCGACGACGCCGGCGTCCGACCGCTCCGCGCCGCCGTCCAGCGCCGCGCCGCCGTCGCACCCCATCGCCGCGAACATCAGGACCGCCACGATCCAAAGCCCGAGCACCCACACGTCATCGGTCCGCATCGCTCTCCGCTCCTCTCCGGCCCCGCGAGGGGCTCCTTCGAAACACGGGGCTCGCATCGGCTCGCGTCGGAGGCGGTTGCGCGGGGCGGCGACTTTTTCTTCGGAGCGCGCACCGCGGGTCACACGAGATCGGGTCCTCGCGCGCGCGAGGTGCGGTATGGCTGCCGGATGGAGACGCAGGACCGGGCCTACGACTGGATCGCGCACTACGCGGCGCGGCGGCCAACCCACCCCGCGGTGGTGGACCTCGCGACCGGGGAGACGCTCGACTACCGGGGCCTCGACGAGCGGGCGTCGCGGGTGGCGGCGGTGCTGCGCGGCGAGCTCGAGGTCGAGGCGGGCGACCGGGTCGCGCTCTACGCGCACAACTGCGCCGACTACCTCGCGATCCAGTTCGCGTGCTGGCGGGTCGGCGCGATCCTGCTCCCGCTCAACACGCGCCTCGCGCTCCCGGAGCTGACCTTCATCGCGGGCGACGCCGAGCCCTGCGCGATGATCTACGACCGCGAGCTCGCGACCGAGGCGGGCGCGCTGGCCGAGCGCGTGGGCCTGGCGGCCACGGTGGAGCTCGACCCGGCCGATCCGGGCTGCGCCTACCGGAGGCTCGTCGACGCGACGCCTCCCCTGCCCGCGGCCGAGCACCACCGCGCGGCGCTCGGCGACGTCGGGACGATCATGTACACGTCGGGCACCACCGGTCGGCCCAAGGGCGCGCTCATCACCCACCGGATGACGCTCAGCAACGCGATCAACCTCGGGACGCCGGCCCGGGTGACCCGCGACACGGTCCACCTCTGCGCGCTGCCGCTGTTCCACACCGGCGGGCTCAACTGCTACTCCAACGTGGCCCTGCACTGCGGCGCGACGGTGCTCGTGATGCGCGGGTTCGACCCGGCGGCCGCGCTCGCGCTGATGACCGACGAGGCGCGCGGCGTCACCCACTTCTTCGGGGTGCCGGCGCACTACCAGACCCTCGCGCAGCAGCCCGGGTTCGAGGGCGCGACGTTCGGCCTCGTCAACGCCGGGGTCGGTGGCGCGCCGGTCCCTGCCGCGCTGCTCGAGCGCTGGCAGGCCAAGGGCGTCCCGATGCAGCAGGGCTACGGGATGACCGAGACGAGCCCGACCGCGCTGGTCCTCGACACCGAGCGCGCCGAGGACAAGCTCGGCTCGGCCGGCCTGCCCGCGCTGCACACGGAGGTGAAGCTGGTCGACGGCGAAGGCAACGACCTGGACGCGCCAGGGGTGGTCGGCGAGATCTGGGTGCGCGGCCCCAACGTGAGCCCCGGCTACTGGCGGCGACCCGACGCGGACGCGGCGTCCTTCGTGGACGGCTGGCTCAAAACCGGCGACGCGGCTCGGCGCGACGAGGACGGCTTCTACTTCATCGTCGATCGCTGGAAGGACATGTTCATCAGCGGCGGCGAGAACGTCTACCCGGCCGAGGTCGAGGGATGCCTCTACGCGCTCGACGGGGTGGCGGAGTGCGCGGTCGTCGGCGTGCCCGACGAGCGGTGGGGCGAGGTCGGCCGGGCCTACGTGGTCGCCGCGGCCGGGGTCACGCTCGACGAGGACGCGATCGTCACGCACTGCCGGGACCACCTCGCGAAGTACAAGGTGCCCAGGACCGTGCGCTTCCTCGAGGCGCTGCCGCGCAACGCGGCCGGCAAGGTGCTCAAGCGCGAGCTCCGCGAGCGCAGGGACTGACCGGAGCGCGAGACTGACCGCGGCGGGGCTGCCCCCGCGGGCCGGGCATGCACGCCGAGGCGCGAGCGCTATGCTCGCCCGATGCGACGTAGCTCGATCTTCCGAATCGCCCTCGCCCTCTCGCTCGCGGCCGGCTGCGGGGAGCCCGAGGCGGCGGGGTCCGATCCTGCGCCCACCATCGTCGGCTCGGGCGCGCGCGCGCTGCCCGACGAGCCGGGCGACACCGTCGAGGGCGACACCGCCGAGGGCGACACCGGGTTCGCGCAGCGGAGGAGCGGCGCGGCCCCCGAGGCGGCGCGCTGCCCGGGCGTGGACGGCCCGTGCCTGAACGACACCGAGGGCGTCGCGTACCTCTGGGAGCCGGGCTGGGACCACCACTGGGCGTTCGACTACGGCGACCCGGAGGGGCCGATCCGCCGCGGCGCGGCCGACGACCTCGTCTGGATGCAGCGGCTCGAGGCGGGCGTGCGCTACGCGCTCGCGACCGAGGGCGCCGCGTCGGCCACCGGGGCGTGCGGCCTCGCGGCGATGATGCCGATCCTCTTCGGCGCCCCGCAGGGCTACTTCCGCATCAACGTGCCGACCGACGGAAGCGGCGAGGCGCCGACCGCGATCACGCCGGAGGAGGCCAACGCGCGGCTCCAGGCGGCATACGCGGCGATCGGGTTCGTCACGGAGACCCCGCGCGTGTTCTTCGACCCGCCCATCGCGGCGCGCATGACGCAAGAGACGATGCTCCAGCCGGTGCTCACGCGGCGCGGCGCGGTCGTCACCGATCCAGACGGCCAGGTGCACGAGGCGCTGGTCTTCGTCCTCTTCTCGCCGGAGAGCCGGCGGGTCTACGTGCTCGATCGATCGAGCGCGCACCCCGCCGAGGAGCCGGACCAGGTGGTCCGGCAGCGCGACATCGACCATCAGGCCGCCCTGCTCCGCATGCTCGCGAGCCTCGGCGAGTCGCCCATCGCGTTCGCGGCCGACGCGGCCTGCGCAATCCCGGAGCCGCTCGGTGGCGCGCCCTACCGCGCGCTGTCCCCGCCCTGGCAGCCGGGCGGCTGAGCGCCACGAGGCGGCTCAGATCGTTCCGTCGCCCATGTAGCGGAGCGCCGCGTCCAGGCGGACCCGCTGCCCGGAGGTCTCGACCGCCGGGGCCTCGAGGTCGAAGCCCGCGAGGCTCGGGAGGCTGACTCCGTCGATCGCGAGCAGTCCGCCCGCGAAGTCGCGCGAGAGGCCCTGCAGGAGATCGTCGAGGCGCTCGCCGCGCGTGAAGCCGGCCGGCGCGTCGAGGGCGTCGGCCGCGATCTCGAGCTCGCCGACCGTGACGACGAGCGCGCCCGCCTCGACCCCGAGGGTGACCGGCGCGGAGAGGTAGACCGAGAGGGTCACGAGCGGGGTGGTCGCGTCGACCGAGCCGTCGCCGGTGAGGGCCGCGAGGTGTACGCGGGCGTCGGCCGCGGTGATCCGAAGCGCGCCGTCCGGACCCTGAGCGATCACGGGGGGCAGGCCGAGCGAGAGCGAGGCGACGACCTGCGCGTCGTCCGGCGCGAGCTCTCCGAGGGAGCGGCTCGAGCCGGTGGCGAGCGCGAGGTCGGCGACGGTCAGCGTGCCGCCGCTCGGCCCGGGGAGCTCGCCCGCGTCGTAGGTGTCGAAGCCGGACCACGCCGCGAAGGAGATCGCGTTGAGCGACTCGAGCGAGAGCTGAACCGAGGCGCCGCCGACGTCGGCCCGCGTCAACCCCTCGTGCGGCATGCGGAGGTAGCCGTAGGCCATGCGATCCTCGAACGGCGCCTCGGCCCACGCCTCGAGGTCGAGCCGGACGTGCATGCCGGTCGGGTCGAGGGTCACCTCGCGGAAGGTCCCGAGGAACGCCACCTGGCTGCCGAGCACATCCACCGCCGCGTCGAGGCTCACGTCGCGGAGGATCCGCGGCAGCTCGTCGTTGAGCAGGTCGGTGACCCCGTTGCGGCCCATCTTCTCGATCTCGCGGCGGATGCGGCCCTCGAAGAGGCCCTCGATGAAGCCCGGGACGCCGGAGACGTTGTAGCCGAAGCCGTGCGCGGCGACGTCGGCGCTGCGGGTCTCGGTGACGAGCTGGCCGTCGGCCGCGACGACCCCGACGTCGGCCGTGACCTCGAGGTCGTTCACGTGGAGCGTCGCGTTCTTGCAGATGCGGACGAGCACTCGGAAGCAGGCGCGGGCGCTGACGTTCACGTCGCGGATGTTCGCGTGGGCGCTGAGCCCGCCGTCGGTGGTCGCGAGCTGGATGTCGGCGCTGCCGTACTCGACCGAGCGGATGGTGATGTCGTCGTAGCTCCCGATGAGCTGGTCGCGCATCTGCTGGCGGAAGCTCTCGGAGTTGAGGATCGTGTTCACCCCGACGTTGAGCTCGCCGATCGCGTCGGGCCCGAGGGTGAGCGCGGCCGCGTCCTCGACCGGCGCGTCGTAGGGCGCGAGGTCACCGACGATCGCGGCGACCGGCTGGAAGACCACGTGGCCCGCCTCGTCCTGGACCTGGAGCCGCACGCGGTGGGCGCCCGGCGTGACGGGCCGGTTGATCTCGAACGAGCCGTCCGGCCCGAGGTCCACGCGCTCGCCGTCCGCCAGAAGGGTCACGGGCGAGTCGTCGCGCACCGAGCCGACGACGCGCAGGGTGTCGCCCTCGACGAACCCGGGGAGGGTCGGCGAGTCGACCACCACCTCGGGCGGGATGGAGTCCACGAGCACGCCGACCTGCTGCTCGTCCGCGAGCGCGGCGGCGGTGATCTGGAGCGGTCCCTCGCCCGAGGCTTCGACGGTGGTGGCCCAGCGGTTGTCGACCACGGGGACCTCCACGCCGTTGACCCGCACCGCGTCGGTCAGCGCCTCGCCGCTCACCCGGACGAGGCGGCCGCCGACGTAGGAGCCGTCGGCGGGCGCGGTGATGGTCAGGCCCGCGTTCGCGAGGCCCGGGCCGAGCTCGCCCATGCAGCCCGCGAGTGTGGCCAGGAGAGCGACAGCCGGGAGAGTCAGTCGACGCATGACTGCGAGACCTAGCAAGGGCCATGCGCCGCCTGGATCGCTACGTATCGAGCGAATCGGGCCCTGTTCGTCCAGGTCGGGTTTCCGAAGATCGGCCGCCCCGTGGGGACACGATCCCCCAGCGGGGTCCCGGAGCGCCAGGCGCTCCCTAGGGTTGGTAGACTCGCCCGGTGTCGAGCCCCGACGCGCGCGCGCTGTTCGCCGACCGGGTGGCGGTGGTCGTCAACGGCAACGCCAAGCAGGTCACCGACGACCTCGTCGACGTGCTCGACCAGATCGTGCAGTCCGGCGACCTCTTCGTGTCGCGGAGCCTCGCGGAGGGCGACGAGATCGCGGCCACCATCGCGCGCCGCGGCTACCCGACCGTCCTGACCGCCGGGGGCGACGGCACGTTCGTCCAGATGGTCACCAAGATCACGCGCGCCTGCCGCGACGCGGGCTGGACGCCGCCGCGGTTCGGGCTGCTGCGGCTCGGGACGGGCAACGCCCTCGCGTGGGTGCTCGGCGCGCAGAACCCTAAGCACCGCGGGGTGATCGCCGACCTCGGCCGGCTCCGCACCGAGGGCGGCAGCCGGGCGCTCCGGCTGCTCGAGGTCGAGGACACGCTCACCCCGTTCGCGGGCTTCGGGATCGACGCGATCGCGCTCGCTGACTACAACCGGACCAAGGCGCAGATGGGCCGGCGCGCGGCGACGCGCCCGCTGGCGGCCGGCGGCCTCGCGTACCTCGTGTCGGTGGTGGGGCGGACGATGCCCGCCTACCTGCTGCGGCCCCACCCCCGGGTGAAGGTGAT
>JAUHXR010000292.1 GCA_030426845.1 Polyangia bacterium | reverse complement strand
ACCCGGTTGGTCGGGTCGAAGCCGGTCATCCGCGTGAACCCGATCTGAGCCGGCTGGAGATCCGCGATCGCCGCCTGGGCGACCGCGGTCATCTGCGAGACGAAGGCGTTGTAGACCGTCGGCCGCATCTCGCCGAAGCCGAGGAAGAGCGCGGTGTGCCCGGTGTAGTTGCCGAACGACGAGTGCGTGTGGCTCGCGGCGATGATGACCTTGCCCGCGTACTCGTCCCCGAGCGCCGCCTCCACGTCGTGGACGAAGCCCTGATACGAGAGCGAGATGTCGGCCTTCATCAGGATGACCGTCTCGCCGCCGGCGGACAGCGCGAGCGCGCGGATCCGCGGGATGGTCTCGAGCCCGATCGAGGGGGCGAAGGTGCCCGCGAGCTCCGTCCGGCGCGCGTACTCGTCCTCGAGGAAGCCACCGCCGCCGAAGCCGTCCGCCCGCGCGGTGTAGCTGCCGACGCTCGCGCCGAGGGGGACGTCGAGGAAGGCCTCCGCCGTGCCCGCGCTCAGCGCGCCCGAGGTGACGGTGC
Organism: Polyangia bacterium; assembly: GCA_030426845.1. Lineage (GTDB taxonomy): Bacteria > Myxococcota_A > Polyangia > Polyangiales > Sandaracinaceae > JAUHXR01. The sequence continues at coordinate 10,687 of JAUHXR010000292.1, read as the reverse complement.
CGCCGCTGCGCGCGGTCGGCGGGACGTCCTCGTAGGCGCAGTGCTCGATCGAGGCGGGCACGGCCGGGCCGGCGTCGGCCTCCGGCGGTCCAGCGTCGACCTCGGGGGTTCCGTCATCGCACGCGACCAGAACCAGCGCGGCGAGCAGGGGGCGGAGGGCTCTCATGCGGCACAGCCTACACCCGCCCCCCGCCGATCCAAGACAGGAACCGGGCGTGTCGTCAGCCGAAGTCGCAGGTGACCCGCAGGTGGCCCGGGAGGTCCTCCACGCAGGAGCAGGAGGGGCGGCCGGCCACCGCGCAGTCGCAGTCGTAGCAGCCCTCGGGCAGGGGCTCGCAGGTGGGCGTGGACGCGCTCTCGAGGCAGTCCTCCGTCCCGACGTCGCACGCGCCGCCCCCGCACGCGAAGTCCGCCGGCTCACACCGGTCGGCGACGCAGGCGCGGCTGATGCAGTCCGCGTCCACCGCGCAGGTCGCCCCGTGGGCGCAGCGGCCGCAGGCGCCGCCGCCGCAGTCCACGTCCGACTCGGTCTGGTTGCGCACGCCGTCGTCGCAGGTCTCCGCCACGGCGCAGAAGCTCCCGCGCGCGTCGGTCACGCAGCGCAGCGGATCCTCGCAGATGCCCTCGCCGTTGCCGCAGCCGCCCCCGGCGGGGATGCGTCGGACCGACGCCCCGACCGCGCGGCGCCTCATCACGCGGCCGAAGCGGCGCCGGATCGCGAACACGCTCGGCTCCTCGGTGAGCTCTTCGCACATGCCGAGGCTCGTGGGGTCCTTGGGGCAGACCGAGAGGTCGAAGTCGCCCGAGACGGGGATCCGGAACTCCCAGATCGTGTGGGGCTCGGGGTTGGTGGGGCTCGGGCCGAAGCCGTAGCCACCCTCGGCCACGATCTCCTCGCCGTCGACCTCGACGTGGCCGTCGCCGTAGACCGCGAGCGCGATCTGCCGACTGCCGAGGTAGAGCCCGAAGTAGTTGAAGCAGTCGGGCCGGATCCCCTCGCGGTTCACCCGCCAGTCGTTGAGCACGTAGAGATAGTCCCCCTCCACGTCGAGGTAGGCGTCGGTGAGGAGGCCCTGGATGGGACGCACGTGCGCCCACTCCTCGCCCGTGAACCGCCCGTCCACCACGTGCGACGCGACCGGCGGCGCCTCGTCCGAGACCCAGGCGCCGAAGACCGCGCCCTGCCCGCAGGTCCCCTGAAGGGCGAAGAGCGGGCCGCTGTCCGGAAGGGAGCCGCCGTCGAGGGACCCGTCCGCTTGCGCGGCGGGTGGGAGGGAACTGCACTCGCAGCCAGAGATCGCGAGCGCGAGGAACGAGGCGAGGAAGGAGACGGTGGCGATTCGAGTATGACGCTGTCGCATGGAGCCCCGGTTCCACGACCCCAGCGTTCCGGCTCATACCGCGCGGGCCGGGGGTCGTTCGATTGGGGCTTGGTATCTGGCGCGGCTGGTGTACCCTCTGCGCCGAACGCGCCGCTAAAACCGACGCGCGGGGAGGAAAGCTAAAGTGGGACCCAAAGGCGAAGTTCGTTCACCCTTCATGGGCATTGCGCTCACCGCGCTGACCTGTGGCCTGTACGGCATGTACTGGTGGTGGAAGATGGCGAGTGAGGTGAACACGTTCCTCGGTGAGGAGAAGTTCAACATCCTCAAGTTCGCCGGGCTCTCCACCATCACGTGCGGGCTGTACGGCTTCTACTTCATGTTCGTCGAGGGCAAGGAGATCATCACGGCCGTCCAGACGAAGGCCGGCCTGCCCCCGAGCCCGCCGTTCATCGTGGACATGGCTCGTATGCAGACCGCCCTCAACAACGTCTGGGAGCAGATCCCGGGCTAGTGCCATCCGCGCGAGCTCCGCGCGCCGGCCTCGCATCGATCGGGACCGTCGCTCCGCTCGCGCTCGGGCTCGCTCGACCGCGCGTTCCCTCGGGACGCGCGGTTGCGCGTTTAACAGCCCGTTGAAGAACCTCCCCCGCGAGGATCCCGCGTCCGGTGACATCGCGGCTGGCCGAGCGCCCCCGAAATGGGTAGGCCTCCGTTCGACCGATGGCCGGCCCGCAGTCACCCACGGAGCCCGACGCGCTCCCCACCGCTCCCCGCGCGCGAGTGTCCCCAGAGGAGGCCTTCGAGCGCGTCCTTGCGGAGCTCGCGAGCCACCACCCCGCGGCCGACCCGGCCGTGGTCGAGCAGGCGTTCGCGCTCGTCACGCGCCTGCACGCGGAGGCGGCCGATCCCATCCCGCTGCTGTACGCGGTCGACACCGCCCGCGTGCTCGCCGGGCTGCGCCTCGACCCGGCCGCGATCGCGGCCGCCCTCCTCGCCCGTCACTTCGTCCATCACGCGCTGGACACCGAGGCGATCGCCGAGACCCTCGGCGCGGAGGTCGCCACCCTGCTCGACGGCGTCCGGCGCCTCGCGACGATCCGCTGGGACCGCATCGAGGAGGAGGCGGCCGAGACCCTCCGCAAGATGTTCCTCGCCATGGCGCAGGACGTGCGCGTGGTGATGGTCGTGCTCGCGATGCGGGTCCAGGGCATGCGCTCGCTCCGCGACGGCGCGCTGCCCGATCCGACCGAGCGCGAGCGCTACGCGCGGGAGACGCTCGAGGTGTTCGCGCCCCTCGCGAACCGCCTCGGCATCTGGCAGCTCAAGTGGGAGCTCGAGGACTTCGCGCTGCGCGAGCTGGAGCCCGAGACTTTCGCGGAGATCACCCGCCTGCTCGCCGAGCGCCGCGAGGAGCGCGAGGAGTTCATCGCCGAGGTCGTCGGGGTGCTCAAGGCCAAGCTCGCCGAGGAGGGCGTCGCCGCCTCGGTCAAGGGCCGGCCCAAGCACATCTACAGCATCTACAAGAAGATGCAGCGCAAGGAGCTGGACTTCGAGCAGCTCTACGACATCAGCGCGGTGCGCGTGATCACCGAGCGGCTCCAGGACTGCTACGCGGTGCTCGGGCTCGTCCACGCGACGTGGGTGCCGATCCCGAGCGAGTTCGACGACTACGTCGCCAAGCCCAAGGACAACGGCTACCAGTCGCTGCACACCGCGGTGATCGGCCCGCGCGGCCGGCCGGTCGAGGTGCAGATCCGCACCCAGGAGATGCACCAGCTCTCGGAGTTCGGCGTGGCCGCGCACTGGGCGTACAAGGAGCAGTCCTCGGGCCGCGCGTCGCACGACAAGTTCATGCTGCTCCGCCAGCTCATGGACTGGGAGCGCGAGGTCTCGGACCCGCACCAGTTCGTCGAGTCGCTCAAGACGGACATCTTCGAGGACCAGGTCTACGTGTTCACCCCCGGCGGCGACGTGGTGGACCTGCCCGTCGGCTCGACCCCCCTCGACTTCGCCTACCGCATCCACACCATGGTGGGGCACCGCTGCCGCGGCGCGCGGGTCAACGACCAGATCGTGACCCTCGACCGCAAGCTCAAGACCGGCGACCGGGTCGAGATCCTGACCCACAAGGAGCCGCGCCCGAGCCGCGACTGGATGAACCCGAACCTCGGCTACCTCAAGACCGCGAGCGCGCGCGGCAAGGTGCGGGCGTGGTACCGCCGCCAGAACCGGGACGAGGCGGTCCACGACGGCCGCGAGCTGTGCGAGCGCGAGCTGTCGCGCCTCGAGCTGTCGCACACCACGGTCGACGAGATCGCGCGCGCCCTCGACTACCCCCAGACCGAGGATCTCTACGCCGCCGTCGGCTACGGCGATCGCAGCCCGCAGTCGGTGTCGTCCACCGCGCTGATGCTCGAGCGCGCGCGGGGGAATGAGGCGGAGCCCGAGCTGCCGCCGAGCGTGCCGCCGCCGCCGCCGCGCCAGGGCGCGAGCGGGCTCCGCGTGGGCGGCACCGACGAGGTCGTCGGCCAGCGCGCGCGCTGCTGCAACCCGGTCCCCGGCGACGACGTGGTGGGCTTCGTGACGCGCGGCCGCGGCATCGCGATCCACCAGCGGAGGTGCCCGAACGTCGTCGACACCCGCGAGCCGGAGCGCCTGGTCGAGATCGACTGGGGCGGCGACCGCGGCCAGCGCCACGCGGTGGACATCGAGATCCGAGCCACCGATCGCTCGGGCCTGATGGGCGAGCTCACCCGGCTCATCACGTCGCTGGGCGTCAACATCAACAGCGCCCGGGCCGAGGGGAACCGCGGCGGCGCGGCGGCGCTGCGGCTGAGCCTCGACTGCCGGAGCGCGGAGCAGCTCGCGATGATCCTCGAGCGGATCGACCGGCACCCCGACGTGCTGGGCGTGCGCCGCGTCGGCCGGCGCTGAGCCGATCCCGGGGACGGGCGGACAACCCAGGCGGCGGACAACCCAGCCGGCGAACAGCCCAGCCGGCGGACAACCCAGCCGGCGGACAACCCAGCCGGCGGACAACCCAGCGGGGAACGGCGGGCCGTCAGGCGCCGTGCGTGGAGTCGGCGCCGTAGCCGACGCCCACGGAACGCAGCCACGCGGCGGGGTCGAGGTTGAAGCGCCGGTACGGGCCGGGGAACGGCGAGCGGCCGCCGGGCGCGGCGCGGCGCACCTCGAAGTGAAGGTGGGTGGGCATCCCGCCGAAGCGATGGTTGGTGGAGTTGCCGACCTCCCCCAGGCGCTGGCCCGCGCGGACCGGCTGACCGACCTCCACCTCGACCGAGTCGAGGTGCGCGTAGAAGGTCCAGACGCGCGCGCCCGGGTGACGCACGACCACCGCGCGCCCGTAGCCGCCGAAGCGGGTGCGGCCGACCCGATCGTGGAGCACGACCCGCTCGACGACGCCGGGGGCCGCCGCGCGCACCTCGGTGCCGCGCGGCGCGAGGAAGTCCAGGCCCGCGTGGAAGGTGCGCCGGCCGGTGCGCGGGCTGGTCCGCCACCCGTAGGTGCTGCCGGGCGAGAAGCCGGTCGGGAGCGGTGAAGCGCTCGCGTGCGCGCCCGGCTCGCGAGTCGTCGTGAGGACGGCGTCGCCCGACGCCTGGTCGGCGAGCTCGCCGTCCACGGTCGGAGCCTCGGCGGGGACCTCGTCCACCTCCCGCTCGGCCAACGCGGGGTCGGCGACGCGATCGTCGATGTCACTTTCGATGTCGGCTTCGATGCCGGTTTCGATGTCGATCGTCGCGTCGGCTTCGTCCGCCTGGACGACGCCCGTGGAGCCGGCGAGGACCGCGATCCCCCCCGCGAGGGCGAGGGCCCGGCCGAGGCCGGAGCGAGGGGTCAGACGGGTCCAGAGCGCCATGGGCCGGTAAGAGAAAGCACCATCAGGGCGATTCCACAAGAAAAAGCGCCATCCCGATCGCCGCAAGCCGGGAATCTGGGCACTTCCGTCACCCGCGCCGAGGGTCGCGCGCGCTCGCGACGGATCGCCGCGATCCCGCGCGGCTCCGCCACTTGGCCCGGACGGCGGACCGGAGGCCCGGTAGAGTCCCCGCACACGGACGGCTTGCACGAATCCAGTATCCGTGTATCAATCCTGGCCGAAAGGAATCGCCATGCGCGCTTCACTTGCTTTGGTGCTCGTCGCGGCGGCCCTCGTGCCCGCGACCGCGGCCGCCCAGCGCGGCACCCTGAACCGCTTCCGTCCGTCGGAGACCCCCGAGGACGACTTCCACCTGACCCGTCCCACCGACCTCGGCGATCTGCGCTTCGCGGCCCAGCTCCACGTGGACTACGCGGCCAACCCCCTGGTCTACGAGACCAACCTCGGCGACACGGGCAGCGAGTCCCTCTCCGTGGTGGGGCATCAGCTGACGGGCACCCTCGGCCTCGCGCTCGGCCTCGCCGACCGCGTGGTGGTGTTTGGCGGCCTGCCCCTCGTCTTCCTGCAGGACGGGGAGGACGCCGCGAACCTCCCGACCGGCGTCGCGCCCGCGGACGGGTTCGGCCTCGGGGACGCCTACGTGGGTGGCCGGGTGCGCCTGTTCGGCGAGGCCGAGGACGTCGGCGCGCTCGCGCTCCAGGCGACGGTCACCTTCCCGACGTCGATCGACAGCACCTACCGCGGGGACCCCTTCCTCACCTTCCACCCCGAGCTCGTCGGCGAGCTCCGGCCGGGCCTCGGCAGCCGGATCGTCCTCAACGTGGGCGCGCGCCTCCGCGAGGAGACCGACACCGCGACCGCGCCGTCGAACCTCGCCTTCCGCCATGAGCTCACCTACGGCGTCGGCTTCGCGATCCCGCTGTGGACCGACGAAGGCGACGCGCGCACCCACCTCGATCTGCACGCGCAGCTCTACGGGCAGAGCGCGTTCGCGATGTTCGGGGTCCGCGAAGGGACGGCCCTCGAGGCGACCGCGGGGCTCAAGCTCTTCCACGCGAGCGGCGTCGTCGCGGGCCTCGCGGCCGGGCCGGGGCTCACCCGCGGCTTCGGATCACCCGACGTCCGGGTCATCGGGATGCTCGCGTGGATGATGCCGGCCGAGGCGGCCAACGGCGACCGCGACGGCGACGGGATCCTCGACGCGGACGACGCGTGCCCCGAGGAGCCGGAGGACGTCGACACCTTCGAGGACGCCGACGGCTGCCCCGACCCCGACAACGACGAGGACGGGATCCTCGACAGCACCGACGAGTGCCCGCTCGAGCCCGAGACCGTCAACGAGCTCGACGACGAGGACGGCTGCCCCGACTCGCTCGACGACCAGGACGGCGACGGGATCTACGACCACGTCGACGAGTGCCCGACCGAGCCGGAGGACGCCGACGAGTTCCAGGACGAAGACGGCTGCCCCGATCCCGACAACGACGGCGACGGCGTGGTCGACGCGCAGGACGGCTGCCCGCTCGTGCCGGGTCCGGTCCCGAACCGCGGCTGCCCGGACGCCGATCGCGACGGGGACACTGTCGTCGACCGGGTCGACAACTGCCCCGACGAGCCCGGCACGGCGGAGAACCACGGCTGCGCGGAGCAGCAGCAGGTCGTGATCCGCGAGACCGGCCTCGAGATCCTCGACCACGTCTACTTCCGGACCAACCGCGCGACCATCCAGCCGCGGAGCTTCCCCTTGCTGGACAACGTGGCGCGCGTGCTCAACGCGCACCCCGAGCTGACGCGCATCCGGATCGAGGGTCACACCGACGCGCGCGGCCGCCACGACTACAACGTGCGGCTCAGCCAGCAGCGCGCGGAGGCGGTGATGCGCTACCTCGTCGATCGCGGCGACGTCGAGGCGGGCCGCCTCGAGGCGCAGGGCTTCGGGCCGGATCGGCCGGTGGTCCCCGACGCGAGCACCCCCGAGCAGCACGCGCAGAACCGGCGCGTGGAGTTCAACATCCCCGACTCGGGCATCGAGCAGCGCAGCGGCGGGCCGGGCTCGGACACGATCGACCGATAGAGAGGCGACCGATGAGCTGGACAACCGCGATGGACGCCCTCCGAGTGAACGCGATGAGCGAGGCGACGATGACGAAGCGAGCAGTGTGGGCCCTGTGTCTGGTGATGGCCGCGGCGTGGGCCGCCCCGGCGAGCGCGCAGACGTGCTCCGACGGGAGCGACGGCTCACGGGTCGTCCCGGCGGGCAGCGCGGTGGTGGTCAACGGCTACTACCCGAGCCCGAACGCGACGACCTCCGTCGCGGCCGGCGCCACCACGATCCCGGTGATCGTCGGCGCGGCGGTCGGTGACCCGACCCCGATCTCGGCCGGCGACCTGCTGATGGTGATCCAGCTGCAGGGCGCGCAGATCGACGGCGGCTCGCAGGCGACGGTGGGCGCGCCCTACGGCGACGGCCCCGGAGGCGCGGACCGTCAGGGCCTCATCGCCCGCGGCTTCGTGGCGGGGCGCTACGAGCTGGCGCGCGCGGCGGGCGCCCCGATGGGCGGCGTCGTCCCGCTCCAGCACCCGCTCCGCAACGCCTACGAGAGCGGGCAGAACGTGGTCAGCAACGGCGACGGAACGGGCGGCGGCCCGCGCCGCTACCAGGTCGTGCGCATCCCTCAGTACGTCAACTTGACGATCAACGGCACCGTCACGGGCGTGCCGTGGAACGGCCGCGCCGGCGGGGTCGTCGCGCTCGACGTCCTCGGGGCGCTCGTGATCAACGACGACGGCAACCCCGCCACGGACACGATCGACGCCTCGGGTCTCGGCTTCCGCGGAGGCTCGCCCGTCATCCCGACGTCGAACGACAACGTGCAGGACGGCATCCGCGGCGAGGGCGTCGCCGGCACCCCGGCGCGGGCCTACTCCGAGCGCCGCTTCCCGCCGATCGACATCCTCGCGTCGAGCCGCTACTTCGCGGGCGACAGCGAGCGCGGCGGGCCCGGCAACGCGGGCGGCGTCGGGCTGATCCTCGACTCGGGCGGCGGCGGCGGCGCGGGCTTCGGCGACGGCGGCGAGGGCCGCGTCGGCCAGGCCACCGGGAGCGGCCTCCTCGCGCCGAACCGCGCGCGCGGCGGGCGCGGCATCGACGACCTGCAGCGCCTGTTCATGGGCGGCGGCGGCGGCAGCGGCACCCTCGATGACCCGACCCCCGTCGCCCCGGTGAGCGGCCAGGCGGGCGGCGGCGTGGTGCTCGTGCGCGCGCGCTCGATCGCGGGCAACGGCACCATCGGCGCGGACGGCGACGGCGCGGCCTCGCAGGCCCAGGAGGGCAGCGGCGGCGGCGGCGGCGGAGGCAACGTGCTCGTCGTCACCGCGAGCGCCTCCCTCGGCAGCGTCGCGCTCCACGCCGACGGCGGCGACGGGACGACGACGATGCTCAGCAACGACGCGGGCGGCGGCGGCGGCGGCGGCGGCCGCGTCATGGTCGGCCACCCCCTCGGCGACAGCGTGACCTTCAGCGCCACCGTGTTCGGCGGCAACGGCGGCGGGGCGACCGCGACGATCCGCGAGGGTGAGGACGGCCAGCCCGGCCTGTCCGAGCTCCTCTCGGCCCTGCCCGCGAGCTCGGCCTGCGCCGACCCGGACACCGACGGCGACGGCGTGCCGGACTTCCGCGACGAGGACGACGACAACGACGGCATCCTGGACGCGAACGAGACCGCCGGCCTGTTCACCGGCGACCCGAGCGGCGACGCGGACGCGGACGGCGTGCCGAACTACCAGGACCGCGACTACTACGTGACCGTCCTCGCGATGCCCGGGCTCTGCCCCGACGCGGGCGGCGACGGCGTCTGCGACTCGCTCGATGGCGGCCTGGTCGACGCCGACGGCGACGGCGTCCCGAACCACCTCGACCGCGACGCCGACCAGGACGGCATCACCGACGTCTTCGAGACGCGCGGGCTCGACGCGGACGGCGACGGCGTCCCCGACAACTGCGCCTCGATCAACGCGGTCGGCATCTGCCTCGACACGGGCGGCGCGCCGATCACGGTGACGGTCTTCACCAACACCGACGGCGGCCGCCCGGGCGGCGACGCGATCCCCGACTACCTCGACCCGGACAGCGACGCCGACGGGCTCAGCGACGCGATCGAGGCCCACGACAGCAGCGGCAACGGCGCGCTGGGCGGCGGTGAGACCACGCCGTCCGGCAACGACCACGACGGAGACGGGATCGACGACGCCTACGACCCGGACTGCACCGCCGTGGGCACCCCCGTGGGGTGCGCGGCGGCCGGCGACCCGGTGACCACTCCGCTCGCGGGCTACCGCGATCAGGACGGCGACGGTACGCCCGACTGGCGCGAGACCTGCGGCGACGCCTACGTGCGCGGGACCGAGGCGTGCGACACCGGCGGCGCGAGCGCGACCTGCACGGCGGCGTGCCTCCTCACCAACGGGCAGCCCTGCGCGATCAGCGGCGAGTGCGCGTCGATGGTCTGCAACGCGACCACGATGACCTGCACCACCTGCGACGACACGAGCACCGGCGGCGTCGACCAGGGCTGCACCGCGGGGGCGCCCGCGTGCGTCACCTCGGGCGGCACCGCGACGTGCCGCGCGTGCGAGGACGACCAGACGGGCACCGGGATCGACGACGGCTGCGGCGGCGCGACGCCGCTCTGCGATCCAGCGGCGAACGTGTGCCGCGCGTGCCTCGACCTCGGCGTCGGGGTGACCGACCTCGGCTGCGGCGGCGCGACCCCGGTCTGCGGCGGCACCGGCGCGGGCGCCTGCCAGGCCTGCGAGAACAACGACCCCGGCACGAGCAACGCCAGCGTCGACTTCGGCTGCGGCGGGGCGACGCCCTTCTGCTCGACGAGCGGCGGAGCGCCGGTCTGCATCGCCTGCCTCGGGGCGGCGAACTGCAGCGACGGCAACGACTGCACGACCGACGTCTGCACCGCGGGCGCGTGCACCAACCCGAACGCGGCCCTCGGCGCCACCTGCGGCGCCGGCGACGCGTGCGACGGCGCGGGCACCTGCGTGGACTGCGTCAACGACCGCGCGTCCGGCACCGACAGCGGGTGCGCGGCGGGCAGCCCCTTCTGCGACGCGACGATGGGCACCGCCGGGATGTGCGTGCAGTGCCTCGCGACCTCCGACTGCCCGAGCGGCCAGTTCTGCAACCCGTCGGGCATGTGCACGCCGGGCTGCTCGACCGACGCGGACTGCGCGGGCGGCCTCGTGTGCGACACCGGCTCGATGGTGTGCGTGACCTGCCTCGACTCGATGAGCGGCGGCGGCGTCGACCGCGGCTGCGCGGCCGCGGCCCCGATCTGCGCGGGCGCCTCGGGCATGGGCACCGCGGGCACGGCCTGCGTCGAGTGCACGGAGAGCGCGCACTGCGCGATGGGCGTCTGCGACGTCGCGCGCAACACGTGTGACGTGTGCGTCG
>JAUHXR010000291.1 GCA_030426845.1 Polyangia bacterium | reverse complement strand
AGTCGCGCCGCGTCGGACGCGCGATCGGCTTCTTCAGCCGCGGGCGCATCCAGGATCCGGCCACGAGCTTCGCCGCTGCGCCGACCCGCGACGTCGGCCAGTGGGTGCTCGACGTCCGGCGGATGGCAGCCCGGGCCGCGCTCCTGGTGTGCGACGACCTGCTGAGCGCCTACGAGGCCCTCGGCGACGCGGCCGGGCCCGACGACCTCCCCGGCGACCTCGCGCGGTTCTGGGTCAGCGACCCGGCGATGCGCTTCCGGCGGCGGGTCGCTCAGGAGATCTGAGCCGGCCCGGGAGAGCCCTCTACTCGACGCAGCGCGCGTCGTCGGCCGGGCAGCGGAACCGCACGTGGTGGTGGTTCCGGTGGTTGGCCACGTGGCGGATGATCCCCTCGCGCACCGACGACGCGCGCGGGTACTGGATCCAGCGCTGGAGCTCGGCCGCGGTCGCGCCGCGCCGCATCGCCTCCTCGTAGAGCGGACGCTGGAGCGCGTGGTCGACGAAGATGTACGTCACCGCGTCTTGCCTCAGCCAGTGCTCGAACAGCGTCCAGGTCGCGGCCGCGTCGAAGGTCGAGAGCGGCGCGTCGGCCAGCGGGCAGCCGCTCGCCGCGCTGCACGACGACAGGTGGTAGGTGAGGTCCGCGTCCCGGCCGCTCTCGTGGCTCGAGTGGGGCCACGAGCCCGGAGGGACCCCGCCGCGCTGGACCGAGATGTCGCGCACCTGAACCACCTGGGCGCTCGGGTGGGCCGCGCGCACCGCGTCGAAGCCGGAGCGGATCAGGTCGATCGTCTCCTGCGTGCCCCAGTACGCGTTGCGGCCGGTGTCCGCCACCACGTAGCCCGGGTGCGGGGTGACGCGGACGCCGTTGACCAGGCTGCCGGAGTTGGTCGAGCCGACCGACTCCGACGCCGAGGGCCCGGGCGGCATGCTCATGCAGGCCTGGCTCGAGTCGAGGGTGTAGCGGACGCTCGTCGGCAGGCTCGCGGCGAAGCCCGCGTCGGCCACCGACCACCCGGTCACGTGGACCCGGATGCCGATCGGCGAGGCGCTCTCGAGGGTCACCGAGGCCTCGTCGCCGCTCCGGCCGCTCACCGCGCCGCTGACGACGACGCCGGCCAGGAGGCTCGCCGCGTCGCCGCCGTAGATGAGCCGGCCCGACGCGTCGGTGACGATGATCGCTGGCTGGAAGGTGCCCGCGGTCCGCCTGAGGCGCAGGGTGACCGGCGCCCCGCCCGGCAGCGTCGCGGCGTAGCGGTGAACGCTGTAGCGGCCGCTCGAGAAGTCCTCCGCCTTCGAGGCGCTGGTGCACGCGGGGATCGAGAGGGTCGGGTCCCAGCAGCTCGCGCTGGTACACGGGTCGAACGCGGTCCAGCAGCGGTTGCCCGCGACGTCCCCGGCCCAGGCGCAGCCCTCGCCGCTCATCAGGCACGCGCCCTTGGACGCGCAGTAGTCGCAACCCGCGTCTCCGCAGGCGCCCGCCGGCGGCGGCGGCGGCGGCGGAGGCGGAGGAGGCGGCGGCGCGCCCGCGTCGGTCCCCGGCCCGGCGTCCGGCGGCGGCAGACCCGCGTCCCCCTCGATCGGGAGGACGCCGCCGTTGGCGCGCGCCACCAGCTCGGGGATCGCGGCCGCCAGGAGGTCGCTCGCGCACTCCGTGCTCGGGCGCGCGCATCCCTCGAAGCCGCGCACCGTGCCGAGGTCGACCCCGATCGCGTAGTCGAGCCCGAGCTGGCGCAGCAGCTCCGCGCCCGACTCGAGCGCCGCGTCGGTGGGCGGCGCCGCGCCCTGACACGCCACCGAGTCGAAGCAGCCGAGGAAGCCGATGGCGATGTTCCCGGCCGGGTCGAGGTCGCCCGCGTGGCCGCTCTCGTAGACGATCGGGCGCCCCTCGTAGACCGTGCCGTCGGGCCCCACGAGGAAGTGGTAGCCGATGTCGCAGAAGCCGAGGCCCGCGGTCTGGTGGAGCTGGGTCGCGAGCACCGCGGTCGCCCCCGCGCTCCCGGCCGGCGCGCTCTCGGCCGGCAGGAGCGTCCCGTGGATGGAGAAGCGGTCCTTGAGCGCCCCGTCCTCCTCGCCCGCGCCGCACCGCGACGCGAGGGCGCTCCAGCTCGCGCGCGGCCGCACCAGGTCCTCGAGGGTCGGCTCCATCGCCCGCATCGGCTGCTCGGTTCGAGCCTCGAAGGGCGGTGTGCGATCGTGGGCCGCCACCGCCCGCAGCCACGGCACCCGCGCCGTCTCGCCAGCGGGGAGCCCGACCTGGATGGACTCGCCCTCGACCCGGCCGATGTGGACGCCGTAGCCCTCGTAGGCCCAGAACAGGCTGAGCGGACGCCAGGCCCCGCCGACGGGGCGCACCATCACGGTCACCGGCTCGGCCGTGCCGACGATCACGCTCACGCGGTCCACGCCGTCGCTCACCGCGATCGGCGGGCTGACCCCCATCTCGCCCTCGAGCGTGAAGTCGGCGTAGGGGCGATAGGCGAGGACCTGCTCGCCCTCGCGCTCGCCGCGCGTCCACGCCGCGCGCGTGGTGGGGCTCCCCTCCTCGCACCCGAAGAGGCACCCGAAGAGGCCTACCACCGCCACCACCGCGATCCACCGCGTCCGCATGCCGACGCGATGTGCAAGCGTGGGACCACCGGCTCGGCCCGCCGATCGCCGGTCCCCGAGGGTGTCGACTGCGACCGGAGCCGGGGACAGATCTCCCCAGCCCGCGGCCGCGAGACAGTCAGCCCTGGCGCCAGTCCACCCGATCGAGCGTGCGCTCGCGGATGCGCTGCAGCAGGTCCGCCTCGAAGGCATCGAGGGGCATCGAGGTCTGGTCGCGCGAGCCGTAGCGACGCACCGTCACCGAAGCCTCCTGCTGCTCGCGCTCCCCGACGACGATTACGTTGGGGATCTTCTGGGTGACCGCGGTGCGGATCTTCTTGCCGACCGTCTCGCTCGTCTGGTCGAGCTCGGCCCGCACCATGTGCCCGCGCAGCCGCTTGACCACCGCCTCGCCGTAGTCGCGGAACGAGTCGCTCACCGTCAGCACGCGCACCTGGACGGGCGCGAGCCACGTCGGGAACGCGCCGCCGAAGTGCTCGATGAGGAACGCGACGAGCCGCTCGTGGGTGCTCGCCGGCGCCCGGTGGATGACGTACGGCGTGTGGTGCTCGTTGTCCGCGCCGCGGTAGGTCAAGCCGAGCCGCTCGGGCACCGCGAAGTCGAGCTGGTTGGTGCTCAGGCTCTCCTCGCGGCCCGTCACGGTGCGGAACTGCACGTCGATCTTCGGCCCGTAGAACGCCGCCTCGCCCGGCCCGTGCTCGTAGGCGCGACCGAACTCGTCGAGCGCCGCCTTCACGTGCCGCTGGGTCGCCTCCCACGCGGCCGGGTTGTCCACGTACTTCTCCTTGCCCTTCGGGTCCTCGGGGTCCCAGGTGGAGAAGCGGAAGTGGTAGCTCTCGAGGTCGAGGATCTCGTAGAGCCGCTTGATCATCGTCATGACCTGGAGGAGCTCGCTCTTGATCTGCGTCTCCTCGCAGTAGATGTGCGCGTCGTTCATGCAGAACCCGCGCACGCGCAGGAGGCCGCTCAGCGAGCCCGAGTCCTCGTAGCGGAAGTCCTGCCCGTACTCGGCGAGGCGCAGCGGCAGCTCGCGGTAGCTCCGCAGGCGGGCGGCGAACACGCGGTGATGGTGCGGGCAGTTCATCGGCCGGAGCACGTACTGCTCGCGGATCTCCTCGCCGCCGTCGTCGGACGTCTCCTTCAGCTCCATGAAGGGGTACATCCCGTCCGCGTAGTACGGGAGGTGCCCCGTCTTGCGGTAGAGGTCGGTCTTGGCGAGCGGCGGGGTCGCGACGCGCTGGTAGCCGTCGGCGAACTCGAGCTCCTTCATGAGCTTCTCGATCTCGTCGCGGAGCACCGTGCCGTGCGGCAGCCAGAGCGGCAGGCCCTTGCCGATGACGTCGTCGATGACGAAGAAGTCGAGCTCCTTGCCGAGCTTCTTGTGGTCGCGGGCGAGGGCCTCCTTGTAGGCCTTCACGTGCGCCTCGAGCTCGTCCTTGGTCTCGAAGGCCCACGCGTAGATCCGCGTCATCATCACGTTGTCGCTGTTGCCTCGCCAGTAGGCGCCGGCGACCGAGCGCAGCTTGAAGCCACCCTTGGGCAGCTCGCGGGTGTTCTCGACGTGCGGGCCCTCGCACATGTCGAGGAACGGCCCGTTCGTGTAGAAGCTCAGCGAGTCGAGGCCCTGCTTGTCGATCAGCTCCTCGGCGTACTCGCGCTTGTACGGCTCGCTCATCGTCTCGATGCGAGCCAGCGCCTCGGCCTTGGGCAGGTCCTCGCGCTCGAAGGCCTGGCCGGCCTTGATGATCTGCTTCATCCGCTTCTCGATCGCGGGGAAGTCCTCCTCCGTGATCGGCTCGCTGAGGATGAAGTCGTAGTAGAACCCGTCGGCGATCGGCGGGCCGAAGCCCAACGTAGTCCCCGGCCGCAGCTCCAGGACGGCCTGCGCGAGCACGTGCGCGAGGCTGTGACGGATGCGGTGGAGGCGGTCGTCGGGGTCGGCGTGTTCCATCGGGGTGCCTTGTAGAGAGGGGCCAGGAAAAGGGGCGGGAGTATGACACGCGACGTGGTTTAGTCTCCCGCCATGGCGGACCGAGCGAAGAACTTCTACGCGGGCCCCGCGGCCCTCCCCCTCGAGGCACTTCAGCGCGCGCAGGCCGAGCTGCTCGACTTCGCCGGCACCGGCATGTCGATCATGGAGCACAGCCACCGCGGCCCGCACTACGACGCGGTCCACAAGGAGGCGCTGTCGCTCCTGCGGGAGCTGCTCGGGGTCCCCGACGACTACGACGTGCTCCTGCTCCAGGGCGGGGCGCGCCAGCAGTTCGCGATGGTCCCGATGAACCTCGTGCCCGAGGGCGGGAGCGCCGACTACGTCATCACAGGCAACTGGAGCGTGGGCGCGCACTCGGAGGCCGCGATCGTCGGCCGCGCGCGGGTAGCCGCGACCACCCTCGAGGACGGCGGCTTCACCCGGGTGCCCCGGCTCGACGAGCTCGACCGCGATCCCGAGGCCGCCTACCTCCACATCACGAGCAACAACACCCTCTACGGCACCCAATGGGCGGTCGACGGCGGCACGCCCTACCCCTTCTCGGACGACGTCCCGCTCGTCGCCGACATGACGAGCGACCTGCTGTGCCGCCCGATCGACGTGAGCCGCTTCGGCGTGATCTACGCGGGGGCCCAGAAGAACGTCGGCCCGGCCGGGGTCACGGTGGTGATCGTCCGCAAGAGCCTCGTCGCGGGCGCACGGACCGACCTGCCGGAGGTGTTTCGCTACGCCTCCCACGCCGCCAAGGACTCGCTCTGGAACACCGCACCGACGTTCGCGATCTACATGCTGCGGAACACCCTCGCGGTGATCGCCGATCGCGGCGGGGCCGAGGAGATGGAGCGCCGCGCCCGGGCGAAGTCCTCGATGCTGTACGCGCTCATCGACGCCCACCCCGAGTTCTTCCGCTGCCCGGTCGAGCCGTCCTCACGCTCGATCATGAACGTCGTGTTCCGCCTGCCGAGCGAGGCGCTCGAGGCGGAGCTGCTCGCCGCCGCCAAGGAGGCCGGGATGTTCGGGCTCAAGGGTCACCGCAAGGTCGGCGGGCTCCGCGCGAGCCTCTACAACGCGGTCGAGGTCGAATGGGTGGAGGCCTTGGTTGATCTCATGGAAAAATTCCACCATTCTCATAAATAACCGTCGCCCCTGCGCTCAAGGCTCGGGCACGATCCACCGTACCCGACAGCGTGGGAGGCAGAATGAGCACCCGAGTTGTTTCCGCATCCGCCCGAGGCTCGGCGGGCGAGGCGGCCGAGGCCCTGTGTCAACAGCTCGCGGACGGTTTCGGTGGCGATACGCCTGCCTTGATCATGGTGTTCGCCTCGACCGCGCAGCCGCTCGAGGCGATCGCCCCCCGCATCGCCGAGCGGTTCCCGGGGACCACCCTCCTGGGCAGCTCGACCGCCGGGGAGTTCACCGAGGTGGGCGACACCAAGGGCCAGGTCTCCGCGATCGGGGTCGCGGGCGAGATCGTGGTAGCCGGTGGCATCGGCGTCGGCCTCAAGTCCGACCCGATGGCCGCGGTCCAGGCGGCCACCGCGCACATCCCGGCGAGGGTCGAGGGCAAGCCGCACCGCACCGCGATCTTGTTGCTCGACCCGTTCGCGGGCAACGGCGAGGAGGCGACCCTGATCGCCGCCTCGGTGCTCGGCGAGCCGATCCGGCTGGCCGGGGGAGCGGCCGGCGACGATCTCGCGATGCAACGCTGCGTCGTGAGCTGCGGCGCGGAGGCCGCCACGGACGCGATCGTGGCCGCGGTGGTGTTCTCCGAGAGCCCGCTCGGGGTCGGAGTATCACACGCGCACAGCCCGCTGAGCCCGCCGCTCCAGGTCACCCGGGCCAGCGGCGGCGTCGTCCACGAGGTGAACGGCCGCCCCGCGTGGGACGTCTGGGTCGAGCACACGCGCAAGGCCGCCCTCGCGACCGGCGTCGATCCGACCGAGCTCGCTCCGGAGGACGTCGGTGGGTTTCTACTTCGATACGAAGCCGGCCTCCCGAACGGTGAGGAACACAAGATCCGCGCTCCCCTCTCGCGGGAGGAAGACGGCTCGCTCAACATGGCCTGCGCGATCCCCGAGGGCGCGACCATCCGCATCACCGAGAGCAACGCGGCCGGGCAGCTCGCGGCCGCCCGATCGGCCGCCCGGCGCGCCGCCGCGCAGCTCGAGCGCCCCGCGGCCGGCGCGGTCGTCTTCGACTGCATCTGCCGCCAGCTGATCCTCGAGGGCCAGTTCGAGGCCGCTGTCCGGTCCATCTCCGAGGAGCTCGGCGGGGTCCCCCTCGCGGGGTTCGAGACCTACGGCGAGATCGCGCTCGACGTGGGCGACTTCTCCGGATTCCACAACACCACCACCGTCGTGCTCGCGTTCCCGGAGTGAGATGACCCCGGTGAGGCGCATCGACGGCCACGGGCTCGCGAGCCTCCTGAGCCCCTCGCTCGGGGACACCACGGCGCACGCCGTGGTGACGTCGGCGCTCGAGGTGCTTCGCCTGTCGCCGAACCAGCCCCTGACGGTGTCTCAGGCCCTCTCGGTGCTCGAGCACATCGCGCAGCGCCCGGGGATCGTCGGCGTGGCCGCGCGCTTCGCCAAGTCGCGCGTCCACCTCATGGGCGGCTGAGCCCCGCCCCTTCGTGGTCTCCCCCTCGTGGTCTCAGTCCTCGTCCTCGCGCGCCTCGAGGGCGTCCGCGGCGAGGCCGCGGATCCGGGGCAGGCCGAGGACGGTGAGGACCTCGAGCATCTCGTCTCCCACCGCGGCCATCACCCGCAGCGCGTCCGGTCGGTCGCCCGCCGCGTCGAGCGCCGCCGCCTTCAGCAGCCGTGCCTCGGTCCGCAGGTCGGCGTCGTCGCCCGCCTCGTCGCGCGCGTGCTCGGCCGCCTCGAGCGCCCCTTCGGCGTCGCCCGTCTCGGCCAGGATGAGGCCACGCAGCATGCGGATCCGCAGGTCGACCTGCCGGTCGCCCGAGCGCCCCGGCGCCTCGTCGAGGGCTTCGCGCGCCGCCGCCGGGTCGCCCGCGCTCAGGTGGCTGACCGCCCGCGCGTGCCGCACCACCGCGGCCAGCCGCTCGCCGAGCGCGTCCGCGGGCAGCGCCTCGAGGGCCTCGAGCGCCCCGGCCGGGTCGCCGTCGGCCTCGAGCAGCTCCGCGAGCACCAGCGTGAGGTGCGCCCGCTCCGTCCGGCTCCGCGCCTTGGCGAGGTCGAGGCCCGCGATCGCCTCCCGCAGCTCGCGCACCGCGGCCGGCCGCTCCGGCGGGCTCATCAGCGCCTGCGCCCAGCGGTCGGCGCGCGCGTCCTCGGCCCGCGCGCGCCGGATGCGGTAGGCGCGCCAGCCGATCCACGCCGCCGCGGCGACGCCGGCGACCAGGAGCACCACCCAGCCGAGGCCCTGGGGCTCGAGCCAGCGGAACGCGAAATAGGCCGCGATCGCGACCACCGCGACGCGCCCGATCCGAAGCAGCCACCCGCGCACCAGCATCGCGGCGGCAGGGTAGCCGATCAGGCTCCTGACACCAGGGTGTCCGCAGCCCGCGTGCCGGCCGGCGCGGCCCGCACTACGAAGGGACGGTGGACCAGCCCTTCACCCTCGCCAGCCACCTGACCCCGAAGGCCGACCAGCCGGCCGCGATCGCCGCCCTCAGCGAGCGCCTCCGCGCGGGGGACCCGCACCAGGTGCTGCTCGGGATCACCGGCAGCGGCAAGACCTTCACGATCGCGAACGTGATCCAGGAGGTCCAGCGCCCCACCCTGATCATCGCGCCGAACAAGACCCTCGCCGCCCAGCTCTACCAGGAGATGCGCGAGCTGTTCCCGAACAACGCCGTCCAGTACTTCGTCTCCTACTACGACTACTACCAGCCCGAGGCCTACGTCCCGACCTCGGACACCTACATCGAGAAAGACGCGATCATCAACGACCGCATCGACCGGATGCGACACGCGGCCACCCGATCGCTCCTCTCGCGGCGTGACGTGATCATCGTGGCCAGCGTCTCGTGCATCTACGGCATCGGCTCGCGCGAGTCGTACGGCGAGATGCTCATCCAGCTCCAGCCCGGCGCGGAGCTGCGACGCGACAAGCTCCTGCGCCAGCTCGTCGACATCCAGTACCAGCGCAACGACGTCGACTTCCACCGCGGCACGTTCCGCGTGCGCGGCGACGTCGTCGAGATCTTCCCCGTCGACGAGGAGGACCGCGCGGTGCGGATCGAGTTCTGGGGCGACGAGATCGAGCGGCTCTCCGAGATCGACCCGCTCCGCGGCAAGGTGCTCCGCGACCTGCCGGCCTACGCCATCTACCCCGGCTCGCACTACGTGACCCCGGCCGACATCCGCGAGCGCGCGGTCGGCGACATCCGCGCGGAGCTCGGCGAGCGGCTCGAAGAGCTGCGGCGCGACGGCAAGATCCTCGAGGCCCAGCGCCTCGAGCAGCGCACGATGTACGACCTCGAGATGCTCGAGCAGATGGGGTTCTGCCACGGCATCGAGAACTACTCCCGGCACTTCTCCGGGCGCGAGCCGGGCGATCCCCCGCCGGTCCTCGTCGACTATTTCCCCGACGACTACCTGCTCGTGCTCGACGAGTCGCACATCACCGTGCCGCAGCTCGGCGCGATGTACCGCGGCGATCAGGCCCGCAAGGCGACTCTCGTCGAGCATGGCTTCCGGCTGCCAAGCGCCCGCGACAACCGGCCGCTCAAGTTCGAGGAGTTCTGGGAGCGCGCGCGGCAGTGCATCCACGTCTCGGCGACCCCCGGCGACTGGGAGATGCAGCAGGCCGAGGGCGTCGTGGTCGAGCAGGTGATCCGTCCGACCGGCCTCATGGATCCGCCGGTGCACGTGCGCCCGGTGGCCCACCAGGTCGACGACCTGCTCGAGGAGATCCGCGGCCGGGTCGAGCGCAACGAGCGCGTCCTCGTGACGACGCTGACCAAGCGCATGGCCGAGGACCTCAACGAGTACTTCACCGAGCTCGCGGTCCGCTGCCGCTACCTCCACAGCGACGTCGACACCCTCGAGCGGATCGAGATCCTCGCCGACCTCCGCCGCGGCGAGTACGACGTCCTCATCGGGATCAACCTGCTGCGCGAGGGGCTCGACCTGCCCGAGGTCTCGCTCGTCGCGATCCTCGACGCCGACAAGGAGGGTTTCCTTCGCTCACCACGCTCGCTGATCCAGACGATCGGCCGCGCCGCCCGCAACTCCCGCGGCGAGGTGATCATGTACGCCGACAGGATCACCGAGGCGATGCGGCACGCGATCGACGAGACCGCGCGCCGTCGCGAGCTCCAGGCGCAGTACAACACCGAGCACGGCATCACCCCCGAGACCGTCAAGAAGGCTCTCCACGAGCTCGACCCGACGAGCGGCGGGCGAGACTGGTCGACCGCGCCGAAGGCCCGCGTCGAGACGGAGGTCGAGCCGGCCGCGATCCCGGAGCGGATCGAGGAGCTGCGCAGCGAGATGATGCTCGCGGCCGAGAGCCTCGAGTACGAGCGCGCGGCCGAGCTGCGCGACGAGATCCGCGTCCTCGAGGATCAGCTCCTCGCGCGGAGCGGCCGGGCGGTGAGCCGGGGCAAGGCCAAGTCACGCGGCCGCCGCGCCGCCCGGTGAGCACGCCCGACTCACGGTGGGTCGGCGGATGCGGCCGGAGCTCACCGCGACGCGTCTTGAATCTCCGGCCCGCTCGAACGATCGTGTCGCGTGGCCCGCTTCATCGCCCGCGTCTCCCTGTCCCTCCTCCTCGTCGGCTGCACGCTCGATCTGAACGGCCTACCGGGCGACGAGGACGCCGCGCTCCCGGACGGCGCGCTCCCCGACGCCGGACGTGACGGGGGCCTGCGGGACGCCGGACCTCCGTTCGACGCGGGCCCGGGCGTCGACGCCGGACCGGGCATCGACGGCGGACCGGACGCGGGCCCGGAGCGGGACGCCGGGCCCGGGATGGACGGCGGCCCCCCGGACGCAGGCCGGCCCGATGGCGGACCTCCGGACGCCGGCCCGCCGCCCGACGCCGGTCGCCCCGACGCGGGGCCGTGCACCTGCCCGCTCGGCTGCTCGAGCGTCACGGTCGGCGCGTGCCGCGAGCTGCTCCCCAGCAACGTCGACGCGCGCGTCGGGCTCGGCGCCGGCACCGGGGTGGTCACCGTGACGAACACCTGGGTCTTCGACACCGACACCGGCGAGATCGACGAGCCCGGCGTGGGCACGGTCCGACCCGCCGGGACGGGGACCGACGCGACCACGGGGATCCTCTACACCCAGCTCACGCCCAGCACTCCGGGCGGCGCCGACCTCGGGGTCTTCGCGATGGACCGCATCGGGGTGCCCACCGGGGCGACGCTCCGCGCGGTCGGCTCGCGGGCGTTCGTCGTGCTCCTGCGCACCGACGCCGACATCCAGGGCGCGATCGACGTGGGGAGCACCGGCCAGGGCGCCGGGCCCGGCGGGAGCGACGGCGGGGAGCAGGACAGCGACGGCAGCGGCGCGGGCGCGGGCGCCCGCGGGCTCGACGGCTCGGGTGACTTCGACGGCGGCGGCGGGGGCGCGAGCTTCGGCGGACCCGGCGGGCGGGGCGGCCGGGCGAGCGAGGGCGGCGCGGCGGGGGCGACCTACGGCGGCGCCCGGCTCGTGCCCCTCGTCGGCGGCTCGGGCGGGGGCGGCGGCGGCAACGGC
>JAUHXR010000290.1 GCA_030426845.1 Polyangia bacterium | reverse complement strand
GATGGGCGGCCCGACGGCCGACCAGGACCGCCCCGCGTCGTCGCTCAGGAGCACGCGGTCCGGCACGCGGCCGTCCGAGGCGACGGCCCACGCGCGCCCCGGCGTCGTCGGGTCCGCGGTCACGTCGACCACGTAGACGTCGCGCGCCGGGCCCTCGGGGAGGTCCCACTCGCAGAGCGGCGGCGGCGCGCTGGCCGCGCCGGAGAAGGTGCCCATGATCACGCGGCCGGCGGTCAGCGCGATCGCGGGGTCCTCGAGGACCGGGTCGGCGCGGTAGACCGCCGCGCAGACCCAGCGCCAGCTCGCGCCGAGGTCCTCGCTGACCGCCAGCCCGAAGGTCGTCTGGAGCACGAGCCGGTCGGGCGCGTCGGGGTCGAAGCGGAGCTGGTCGACCTGGATCGGCCGGCCGTGGGCCCGCGCGCGGCCGGGCGCGAGGGCGAGCAGGAGCGCGCCGAGGAGGACGGTGAGTCGCAAGGGATTCTACTAGAGCACATCTCGAGGATCGGCGAGCCGCTCACCAGTACCCGCGCGCCGCGCCGATCAGGAGCGCGGCGATGACCGAGTCGGCGACGGTGTGCGCGACGATCGGCGCGGCGAGGCCCCGGGTGCGGAGCCGGAGCCAGCCGAGCATCGCGGCCCAGACGGTGACCATGGCGACCCCGAGCGGCCCCCGCGGGAATCCCCACGCGTGCATGAGGCCCATCGAGAGCGCGCTCAGGCCGACGACGTAGAGGGCACGCCCGCGCCGCGGCGCGACCGAGTCGAGGGCGTCCATCAGCACCCCGCGCCAGAGGAGCTCCTCGAGGGTCGCGTTGGTGACCGCGAAGAGGACCGCGCCGAGGAACAGCAGGGGCACGGGAAGGTCCGGCACCATCCGGTCGAGGTCGCCGAGGTCGGGGCGCATCCCGAAGTACCAGGCCGCGAGGGCGAAGGGCGTGACCCCCGCGACAAGGGCGGTCGGCGCGAGGGGGACCGGGCCGCGGGCGAGGACCCGGGCCCACGACGGGCGCAGGCCGGGGTCGAGGCGCGCGAGGAGGGCGAGGCCCAGCGAGGCGACGGCGAGTGGGGCGGGCCACGGCAGGAACGGGAGCTCGGCCAGGCCGAGCGTCAGGGTGAGCAGCGCGAGCGCGGCCGCAGGGCGCGGTCGGCCGGCGAACCGAAAGGCGAGCGCGCCGGCCCCGGCAGCCAGCGCGAAGAGCAGCGCAAGCGGCCCCGGGGTGCGCGAGAACACCACCGAGAGGCCCGCCGCGACCACGCCGCCCGCCAGCCCCCACCGCACGGCTCGGCGCAGGGTCGTGACCCGCGGCGCCTCGTTCGCATCCATCGCAGCGCTCTCCTCGTCGGCCGCCCACAAAACCGAGTGATTGCTCGGTTCCTGAAAGTTGAGCGTTTGCTCGGGTCGTGTCAAGGCTCCGGGTGGCCCGACGGAAACCGACTCAGGCGCGCGCGCTCCGGACCCGCGCGCGGATCCTCGAGGCGGCCGCAGCCCTCATCGAGCGCGAGCAGCTCCCGGGCCTGAACACGAACGCGGTGGCCCGCGAGGCCGGCGTCGCGATCGGCACGCTCTACGACTACTTCCCCAACAAGGACGCGATCCTGGTCGCGCTGCTCGAGGCGTTCCGCGAGCGGCTGGCGGAGCGGCTCGCGGTGGCGGTCGGCGACCCGAGCGATCCCGTCGACGCGATCGCGGGGCGCGTGGTGGACGCGTTCTACGCCTTCTACGCGGAGGAGACCGGGTACGCCGCCCTGTGGCTCGGCGCGCAGGTCGCGGGCGCGCCGCTCCGCGAGACGAGCGACGCGTGGTCCGACTCGTTCGGCGCCTGGCTCGAGGGCCTGATCGGCGCGCGGGCGCCGCAGCTCGCGCGCGAAGACCGGGCGCCCGTCGCGCGCACCCTCGTCTACCTCGTCTCGGGCCTGCTCAGCGCCGCGCTCACCCGCCCCGAGGCGGAGCGCCCTCGCCTCGTGCGCGAGACCAAGCGCGCGGTGATCGCCTACCTCCACGCGGCGCTCGCCTCGGCCGCCCCTTGATCGCGGCCGGGTGTGCTCGGGCGATGAGCGCGGCGCGCGCCCCGACCGTCGTCGCGCTCGCGCGGGCGTCGATCGGGACGGGGTGGTGATCGCGAGCGTCGACGACGTCGTCGACGGGCTCGCCGCGAACCCCGGCTGCGCGCTCCACCGCGACGGCCACGTCACCTGCTGGGGGCGGAACGACGAGGGTCAGGTCGGGGCCGGGGGCGCGCTGATCGCGAAGACGCCGCCCCCGATCGCGCGCTACCGCCCCTGATCGCCCGTCCGTGCCCCCGGGACTTGCTCTATCCTCGCGCGGTGCGTGACCCGCTGCCGTTCCTGAGACCGAGCAAGGCGCCGCGTCACGAGCGCCGCCTCCTCGCGGTGTTCGACGGCGGCAACGCCCCCGGCTACTCGTCGGTCGCGGTCGCGATCACCGAGGAGGCCTCGCGACGCGGCTACGAGCTGTGGGCGGCGACCGAGGGGTTCCGCTCGCTCACCTCCGATCGCACGCAGGAGCTCCCCTTCGAGCGGCTGACCGTACACCGCAAGGAACGTTACGAGCTGCTCGCCAAGGGCATCCCCGCGCGCTCGATGGGCCGGCGGGTGCGCGACCCGGGGAGCGACTTCCGCAGCGAGCGCTACACCGGCTTCCTGGACGCGGGGCGCCGCGCCGAGGCGGTCGAGACGTTCCACCGCCAGGGCTTCACCCACCTGATCGGGGTCGGGGGCAACGGCACGCTCGAGGGCTGCAAGGCGTGGATGGAGGCGTTCGGCGAGCGGCGGCCGAGCGCGGGGTTCATCAACGTCTCGATCGACAACGACCTCGGGGGCGACCGCGCGATCGGGTTCCTCACCGGGGTCGAGGCGGGCTCGCAGATCGCCCGCGGCCTCTACGAGGACGCCTACACCCACAAGCGCTCCTACCTGCTCGAGATGATGGGCAACCGGAGCGGCCGCCACGCGCTGCACTGCGGGGTCGCGGCCCGCGCGCACCTGATCGTCCTGCCGTTCTTCCACTTCTCGCCCGAGGTCCTCGAGGAGCTCGCGCGCGAGCTCGGCGCGGTGGACCACGCGCTCGTCGTCGTCGCCGAGGGCTACGAGCGTGAGGCGCGCGCCACGGAGCACCCGCCGCTGAGCGCGAGCCGCTACCTCAAGCGCCAGCTCGAGGCCTACGGGCTCGTCGATCGGCCAGACAAGCGCGTCATCGCGGAGCCGTTCAGCCGCTACCTCCGCGGGGTCCGCCCCGGCTTCAGCGACGTGAGCGCGGCCTACCTCAAGGCGTCCATCCTGTTCGACGCGTTCGAGCGCGGGCAGACCGAGGTGATGCCGTTCCTGCTCGGCGCGCACGACAACGGGGTGGTCGGCTGGGGGGACGTGGTGCGCGAGGATCGGGTGGAGCGCGTGTTCCTCCCCTTGCTCAGCCGGCTCCGTGCCCCGAAGTTCAACGCGTGGGTGCTCGAGAACTTCACCGCCTCCTTCGAGGGCGCGGAAGGTGACTGACCCGGCGGAGGAGACGCGCCGCGCGCGGATCGTCGACGTCGCGATCAAGCTCGCGCAGGGTCGGGGCTTCGAGGCGGTCGGGCTACGCGAGGTCGCGGACAAGGCGGGCGTCGCGCTCGGCTCGCTCTACCGGAGCTTCGGCAGCAAGGAGGAGATCGTCGGGGCCGCGGTCCAGGCCCAGACGCACCGGCTGCGCCGCCAGTTCGAGCGCCGGCCGGCGACGGGCGAGACCGCGGTCGCGCGGATCGACAACCTCTTCACCCGGATGACGCGCGCGCTCACCCGGCGCCCCGCGTTCGGGCGGACGGTGCTCGGGGCGATCAGCGCCAACCACCCGGAGATCGCCGGCGCGGTGCTCGAGCACGACGGCGAGACGACCCGCATCATCGTCGCGGCCCTCCGCGGCGTGCCGCCGCAGCAGGTCGACGCCGGCTCCTACTCGGAGGCCGAGGCCAACGTCGCGTTCCTCCTCCGGCACATCTGGTTCGCCTCGATGGTCGGCTGGACGGCCGGGCTCTACCCCGGCCCCGAGGTGCTCGGCCACGTCCGCACCGCGGCGGAGTACCTCCTCAAGGGCGCCGGCCTCGACGGCTGATCCGTCCGCGAACAGAAAAACCTCCTCGCGGTGTCGATCCGCGCCGCGCCCGTTCGACCGGGTGGTGTAGACCGAGGCCGGGCCCGTCCGGGGCCCTGCGAAAGGAGGAGACGAGATGAGGTACATGCTGCTGCTCTTCGGAGCCGAGTCCGACAGCCCGCCGCCGAGCACCCCCGAGGCCGCGCGCGAGATGATGGTGCCCTGGTGGAAGTACAACCAGGAGCTCAAGGACGCCGGCGTCTACCTCGGCGGGGACGCGCTCCAGCCGTCGGCCACCGCGACCACGCTCAAGGCGGACGGCAGCGCGCACGCGGTCATCGACGGGCCCTTCGCGGAGACCAAGGAGCAGATCGGCGGCTACTACATGATCGACTGCGCGGACCTCGACGAGGCGCTCAAGTGGGCCGCGAAGTGCCCCATCCTGCCGCACGGCTCGGTGGAGGTCCGGCCGCTCATGGAGCTCCCGAATAGCCCGGACGAGGCGTAGCCCTACCGCTCCGAGGCGCGGCCATCGGCCCAGAAGCGCGCGCGGAAGGCCTCCACGTCCTCGGGCTCGAGGGCGAGGCCGGCCGCGCGCGCGCTCGACCGCGCGTTCTCGGGGCGGCTCGCGCCGCTGACGACGAGCAGCCCGGGCGAGCACGCGAGCAGCGCCGCGAGGGTCACCTCGAAGCAGGTCCGCCCGTAGCGCGCGGCGAGCCGCTGGAGCCACGGCTCGTGGGCGAGCCGCCCGGCCCGCCAGCCGCCGGTGGGCGCGTAGGCGAGGAAGGCGATCCGTTCGCGCGCGCAGAGCTCGAGGAGCCCGGGCTCGGGGGCCACGAACGGGCTCGCCTCGTTCTGCACGCAGGCGATCGGGGCGACGGCGCGTGCCCGGGCGAGCTCCGCGGCGGTCACGTTGGAGACCCCGATCTGGCGCACCTTGCCTTGCGACCGTGCATCCACGATCGCGCCGACCGAGTCCTCGATCGGCACGCGCGCGTCGACCGCGTGGAGGATGAGCAGCTCGATCGTCTCGACGCCGAGCGCGCGCAGCGACGCGTCGATCGCGCGGCGCAGGTAGGCCGGCGACCCGTCGTGGACCCACGCCTCGCCCTCGCGGCGGACCCCGACCTTGGTGGCGGCCGAGGCCGCGACGCCGGCCTCCGCGATCAGGCGCTCGTTGTGTCCCGCGTCGGCGGCGCCGAGCCCGTAGACGTCGGCCGTGTCGATCATCGTGACGCCGGCCTCGAGCGCGGTCTGGATCGTCGCGATCGCCTGCGCGCGCGACGGCCGCCCCTCGATCGAGAGGTTCATCGCGCCGAGCACCACCGGGTAGCACGCGCGATCGCCGACGCGGCGCGGTGGGACGGAAGGGCTCGGAGTCATCGCGCTCGATGCGATAGCATCCCCCATGGCCTCGGGCCGAGACGCCGCGATCGCGACGCTGTGCTTCGCGCTGTCCAGCTGCGCGGGCGCCGCCGCCGAGTCGACCTCGACGCCCCCCACCGCGGAGCACCCCGGCCACGCCGCGCCGGCCGAGGACGAGCCCTCGGTGGCGGCCGCGGACGAGCCCGACGAGGAGCCGCCGCGCGAGGTGAGCGACGCGGTGCGCCGGCTCGCCGACGCCTTCGCGGAGCGCCTCACCGTCTCGCGGCGGCGCGACGGGACGCGCGTGTTGACGCGCCGCTGCCGCGAGGGCCCGGTGGACTGCGAGGCGCGGCTCACCGAATTCGCACGCCTCATCCACGAGGCGGCGGAGCGCCACGACCTCGACCCGCTGCTGCTCGCCGCGATGGCCCTGCGCGAGAGCGGCCTCGACCCGGCCGCGCTGGGGCGCAACCGGGAGGCCGGCATCGTCCAGCTCCACCCGCGCGGCGCGGGGCGCGGGGTGCGCTACGTCCAGGACGACGCCTACCGGGCGCGCTGCCAGCAGCGGATCGGGGCGTGCCAAGGCGAGGTGCTCGAGGTCGGCGCGCGGACCCTCGAGGAGGGGATCGCGCGCTGCGGCGGGCTGCGCGCGGGGCTCGGCGCCTACGCGAGCGGGCACTGCACGAGCCGCGCGCGCTACATCGACCGGGTGCTCGAGGAGCGCGAGACGCTGCGCGGTCTGACCCGCTGACCGCGCGCGTACCCCTCCCCGCGGGCCGTCAGATCTTGCCGCGCAGCAGGTTGCCGACGACCGCCTTGGTGTAGACGCCGAACGTGCGGCCGACGCTGCTCACGTCGAGGGTCGAGGACATCGCGTCGGCGATCCCAAAGGGGAGCATCGCGGGGATCGCGCCGCGCGCGTACTCGAGCGCGAAGCAGGCCTCGGGCATCTTGTAGCCCTCGGCGGTGCCCGGCGGGAGGATGTGGAGATCGCCAGGCTTGTAGACGCGCCGCTCGAGGTCGCCCTCGGCGTAGGCCCACTGCTCTCCCTCGAGGATGAAGAAGAAGTCCTTGGCGTAGAAGCGGCCGCTGTGACCCTCCGTGCCGATCGGGCTGCCGAAGATCATCACGTACTCGGTGATCGACGCGTGGAGCACGAGCATCTGGCCCATCGCGCCGCCCGCGTTGTTGAAGATCCACCGGCTGTCCATGAGGATGTGGCCGGGGTAGCGCGCGTTGAGCTGCGCCTTGATGTCGTCGATCATCTGGGGCAGCGGCTGCCCGATGACGCTCTTGACCACCTCGTGGAGGTGGTCGGGTTCGAAGATGTAGCCCATCTCAGGAGACCTTCCGTCCTTCGCTCGCGGGCTCCGCGAACAGCTTGGCGTAGCGCGAACGGAGCTGATCGTCCTGCCCAGCCATCGCGACGCACTCCGCGATGAGCTGCTCGACCTCGGCGCGGCTGATCTTCACCGGCTGGCCGGCCTCGAACATCGCGTCGTTGCCGCGCGCGAGCACCAGGGTGCGCGCCGCCATCCAGAGCGGCAGCAGGCAGAAGAGCCGGGTCGCGCTCTGATCGGCGGGGATGGTGAGCGAGTACTCGAGCGCCTCGTCGAGCCGCGCCTTGGCGAGGTCGAAGAGCGGCGCGACCGCGGCGTGGGCCTGGGCCCGGTTGACGGGATCGGTCATCGCCGCGACGTCGAAGCCGTGACGCGCGCACTCCGAGCGCGGGATGAAGCTCACCCCGCGGGCGAGGTCGTCGGTCACGTCCTTGAGGATGTTCGTGAGCTGGAGGCCCGTCGCGAAGCCCTCGGCGTGATCGCGCAGGCGCAGGCCGAGCGGCCCGTGCGGATCCTCGCCGAGGTCGTGCGCGAACAGATCGGTCAGGAGGTGGCCGACGGTGCCCGCGACGTAGAAGCAGTAGCGCTCGAGGTCCGGGATCGTGTGGATCGCGATGACCCCGTCGGCGCCCGCCTCGCGGTGCCGGTAGAGGTTCATCCCGCGCGCCATCTCGCCGACCCAGCGGCGGCAGACGGCGCGGACGTGATCGTCCTGCGACGCGTAGACCCGCATCACCCGCGGGAACGCGCGGACGAGGGTCAGCTCCGCGTCGTCCCCCTCGGCGGCGACGAACGCGGTCGCGAGCTCGGCCGGGTCGCCGTGCCCCTCGAGCGCGTCGAGGAACATGCGGAAGAGCGCGTCGCGCTGGCGCTCGTCGCCGGCGGTGAGCGCGTCGACCGCGACGTGGTCCTCGATCGTGTCGGCGATCCGACAGAGGAGGTAGCCGAGGCTCACCGCGACCTCGAGCTTCGGCGTGAGCATCTGGATCGGGCGCGAGAAGGTGCGGGAGACCTCGCCGAGGCTCTCGCGGCAGAACGCCCAGTCCTCGGCGAGCTCGGCCGGGACGACGCGCTGGCGCTCGCGGCGCTGGCGGCGGCGCTCGCTCCGATCGGTCGCCTCGGACGCGGCCGGGCTCGCCTGGGCGGCGGCGGGCTTGGAGGCGCGGGCCTTGGCCTTGGGGCGCGGCCGCATCGCGCGACGCTGCTCGCACGCGGCGAGCGCCTCGACGACCTCGCGCGTCACCCGCCAGCCGTCGCCCTCGCGGGCGGCGAGCGCCCGGGCGCAGCGCACCACCGGCTCGGTGGAGGAGGCGCCGCCGTAGACGAGCGCGCGCAGGGCGTGCGCCTGGGCGATCGGGTCGGCCTCGTCGGCCAGCGCGGCCGCGAGGGCGGCGCTCGCGCGGCGGACGGACGGGGTCCCGGGGTGCCGGCCGGCCGCGAGGAGCGACTCGAGCGCCCACGCGGTGCGCGACACGTCCCCGAACCCTCCGTCGGCCGCCTGGCGCGACTCGACCCAGGCCGCGGCGCGCTCACGGCACGCGGGGAGCGCAGCGTCGGACGCGTCGGGGCGCTCGGCGTCGAGCGCGGCGAGGGCCCGGAGCGCGAGCGCGGTCAGCTCGAGCTCACCCGCGGCCTGGGGCGCGGCCGCAATCTCCCGCGACCGGGCGAAGCCGCCCGCCTGGGTCTGGCAGTCGAGCAGAGCGCGCACGCCCTCGGGCAGGTCGCCGATCGGCAGGGCCGGCCACGACGCGCCGCCGAGCAGGACGAGCAGCAGCTCCGCGAGGTGGCGGCACTCTGGCTCGCGCGAGAGCAGCCGCGAGAAGCCGTCGACCGCGAGCCGGCGACGGCCGAGGGTCATCCGCGCGGTCATCCCCGCGCTCATCCGCGTCGAGAGGATCGCGCGCATGCACGAGAGCGCCGGGCCCGCGAGCTCCGCGTCGGGCACGCTGCCCACCCGCGCCGCGACCTCCTCGAGCTCGCGCAGGAGCGCCTCCGAGCCCCGCTCGATCGCCTCGTGCAGGCTCACGTCGGCCGCGCGGCGCTCCTCGTGGGCCAGCGGCAGGCGCTCGCCGTTCGGGGTCAGCTCGGCGAGCTGGGGGATCGGGTGCTGCGAGCTGCTGCGCGCGCGCACCTTCTCGTCGAGCGCGGACGGCACGACGAGCGCGGCCGGCCACTGCATCCACTCGCGGAAGCCGCCGAGGCGCGCGGGGAGCTTGGCGAGGCCCTCGACGCTCGCGGACTCGGCGACGGTCTGACCCATCGCGCGGGCCGCGATGCGGAGGAACGCCGCGCCGAAGCTGCGGCGCGAAAGATCGGTCCCCGCGAGGATGTCCATCGTGCGGCGGCGCTCGCTCGCGTCCGAGCGCAGGGTGTCGAACATCGCGCGGCGGACCGCGGTCGCGCTCTCGTCCTCGCGGCGGAAGCAGTGGTAGAGCGCGTTGCTCAGGAGCTCCGGGACGTAGGAGCGCCGCGCCTTCGCGTAGGCGTCGACCGACTCGGACCGCGCGAGCTCGCGCGCGTCGAGGAGGCCCAGGGTGATGCCGTTGGCGGTCATCGGGTGCACGTGGCCGACCGCGTCGCCGACCAGCGCGACGTCGCCCGCGCCGAAGCCCGCGCGCGGCCGGAAGCGGTTGATCGCCCAGCCGCTCGGGCCGTCCTCGAGCGCACGGCGCATCGCCACGCGGAGGCCCTCGGGGAGGACCGGCGCGAACGCGTCCCACAGGAACTGCGTCGAGCGCGCGCCCGGCCCGAGCGCGAGCGGCAGGTCGAGGCAGCCGCGCACCACGTCGTCGCTGATCCGGTAGAACAGCGCGGGCCCGGGCCCGCCGAGCACGAGGTGACCGAAGCCCTCGTGAGGCAGCTCCACGTCGCGCAGCTCGATCGCGGCCATGTAGCCGAGCGGGGCCGACGGCGGCTCGGGCATCTCGAGGCTCTTGCGGACGAACGACTTGCGGCCGTCCGCGCCGACGATCCGCCCCGCGCTCACGTCGAGCGCGCGCCCGCTCTCGCGGTCCTCGACCGACAGACGCCCGCCCTCGCGGCCGACCGCGCGGGCGTGCATGACGACCTCGACGCCGGGCTCGGCGCTCGCGGACTCGCGCATCGCGCGCACGATCTCGGCGTGCTCGCACGAGAGCGCCACGCCGCGGCTGTAGGGCATCTCGATCGGGTCGCTGCCGTCGTCGGGGAAGATGACGAAGCCGTAGCCGTTCTGCGGCTGGGCGCTGCGCAGGCGATCGACGCGGAGCTCGTCGAGGACCTCCACCCCGGTCGGGTGCAGCCACTCGCCCGCGAAGCGCTCGGCGGCGCGGGGCTCGGCCTCGAGGAGCAGGGTGCGGGCGCCGCCCTGGGCGTGGGCGATCGCGGCCGCGCAGCCGGCGGGCCCCCCGCCCACCACCACGACGTCGTAGCTCGTTTGGCTCGGAAGCATCGGTCAGACCTCAGGAAGCTGGGGAGTGGAGAGTGGGTGCGTCGTTCCGCCGGTGTCGGGCGCGGCGCGCGGCGACGCGACGCTCGTACAGGCCGAGCGCCCAGGGCGGGAAGTAGAAGCGATAGAGGCGGTACTCGAGGAGGGCGGTGTGGAAGAAGATCCCCTCGGGATCCTGCTTGGGCCACGTGCCGTCCTCGCGCTGGGTGCGCGCGAGGTAGCGAGCCGCGCGATCGATCGCGGGCCCGTCGGGGTCCTGGCCGTCGAGGAGCGCGGTGAGCGCCCAGGCGGTCTGCACGACCTGCCCCTCCTCGTGGTCGACGTAGTGCCCCAGGAGGACGCCGGTGTGGTGCTCGCCCCAGCCGCCGTCGGGGCGCTGGCGCTCCTTGAGCCACGCGCAGGCGCGCCGGATCGCCGGGTCGACGGTGGGCACGCCGGCCGCGACGAGGCCGCGGATGCCGAACATCGTCCCGTAGATGAAGTGCACCCCCCACATGCCCTCGAAGGAGCCGTCGGGGCGCTGCTGGCGGCGGAGCGACTCGACCGCGCGGGCGAGCGCGTCGTCGAGCTCGGCCCGGAGCCGGTCGGGGTAGCGGCGCCGGAACTCGGCGAGCGCGGCCACGCAAGACGCCGTGCACTCCACGTAAGAGCGCTCGGTCATGCAGGCGCCGAACATCTCGCTCGGGTTGAGCCAATCGATCGGCAGATCCACGCGGCGCGCCTCGTAGCTTCCGAACCCGCCGTCCGTGTTCTGGCACTGCAGGACGAACCGCGCGGCCGACGTCAGCGCCTCCTCGGTCGCGCGGCTCACCGGCGACTCCATCCGGCCGAGCATCGCCTCGGCGGTGCAGTCGCTCACCGGCCAGCCGTGCCACACCCCGGCGAAGCAGTAGCCGCCCGTAGGGTCGAGGCGATCGTTGTCGCCCTCGCGGCCGGTGCCGCGCTGGATCTGCTGGCTCTCGAGGAACGCGTCCACCTTCCGCAGCGCGTCGTCGGCGTCGGCGAAGGGCGCCGCGGCGGCGAGGGCCTGGGCGGCGAAGGCCGAGTCCCAGCTCGCGCTCCGCGCGCCACAGACCCGCGCGCCCTCGGCCTCGTCCTCCCAGATCCAGCCCTCGAACCCGGATAGCGCCTTGTCGA
>JAUHXR010000289.1 GCA_030426845.1 Polyangia bacterium | reverse complement strand
CCGGACGGTCGCCTCGAGCGCGTCCCCCGGCCCGCTGACGAGGCGCGTCGCCCCGGCGCATGCGCCCTGGAGGTTGACCCCCGCCGGCCACTCGAAGGGCCCCTCGAAGTCGCCGGCCGAGAGCGCGACGGTGTCACCGTCGCCCGCGATCGCGATCGCCTCTGCGAGGCTGGCGAGCGGGGCGGCGGGCGTGCCGTCGCCGCCGGGAGGCGCGGCCGGGTCGACGTGGATCGCGCCCGGCGGCGCGTCGGGGAAGCGGCCGGCCGGGCACACGGAGAGCGGGGCGCACCGCGCCTCGCCGACGAAGCGCGCCTCACCGTCCGCGCAGTCGGGAGCGTCGGCCGCGGGCCACGGCGCACAGGGGGCCGGGCCTTCGGCCACGCGCGCCGACGTCCACCCCGGAGGGCACACCCAGTCGTCGCCGAGCTCGGGGGGGACCGGCGCGGCGATCGGGGCGGGCGCCGCCGCGTCGACGACCGAAGGCGCGCCCGCATCGCCGGCCGGCGCGTCCGGCGCGGCGCAGGCCGCGAGCGCGACCAGGAGCACGACCCCAAGGGCGACGCCGGCGCGCATCGGCCGGAGATAGCAGGCGGCCGCGCCGCGCGCAGCTCAGGGGACGGCGGCGATCGGAGGCGGCGCGTCCTCGGGCGCGATCACCGGCACGAGCCCCGTGTGCGCCGCGTCGTTGGCCGCGCTCGCGCCCTGACGCGTGACCTGCGCGTCCCACCCGGCCAGCGGCCCGGCGGCGTCCTGGGCGATCGCGCCGAGCGCGGTGCCGTCGGCCTCCACGGTGACCGCGCCGATCGCGAGGTCGCCGATCGCGACCGAGCTCGCGTCGATCAGGAGGCCGACGCGCGCGTTCTGGCGGAGCGAGAGCCCGGCGACCGCGCCGCGCACGTCCTCGAGCTGCACGCCGTCGCCCACGTCCGCGCGGGTGGTCTCGCCGATCAGCGCGCTCGCGAGCGAGGTCCCGGTGACCTCGAGGCCGTCGACCGCGAGCCGCCCGCCCGCGCACTGGAGCCCGACAAGACCGTTGTCGGCGAGGCTCGAGGCGCCGCCGATCGCGACGTCCGCGTCGGACTGCGCGCGAACCCCACCCCGCGCCTGCCGCAGGACGCTCAGCGCCTGGTGCCGCGCCTCGCCTCCGTGGTGCAGGACGCCGACCCCCTCGCCGTCCTCGACGACGAGGCCCTGGCTCGTGACGGTCGCGCCGCCGATCGACGCCACCCCGTAGGGCGAGAGGATCTGCGCGCCGCGGCGCAGCTCGGCGACGCGGACGTCGACCAGCTCGACCGCTCCGCCGTCGACCAGGAGGCCCGTGCCGGTGACGCCCGCCATGGTGGAGCCCTCCCACCGCGCGTGGCTGTTCGCGATGAGCCCGCCCCACGGCCCGACGTCGTCCGCGTCGAGCTCGACGAGCTCGAGGGGCGCCCCCGCGGCGCCCGCGTTCAGGAGCACGAAGGCGTAGGTCGCGCCGTCGGCGACGGTGGCCCGGTCCGCGAGCGTCGCCGCGCGCGCGGCGTCGACCGAGCCGTGGACCACGACGCGATCGACGCGCAGCGCCGAGACGCCGTCCGCGTAGACGCCGACCCCGCCGTCGACCTCGAGGACCAGGTCCGACGCCGCGGCCGCGCCCGCGCCCTGCACGTCGAGGGCTCGCCCGCCGGCCACCTCGATCCGCAGGCTGCGCACGGCCGTCGTCCCGGCGCCGGTCGCCAGCGCCAGCGAACCGACGAGCACCGTCCCGTCGACGCCCTCGAGCGTGACCCCGGCGGGGACGGTGAAGTCACCCTCGAACCGGCAGGCGCCCGCCGTCACGACGTCGCCGGCCGACGCACCGTCCAGCGCGGACTGGAGGCCGGGCGCGTCGCACGGCGCGCCGGTGCACCCGAGGACGACGACGCCAAGGGCGACGAGGAGCGGAAGGATCTTCATGGGCGTGGAGGTAACCGCTGCCCCCGCCCCGGTCCACGCGGGCGCAGGCCGATTAATGTCTCACGCAGATTTGTTCTGTGATCTCAGGGCCATGAGAGCTCTTGGCGACACGGGCATTAACGCGGTCCCGCGGCTCGCGCCGGCCTGGGCCGCGGCCCACAGGACCGTTCACGATTCGACGACATCGCTGGAAGCCGCGCCACTCCTCGAATGGCGATGGGCATCGTCGAGGAGCGGCTGGCCACGCCGGGCGGCCGTCGCGCCCGTGATTTCCGGCGGTTTCGAGCTCCGCGGTGCTCTAGACTCCCGCGTCGTTCGATGGGGCAAGCCCGGAAACATCTCGCGGACGCCGCGCCGGGGGCGTTCATCGGCCGCGGCGAAGAGCTCGCGTGGCTGGCCGCGCGGATCGACGCTGGCGAGCGGCTCATCACGGTCACCGGGCCGGGCGGGATGGGCAAGACGCGGCTGACCCGCGAGCTCGTCCGTCGACACGCCGAACGCTTCGACGGCGCGTGGCTCGCCGACCTGACGGAGGTCGTCACCGTCGAGGGCCTCGCGGCGGCGGTCGCGCACGCGCTCGGCGTCCCGACCGGCCGCGGCGAGGCGCTCGCCGACACGCTGGGGCACGCGCTCGAGGCCCGGGGCCGGGTGCTCCTGGTCCTCGACAATTTCGAGCGGCTGGTCGGCGCGGCGGGTGGGCTGATCGGCGCGTGGCTCCACGCCGCCCCGGAGCTCGTCCTGCTGGTCACGTCGCGCGAGCGGCTGCGGCTGGACGACGAGCTGGTCTTCGAGCTCGGGCCCCTCCCGGCGGTCGCGCCCGACCACACCGCGAACGAGGCCCCGGACAACGCCCCCGACGAGGCGGTGGCGGACGGGGTGCGCCTCCTGCTCGAGCGCGCCTCGCGCCACCGGGCCGGCTGGGCGCCCCGGCCCGACGACGGGCCGCGGCTCGCCGAGCTGGTCGAGCGGCTCGACGGGATCCCGCTTGCGATCGAGCTCGCCGCCGCGCGCCTCCCCCTGCTCGGGCCGCAGACCCTGCTCGACCGCCTCAGCGAGCGCTTCCGCATCCTCGGCTCGCGCACCCGCGACGGGGCCGACAAGGGGCGGACCCTGCGCGCGACCCTGGACTGGTCCTGGCAGCTCCTCGACGAGGACGAGCGCCGCGCGCTCGCCCAGGCGTCGGTGTTCCGCGGCGGGTTCGACCTCGACGCGGCCGAGGCGGTGATCGACGCCGACGGTCTGGTGCTCGAGCGGCTCGAGTCGCTCTTCGACAAGTCGCTCGTCCGCGCCGAGGCGCCGGCACCCGGCGAGCCGGCGCGCTTCGGGCTCTACCTGACGGTCCGCGACTTCGCGGCCGGGATGCTCGACGAGCTGGGCGGCGACGCGGCGGTGCGCGCGAGGCACGCGGCGTGGTTCGTCGACGAGGCCTCACGCCGGGTGAGCGCGGTGTTCGGCGACGACGGCGCCGACGCGCGCCGCTGGCTCCTGCGCGAGCGCGAGAACCTCGCGGCCGTCGTCGAGGGCGCGCCCGAGACGGAGCAGGCGCTCCTCGCCGCGCTGTCGCTCGAGCCGGTGCTGAGCACCCAGGGCCCCTTCGAGGAGCACGTCGCGTTGCTCGACCGGGCCCTCGCGCGGGACGGCGGCTCGGCCCGCGCCCGGCTCGAGGCGACGGTCGTGCGGGGCAACGCGCATCGCCAGGCGGGCCGTCCCGAGTCAGCGCGCGCCGACCTGACCGCGGCCCTCGAGGCGGCCCGCGCCGCGGGGCACGACGACCTCGCCGCGCGCGCGCTCTCGGGCCTCGCCACCGTCGAGCTCGTGCAGGGGAGCCTCGAGGCCGCGCGCGTGGCCTACGAGCAGGCGCTCGATCTGCACCGCCGCGCCGACGATCGCGTGCACGAGGCGATGACCCTCAGCGCCTACGGCGCGGCCCTCGCTGGAGGCGGCGATCTCGACGCGGCCCGGGAGGTGGAGGAGCGCGCGCTGCGGATGCACCGCGAGGCGGGCAACCTGCGCGACGTCGGGATGACGAGCGCGTTCCTCGGCAACCTCGCGATCGACCGCGGCCACTTCGACGAGGCGCGCCTCTGCTTCGCGGACGCCGCGGCGATCCACGATCAGCTCGGCGACCGCTTCGGGCAGGCGTTCACGGAGGCCAACCTCGCGATCGTGGATCATCGACAGCGCGCGCTCGCGGCCGCGCGCAGCCGCTACGACGCCGCCGTGTCCGCCTTCGCCGAGCTCGGCGCGCGGCGCTACGAGGGCGCCTTCCGCGGCTACCGGGCGCTGGCGGCGATGGACGAGGGCGACGTCGACGCGGCGCGGGCGGGCTTCGAGCGGGCCTGCGCGCGCCTCCGCGAGGCGGGCGACGATCGGTTCGAGGCGCTCTTCCGCGCGCACCTCGCGGTGGCGCGGCTGCGCGGCGGCGACGAGGCCGGCGCCGAGCGCGACCTCGAGGCGGCGCAGAGCAAGATCGACGCGAGCGGCGACCCCTACCTGTCCCTGGCGGTGCGGCTGCTCCACACCCCGCTGTGGAGGGCGCGGGCCCGGGGCGAGGCGGCCGCGGCGCTCGAGGCCAGGGTGCGCGCGGTCCTCGCGGAGGCCGAGGCGGGCGATCCGTCGCCGGTGAGCCAGAGCGCGGACGCGCTCTTCGCGCTCCGAGCCGCGCGCGCCGCGCTCGGTGAGCCGGACGAGGAGGCGAGCGAGGACGACTGGCCCGCGGACACGCTGGTCGTCCATCCGGACGCGGACTGGATGCGTCCCCCGGGCGGCGCGCGCGTCGAGCTCGAGCGGCGCGAGGCGCTGCGACGCCTGCTCGAGCGCCTCTGCCAGATGCGCGTCGACGCGCCGGGCCGGCCCGTGCCGCGCGACGACCTGATCGCGCGCGCCTGGCCGGGCGAGCGGATCCTCCGCAAGGCGGCGCAAAATCGCTTGCGCGTGGGCATCGCGACGCTGCGCAAGCTCGGGCTCGCCGACGTGCTGCGCACCGAGCCGGGCGGCTACCGCCTCGACGAGGGCACGCCGCTGTTGCTGTGGGCCCACGTGCCGGAGGGGGCCTCGTGAGGCGCATCCTGAGGGACTCCGCGCTCCTCGTGAGCCTCGCGCTGCTGGGCTGCGACGACGGCGCCCCGACCGACGCGGGGCTCGACGCGGGCGCGCCCGAGCCCGACGCCGCGGTCCCGCCGGCCCCGGTCGTCGAGCCTCGGCGCCCCGCGTTCGACTGCCCCGCCGGCTGGGAGGAGGTCCTCTCGGCCGCGTCGGGGACGCGCCTCGTCGGCTGCGATCCGTGGCCCGAGTCCGGCCCGGCTGACTGCGCGGCCGACGCGTACCAGCTGCCCGGCGGCGGCGGCTGTGTGCCGGTCGGCTCGAGCTGCCCGAGCGGGGGGTACGCCGCGCCGCCCGTCGGGGCCACGGTCCGCTACGTCGCCGCGGGCGGCGGCCCGGGGGACGGGAGCCTCGCGAGCCCGCACGGCACGATCGCGGAGGCCCTCGCGGCCGGGGCCTCGGGCGACGTGCTGCTCCTCTCGGTCGGCGAGCACGCGGGGGTCGAGCTCACGCGCGACGTGACCCTGGTCGGCGCGTGCGCCTCCGGTACGAGCCTCACCGCGAGCGGCGGGCCGGCGCTGCGCGTCACCGCGGGCGCCACGATCGCGCGGGACCTCGCCCTGCCGCAGGCCGAGGTCGGACCCGGCGCGCACCTCGTCCTCGAGGACGCCACGCTCGAGGGAGACGGCCCGACCCTCCGGATCGACGGCGCCGACGCGCGCGCGACCCTGCGCCGGGCGCGCGTACGCGGGCTGGACGCGGGGACGGTGGTCTTCGCGCGGGGCGCGGCGATCGTCAGCCTCGAGGCGGTCGAGCTGCGGGGCGGCGGGCGCGCGATCGACGCAGCCGACAGGGCGGAGGTGAGCGTCACGGACTCGGTGGTCGGCGCGGGCGCGGACGCGGGGCAGCCGACCGATGGGATCTACCTCGCCTCCGGCGCGCGCCTGACCGCGACGCGCGTCGCGCTCGATCGACTCACGCGCTTCGGCGTCCAGGTCGACGGCGCGGGGACCGAGGCCACGGTGGACCACGCGTGGATCGAGTTCGTGACGTTCGGCGGCGAGTCCGGGGTGTCGGTCGCGGCGGTGGGAGGCGCGTCCGCGCGGGTGACCCGCTCGAGCGTGATCGACAGCGAGCGCACCGGGCTCGCCGCGATCGGCGAGGGCTCCTCGCTGGTCTTCGAGGACAGCGCGATCGACGGCGTGCTCGGGACGGATGACGCGCAGGGGCACGGCGCCTTCGCGACCGAGGGTGCGACGCTGACCCTCCGACGCGCCGCGATCCTCGGGGCGGAGCACCTTGGCGTCGTGGCCTCCGACGGCGGCGCCGTCCGGGTGGAGGACGTGGAGGTCCTCGAGACGGTCGGCGACGTGATCGAGGGCGACCTCGGGTGGGGGCTCGTGATGCTGCCGGGGTCGCGGCTCGAGGTGACGCGTGTGCTCGTCGAGAACACCCACCAGGCCGGGGTGCTCGCGAGCGGCCCGGGGGCGGTGGGCGTCTTCGAGGACCTGGACGTCCGACGCACGAGGCGGAGCGGCGACGGGCAGGGCGCGGGCATCGGGCTCGTCCTCATGGGCGGCGCCGAGGTCTCGGTCCAGCGCGCCCGGCTGGCCGAGAACGCCGACATGTCCGTCCAGGTCTTCGACCCGGGCAGCGTCCTTGTCATGGAGGACGCCCGCATCGAGCAGACCCTCCCGGCGGGGTGCATCGACGACGCGTGCCGCGCGATCGTCGGCGGGATCGGCCTCGGCGTGTACGGAGGCGGACGGGCCGAGCTCGAGCGCTTCGTCGTCTCGCGTCACGAGAGCGTGGGCCTCCAGGTCGCCTTCGGCTCGCC
The DNA here is from genome assembly GCA_030426845.1 of Polyangia bacterium. Taxonomy (GTDB): domain Bacteria; phylum Myxococcota_A; class Polyangia; order Polyangiales; family Sandaracinaceae; genus JAUHXR01. Next base: position 4,569 of record JAUHXR010000289.1, on the reverse strand, counting down.
GGACGGCGAGACGCGCTACCCGGACCCCGGCGTGCTCGTGCTCCGGGGCGGGCTGGTCTCCCAGAACCCGACCGGCCTCAACGTCCAGTCGCCGGGCTTCGACTACGCCCAACTCGATACCGTACGCTTCATGGACAACGGGGAGAACGTCTCGGCGACCGAGGCGCCCGTGCCGCGGCCGCCTCCGATGCCCTGAGACCACTCAGACCGGCAGCCACGCGATCCAGCCGTGGACCCACAGATCGCGCGCGTTCATCAGTAGACCTGCCCGCCGAGGCCGAGGATGAACGCGAGGCTCACCCCACCCGGGTAGAAGGTCGGGTGGATGTCCGCCGAGACGACGAAGGCGCCGCGCGTGCCGACGTCGTTGCCGCCGAGCGCGAGCGCGACTCGTCCGTCGAGCCCGAAGAACGGGCCGCCGTCCCCGCAGCCGGCGCCCGACGCGCCCGCCGCGCAGCCCGCGAGGAAGTCGAGCGACGGACCGGCGCCGAACTGGAAGAAGTGTCCGAGCGTGACGTCGAAGATCGCCGAGTTGTAGAGGAGCGCGGCGATCGCGCCGTCCTGCCCGCCCTCGATGAAGGCGCCGAGCAGGCCGTGCGCCTGATAGAAGAGGCCGAAGTACTGGTTGAGCTGCACGCCGAGGCCGAGGGTGAGCCCACCCATCCCGCCGGCGACGTCGCCGAAGAAGCCTCCGCCGACGAGCGCGGCGTGGAACCGGACGCGCGCGTAATCCTCCCGCTCGGGCGCGGGGGCCGGCGCTGGCGCAACGACCACGGTGGTGACGGGCGCTGCAGCGGGGGCCGCCGCGACCGGGGCCGCAACGACGGCGGCCGCAGGATCGGCGGAGACCGGAGCCTCGGCCGGCTCGGCGGAGGCCGCGTCGGCGGCGGGCGGCGCGTCGGCGGCGGGGGCTTCCTGCGCGCGCGCGGTGGAGGCCGTGGCGAGGGTGAGGGCGAGCGCCAGGTAGCGAACGAGGGAGCGGTCGAGCGTCGTCATGTCTTCCTCCGTAGAGCGCCGGGTCGCCTGTCGACCACGGCTCGGAGGAGATGGGCGGCGCGCGCGTGAGGCGCGAATTATTCGCGCCCCCGCGACCCGATTAATCCCGCATTAACCAGCGGTTTGCAGGTCCGGCGAGCAAGTTCGCGGCGTGCTTTGGAGGGCGCAGGTCGCGCCCCGATGGAGGTAACCCAATGACCCGTCAGATCACCACGCTCGTCATCCTCATCACCCTCGCGCTCGGCCTCGTCGGCTGCGGCAGCTCCTCCGCGAGCCTGCTCGGCACCTGGCAGGGACAGGTCCCGTTCGATGGCGTCCCGTTCACCGACCGCATGACCTTCGCCGGCGACGAGATGGGCGGCGCGTTCACGGGTCGAGGCACGGGCGTCGACCCGGTCGACGGCTGCACGTACAGCTTCAACTACATGGGCACGTGGAATCTGTCCTCCGACGACGCGCTCGAGATGGAGTACACGTTCGCCTCGGAGGGCGCGACCGGATGCACCGACCCGAGCGGGGACTACCCCGAGACCGCGGTGGACGCGGCGGAGCTCGCCTCGCTCAACGCCGGGCTCGGCGGCTCCTACGAGCTGACCGAGACCACGCTCGCGGTCCGCGTGAACGGCACGAGCACCGTCTACACCCGTCAGTGATCCCGGCCCCGCGCTCGCCCGGCGAACCGGGCGAGCGCCGCGCGGTTCGTGACCCGTTGCATCACGTCTCACATCGGCGGCCGTGGCGCACGTCGGGCCGGCGGCACGTGCGATGCACGTCATGAGGGCATGACCCAACGCATCGCTCCCGCGCTCCTGGCCACGCTCGCCCTCGCCGGCTGCGGCGGGGCCGAGGCCACGGCCGACACCCCGGCCGACACCCCGGCCGACACCGCGGCCAGCGCGTCCACCCCGGAGGCCCCGATGACCCGAGCAGCGGCCGCGACCGACGACGGCCTGGCGGCAGATCTGATCTCACTCCGCGAGGAGGAGAAGCTCGCGCGCGACGTCTACCTCACACTCCTCGACCGGTGGGGCCTGCCGATGTTCGAGCAGATCGCCGGCTCCGAGCAGCGTCACATGGACCGCGTCGGCGAGCTGCTCGCGGCCCGCGGCCTGGAAGACCCGGTGGTCGACCCGGCCCGCGGCGCGTTCACCAGCCCGCGCTTCAGCGAGCTCTACACGTCGCTCGTCGAGCGCGGCGAACGTTCCGAGCGCGCCGCCCTCGAGGTCGGGGCCCTCATCGAGGAGCTCGACCTCGCCGACATCGAGGGCATGGCCGCGCGCACCGAGGACCCCGACGTCAGCCGCACCTACGCGCTGCTCGCGTGCGGGTCGCGCAATCACCTCCGCGCCTTCACGTCGCGGCTCGCGGCGGACGGCGCCAGCTACACTCCCATCCACCTCAGCGCGGAGGCCTATCAGGCCGTCCTCGACGGCGAGCACGAGCGCTGCGGCCGCATCTACGGCGGCGGCGGTGGTGGACACGGCGGCGGTGGACACGGCGGCGGCCGGGGGCACGGCGGCAGCGGCGGCGGTGGTCGCGGACACGGCGGGGGCGGGGGCGGCGGCCCGCGCTGGGCTCGCTGACGCCCTCAGCGCCGACCACCCGCACCCCCGCTGGCGAGGCGGGGGCTTGTACCCTCGGCGCATCGTGGTATCGGGGCGCCCATGAAGGACGAGACCGTCGGGTACGTGTTCCTCGTGGTGGTGTTCATCGGGCTGGTGGGCCTGCTCGCCCACTCGCGCGGGTGCATGAGGAGCGAGGAGCCCGCCGGACCCGGCCAGGGCCCGATCACGGCCCTCGAGGTCGACCTCGAGGAGCTCGACATGGCCAAGGTCGTGCTCGGCCGTCGGCTGTTCCACGACGGCATCCTGAGCGGCGACGGCACCGTCACCTGCGCGACCTGCCACGTGGTCGAGGAGGGCGGCGCCGAGCCGCGCCGCGTCTCGATCGGCATCGAGGGCGGGATCGGCCCGATCAACTCGCCGACCGTCCTCAACGCGCGCCACCACGTGGCGCAGTTCTGGGACGGCCGCGCGGCGGATCTGCAGGAGCAAGCCGGGGGCCCGGTCGAGAACCCGCTGGAGATGGGCGCGACCTTCGCCACCGTGATCCCGCGGATCGAAGAGGATCCGTGGTACGCGGACGCCTTCGACACGAGCTACCCCGACGAGGGCATCACCCGGGAGACGATCACGGACGCGATCGCGACCTACGTCGGCTCACTCGAGACGCCCGCGCCGTTCGACGCCTACCTGCTGGGCGACCCCGAGGCGATCGACGCCCAGGCGGTCCGCGGCTACCAGACGTTCCGCGAGGTCGGCTGCACGACCTGCCACGACGGCGTGAACGTGGGCGGCGGCAGCTTCCAGAAGATGGGCCTCGTGCACGACTACTTCGAGGAGCGCGGCGGCGAGCTCACCGACGCCGACATGGGCCGCTTCAACGTCACGGGCGACCCGGCGGACCGGCACTTCTTCCGAGTCCCGACGCTGCGCAACGTCACCCGCACCGCGCCCTACTTCCACGACGGCCACGCGGAGACGCTCGACGACGCGATCCGCACGATGGCCCACGTCCAGCTCGGGCGTGAGCTCGAGGACGGTCAGGTCGAGGACATCATCGCCTTCCTGCGCACTCTCGACGGCGAGCTGCCGGCGCACGCCTCGATCCCCGACGACGAGCGGCCGCCGGAGCGCACCTACGAGCTCGCGCCGACCTACGACCTCCGCCTCGTCCGCGCCAAGACCGCGGGCGTCGATCGCGTCGCGCTCTACGGCAAGGTCGGCAGCGAGGAGGCGCGGGCCGAGATGCTCGCCGCCGCCGCCGAGCGCTTCGCGGTGGTCGACGCCGACGGCCTGATCATCGACGAGGAGGTCACCTACGAGGCCGCGCTGACGCCGGCGTACCTCAAGGGCCTCGACGCGCTCGTCTCGCTCGACCGCGGCGAGCTCGACTTCGACATGACCCCGGCCGAGCTCGACGGCGACTTCACGCTCAAGCTCAAGGGCGAAGGCTCGCCCGAGGCGCTCGAGGCGGCGCGCGCGCAGCTCTCCGAGCTGCCTGACGGCTTCGCCTGGCAGAGCCCCGCGGTGCTGGTCGACCTCGACGAGGCCATCGCGTGCGACCAGCGCCTCGCCGCGATCCAGGGCGAGGAGCGCATCCAGTTCGAGACGGCGAGCGCGCACCTGACGCCGAGCGCCGACGCCCTCCTCGACCGCGTCCAGGGCGCGCTCGCGACCTGCCCCGAGGCGCTCCGCCTGCGCATCGACGGCCACACCGACGCGCAGGGAGACCCGTCGATGAACCTCGGGCTGAGCCGCCGCCGCGCAGCCTCGGTCCGCGACGCCCTCATCGCGCACGGGGTCGCGCCCGAGCGCCTGCTCTCGCACGGCTACGGCGAGACGCGGCCCCTCTCCGACAACCAGACCGCGGAAGGCCGCGCGGCCAACCGCCGCATCGAGCTGCACCTCGACCGCGTGGGCAGCGACCGCTGGTCGCCCCCCGCCGCCGAGCCGGCCGAGCCGGCCGAGCCCGCGCCCCCGGCCCCGCCGGCGCCCCCCGCGCGCCCTGCGA
>JAUHXR010000288.1 GCA_030426845.1 Polyangia bacterium | reverse complement strand
GAGCACCGTGCCGCTGATCAGGCTGCCGCCGCCGATCGGGACGATGATCGCGTCGAGGTCGGGCAGATCCTCGGCGACCTCCATCGCGTAGGTCCCGACGCCCGCGATGAGCAGCGCCTCGTCGGCGGGGTGGACGTAGCGCAGCAGCTCGTTGCGCGCGTGCGCCTCTGCCTCCTCGCGCGCCTCGTCGAAGTCTCGGCCGTGGACCACGACCTCGCCGCCGTGGGCGTCCATCAGCTGGTTCTTGTCCGGGTTGTTGCCCTTGGGGACGTAGATCACGGCCCGGCTGCCGAAGGTGCGCGCCGACCAGGCCAGGCTGAGGCCGTGGTTGCCGCGCGTCGCCGCGATGACCCCCCGGGCGCGCTGGGTGTCGCTGAGGTTGGCGAACAGGTTCACCCCGCCGCGCACCTTGAACGCCCCGATCGGCAGGTGGTTCTCGTGCTTCACGTAGGCGTCGAAGCCGAGCCGGGCCGAGAGCAGGCTGTAGCGGTAGAGGGGAGTGCGGGGCAGGTAGCGGTGGACTACCGGCCACGCCCGCAGGATCTCTTGGAATCGCAGCGTCATGATCGCGAAGCGCAGACCTTAGCATTCTCGCCCCGTCGTGCTGCTCGGCGCGTTCCGGGGTGGGCGTCGCGGGTTGGGCGTCGCGCGACGGTCTGCGCCGGACGTGCTCTCCGTCGCTTGACACTGCCGGAGCCGGGAGGTAAAGCCCGGTCCCTCTTGCAGGCACGTAGCTCAGTGGGAGAGCACTACCTTGACACGGTAGGGGTCGGCGGTTCAATCCCGCCCGTGCCTAGACCCGTCCGCGACGGCCGCCGCCCTTGTGGCGACCGCGTCGAAGCTCCATCATGGATGCCGGTCTCGTCCTTCGGGTCGAGGGCGGGGGGAGCGGCGCCAGCGTGCCGGTCCGAACGTACGCGAAGGGCGTCTGCCCTTCCTGCAGGAGGTAATTAGCTATCGGCAGACGTCGATTCGATATGCGCCGGCACCAGTTCACGGGCCCGCGCACCAACGACCGGATTCGCGTGCCCGAGGTTCGCGTCATCGGCGCGGACGGCTCGATGCTCGGCATCATGGCCACCGCCGACGCCAAACGGCTCGCTCGCGAGAAGGAGCTGGACCTCGTCGAGGTGAACCCGAAGGCCTCACCGCCCGTGTGCAAGGTGATGGACTTCGGCAAGTTCAAGTACGAGGAGTCCAGGAAGAAGCGTCAGGCCCGCAAGGCGCAGGTCCACGTGGAGCTCAAGGAGGTCAAGCTCCGCCCGAAGACCGACGACCACGACCTGGAGTTCAAGATCAAGCACGCGCGTCGCTTCATCGAGGAGGGCAACAAGGTGAAGATCACCTGCCGCTTCCGAGGCCGCGAGATCACCCACCCGGAGACCGCGCGTCGCCAGCTCGATTACGTCATGGAGCAGTGCTCCGACATCGGTCAGATGGAGCAGCCGGCCCGCATGGAGGGCCGGACGATGACCTGCATCATCGCGCCCCGGCAGGAGATCCGGGCCCGCGTGGCGGCTCAGGCGGCCCACGCTGCCAAGCAGGCGCAGCGCGAGCGTGAACGCGAGGACGAGTCCGAGGGCGAGTCCGAGGCCGAGGCCGAGGCGGCCGCCTCCTCCTGAGCGATCTCCCTTCACCGCGCCCGGGCCGTCGGTTCCGGGCGCTTTCGTTCCCCGCGAGCCACGGCGCGCGTCGGTTTCGAGCCGACCGCGCCGTCTCTCCTTGACGCCCCCCTCGGGGCCTGCCATGACCCGCAACCCCGCGCGGGACCGCGTGAGCGCTGGTCTCCGTGCCCATAAGGGAGCAACCGATGCCCAAGATGAAGACCCACAGCGGCGCGAAGAAGCGCCTGCGCCTGACCGGCAGCGGTCGGGTGCGCCGCGGCAAGGCGTGCAAGAGCCACGCGATGATCGGCAAGAACAAGCGCCGTCTCCGCCGCCTCCGCAAGAACGACATGGTCGACAAGGCCGACGAGAAGAAGATGTTGCGTCTTCTTTGTGCGGGAGGCTGAGTCATGCCGAGAGCGAAGCGTGGGTTCAAGGCGCGTCGTCGCCGCAACCGTATCCTCAAGGCCGCGCGTGGCTTCTACGGCGCGCGCAGCCGCATCTTTGGTGACGCCGTCGAGCAGGTGCGTCGCGCGTGGCGCGAGGCCTACATCGGCCGTCGTCGCAAGAAGCGCGACTTCCGTCGGCTCTGGATCGTCCGCATCAACGCCGCGGCGCGCGAGCACGGGCTCAGCTACAGCAAGCTGATGCACGGTCTCAAGCGGGCCGAGGTGGCGCTCGACCGGAAGATCCTCGCGGACCTCGCGCTGCGGGACCCGGGCGGCTTCAAGGCCGTCGTCGACGCCGCCAAGTAGGCGGCTCCAAGGAGGAGCCGCGATGGCGGAGGCGACCGACGAGGGCGCGGCGCTCGAGCGGTTCGAGGCGGGCCTCGCCGACGTGGAGGCGCGCCTCGCCGACGCGTTCGAGGGCGCGACGACGGAGCAGGCGCTCCGTGAAGCGAACGCCAAGATCCTGGGCCCGTCCGGGGAGCTGACCGGGCTGCTCAAGCTCATGCCGCGGCTCCCCAAGGACCGGCGGCGTGAGCTGGGCCAGCGGGCGAACGCCACCAAGGCGCGCGTCCAGGAGGCGCTCGATGCGAGGCTCGAGGCGCTCGCTCGGGCCGCCCGCGAGGCGGAGCTGACCGGCCCGGCGCTCGACGTGAGCCTCCCGGGCCGCGGCGTGACCCGCGGCCGGCTGCACCCGCTGAGCCGCACGATCCGCGAGCTCACGGACGTCTTCCTCGCGCTCGGGTTCGACGTCGAGGACGCGCCCGAGATCGACCTCACCCAGAACTGCTTCGATCGCCTGGGCTTTCCGCCCGATCACCCGGCGACCGACATGCAGGACAGCTTCTACCTGCGCGCGCCCGACGGCACGGTGGACCCGGAGGTGGTGCTGCGGACGCACACCACCACGATCCAGATCCACCAGATGCTCAAGCGCCCGCCGCCCCTCGCGGTGATCTGCCCCGGCGCGGTCTACCGTCGCGACGACGACGCGACGCACTCGCCGATGTTCGCGCAGATCGACGGCTTCGCGGTCGACGAGGGCCTGACCTTCGCCCACCTCAAGGGCGTGCTCACCGCCTTCGTGCGCCGCCTGTTCGGCGATGAGGTCCCGGTGCGGTTCCGGCCGTCGTACTTCCCGTTCGTCGAGCCGGGCGGCGAGCTCGACATGGGCTGCGTCTTCTGCCGGCCGTGGGAGGGCGACGCCGAGCGCACGCGCGCCTGCCGTGTGTGCAAGGGCACCGGTTGGATGGAGATCCTCGGCTGCGGGATGATCCACCCCGTCGTGTTCGAGGCGGTGGGGCTCGACCCGAGTCGCTACTCGGGCTTCGCGTTCGGCATGGGCATCGATCGCATCGCGATGCTGCGGCACGGCATCTCGAACATCCGCCTGCTGTACGAGAACGACGTCCGCTTCCTGTCGCAGCTCTGAGGCCGCCCTGAACCTGAGGCCGCCCTGAACACCGCCGCCCTGGACACCTCAGCTGCCGCCCCGCAGCTCTGACAACCCCAGCTCTGAGAGATCGTCATGCTCGCTTCGCATCGCTGGCTCGTGGAGCTCTCCGGCGTCGACGCCTCGGTCGACGACATCGGGGACCGCCTCACCCGCCTCGGCCTCGAGGTCGAGGACACGATCCGCTTCGGCGCGGGGCTCGATCACGTCGTCGTCGCCGAGGTCCGCGCGGTCGCGCCGGTGCCCGACAAGGACAAGCTGAGCCTCGTCACCGTCTTCGACGGGGAGGGCGAGCGCCAGGTCATCTGCGGCGCGCCGAACGTCCCCGCGCCCGGCGGCCGCGTCGTCCTCGCGAAGCCCGGCGCGGAGCTCCCCGGCGGCATGGCGATCGCGGAGCGCAAGGTCGGCGGGGTCGTCTCGAGCGGCATGCTGTGCAGCGAGACCGAGCTCGCGATCGGGGCCGGCACCGCGGGCATCCTCGTGCTCGGCAAGGGGGATCCGGGCCGGCCGGGCCAGCTCGCGCGGGACGCGCTCGGGCTCGAGGACGCGGTCTACGAGATCGGCCTGACGCCGAACCGGCCCGACTGCCTCGGGCACATCGGCCTCGCCCGCGAGGTCGCGCTCGCGTTCGGCGAGCCGTTCCGGCCGCCAGTACCGGGCTTCCCGAGCCGCTTCGTGTCCACGGACGCCAAGCTCCGCGGTGCCGACGAGCTCCCCTTCATCGACGACGCGCAGCCGTCCGCCGTCGACACGTTGACCCTCGTCGGCCCTCGACCCGACGTGCCGATCCTCGTCCCGATCACGATCGAGGCCCCCGATCGCTGCCCACGCTACGCCGGGGGCGTCGTCCAGGGCGTGACCGTCGCGCCGTCGCCGTTCTGGCTGCGCTTCCGCCTGCACAAGCTCGGGGTGCGCGCGATCGACAACGTGGTGGACGTGACCAACCTCGTCCTCCAGGAGCTGGGGCACCCGATCCACGCGTTCGACCTCGCCCGGGTGCGCGGCCCGCGCGTGGTGGTGCGGCTCGCGGCCGAGGGCGAGCGGATGGCGACCCTCGACGGCGAGGAGCGGTCGTTCACCGCCGACGATCTGCTCATCTGCGACGGAGGAGGGCCGGTCGCGGTCGCGGGCGTGATGGGCGGCGCGGACAGCGAGATCCGCAAGGACACGCGGGACGTGCTGATCGAGGTCGCGTACTTCGACCCGCGCTCGATCCGGCGGACGAGCCGCCGGCTCGGGCTCCACACCGACTCCTCGCACCGCTTCGAGCGTGGGGTGGACCCTCACGGCGTGCCGTGGGCGATGCGGCGCGCGGCGTCGCTGATCAGCTCGCTGGCCGGGGGCGCGGCCGCACCGACCGCCCGCGACGTCTACCCGACCCCGATCGGCGAGCGCGCGATCGCGCTGCGGCCCACCCACGTCGGGCGGCTCCTCGGCCTCGACGTGCCCGAGGCGAAGGTCCGCGGCGCGCTCGAGGCGGTGGGCTGCGCGATCTCGCCGGCCGAGGGCGAGGGCTGGCGCGTCAGCGCGCCGACGTGGCGCCCCGACCTCGGGCGGCCCGAGGATCTGATCGAGGAGGTCGCCCGGACGATCGGCTACGACGCGATCCCGACCGAGCTGCCGCGGGTCCTGCCCTCGGGCCGCGGGCTCGCCCCGAACCTCCGCGCGGCGTGGCGCCTCCGCGAGGCCGCGGCCGATCTCGGCCTGCTCGAGGCCGTCAATTACTCGTTCGTGTCGCGGAGCGACCTCGAGGCGGCGCGCGTGCCGGCGGAGGCGGTCGAGCTGGCCAACCCGCTCTCCGAGGATCGTGCGGTGATGCGGACCTCGCTGCTCCCCGGCCTCCTCGACGCGGCGCTCCGCGCGACGCGCCACCAGGCGAGCACCGTCGCGCTGTTCGAGCTCGCCCGCGTCTACGTCCCGAGCGGCCAGCGGCTGCCCACCGAGCGCCTCGAGCTCGCGATCGCGCTGGCTGGCGACCGGCCGGGTCACGTGGGCGCCGACGGGAGCTACGACTTCTACGACGCGAAGGGCGCGCTCGCGTCGGTGGTCGACGCGGCGCTCGGGCTGAGCCTCGAGACGGTCCGCCCCGACGTCCTCGACCCGTCGCTGCACCCGCGGCGATCGGCCGAGGTGCGGGTCGCGGGCGCGCGGGTCGGGGTGATCGGCGAGGTGCACCCCGACGTGACGGACGCGCTCGGGCTCGACCTCCGCGTGGTGTACGCGTCGGTGTCCCTCGACGCGCTGCTCGAGGCGGCGGGCGCGCGCGGCGTCCCGCAGGCGAGCGGCCTGCCGCGCTTCCCCTCGAGCAGCCGCGACGTCGCGTTCACCGTGCCGTCCGAGCTCGAGGCGGGCGCGGTCGAGGCGGCCCTGCGCGAGGTCGACGAGGCGCTGCTCGAGTCGGTCCAGCTCTTCGACGTCTACACCGGTCCGGGGCTGGCCGACGGCAGCAAGAGCCTCGCCTATCGGGTCGTGTACCGCGACCCCGAGGCGACGCTGACCGACAAGCGCGTGGACAAGGCGCACGGTCGGTTGGTCACGAGCGTCTGCAAGCGGCTCGGCCTCGAGGTCCGCTGAACGAGCAGCTCGCGCCGGGCTGCGTGCGTGCAGGGGCGCGTCGCGAAGACGCGCTCGCGGGCCGATCTGGGGGACGCCCAGGCAGCGGCGCATACGCTTGAGATCCCAAGGGTTTCGTGGTTACCTATCCGCGCTTGGGAGGAGCGTCGATGACGAAGGCGGAGATCGTCGACAGCGTGTATGAGCGGGTCGGAGGCTTCTCGAAGAAGGAAGCCGCCGAGGTCGTCGAGTCCGTGTTCGACACGATGAAGGAGGTCCTCGCCCGCGGCGAGAAGATCAAGATCTCCGGCTTCGGCAACTTCGTCGTCCGCCACAAGAAGGAGCGCGTGGGCCGCAACCCGCAGACTGGCGCGCCGATCCCGATCTCCGCGCGTCGCGTGCTGACGTTCAAGCCGAGCCAGGTCCTCAAGGGGATCCTGAACCCGCACCGGGTGGGCAAGGACGACGAGGACGAGCCCCCGCGCTTGAGCGCGGGTCACGACGCGCTCGGGGTCCGCGACGATCTCCCGGGCTGACGCTCTGTCCGCCTGACCCGAGCCGACGGACGCCCCTCGACCGAGGCGCTGACCGCCCGTACATCTCCCACTCGCGTTCGCTGAGAAGTCGTCGCACCGCGTCGACGACCGCACCTGTACTATGGCCCGCGCATGACGCCCCCGCGCAGTCTGCCCGACAAGCTCTTCTTCCGGATCGGCGAGGTCGCCGACATCGTCGGGGTGAAGCCGCACGTGCTCCGCTACTGGGAGTCGGAGTTCACCTGCCTGCGCCCGATGAAGACCCGCGGCTCGCACCGGCAGTACCGGCGCCGGGACGTCGAGCTCGCGATGCGCATCAAGCAGCTCCTGCACGACGAGGGCTACACGATCCAGGGCGCGCGCAAGCGGATGCGTGAGCTCGGTGAGGATCGCGTGAGCGCGCCCGCGCCGCCCAAGGCGAGCCGTGAGGTGCAGCTGCGCGCGGAGCTGCTCGGTCTGCGGGAGGAGCTCACCCAGCTCCTCGCCACGCTCGACGCGATCGAGGCGCGCCACGAGGAGGCCGCCAACGCGCCGCAGGAGGTCACCATCCACCGCGCGGTGCCGGTGCCGGCGCGCAACCGCCGCCGTAGCTGATCGTTCGGGTCGATCGATCGCCGGATCAAGCGCCCTGCGTCGAGCGCCCCGTGTCGCGCGCCCCGTATCGAGCGCCCGATCGTTCGCGCGGGAGCATCGGCCGCGGCGCGAGCTCAGCGTTCCGCGTTCACGTGAACGCGGGCGGCCATGGGCCTTTCACGCGTGGTCCTCGGCGGTTCGCGCGCGGGCGCGTCGCGACGCGGGCGACGCCTCGACGACCCGCCGAGACCGCGGGCGAGGTTTCCGCTTGCCAGTCGCGGCTCGCAAGCTACTCTCGCGGCCGGTTTCGATTCGACTCGGGGCGTAGCGCAGCCTGGTTAGCGCACCATACTGGGGGTGTGGGGGTCGCTGGTTCGAATCCAGTCGCCCCGATGAAACCTCGCCCGCGGTCCCCCCAGGATCGCGGGCGTTTCTAATTCAGGCGCGCGGCCGGGGGAGCGGATCGCGCCGCGACGAAATGCCGATGCATTTCCGGCGCGGCTGGCTCCGCGGCGCGGGCTGACCCGGCGTAGGCAACTGCGCCGGATGCTGCTAGGACCCTGGCATGGAGGCACTCGTCGACGCGCTCCGGACGCGACTGGACAAGGCCAAGTGGCGCTCCGGGCTCGACGCGCTGGTCGCTGAGGAGCTGGCGCGGGCCGGCGCGACGGCGGGTCTCGGCGTGCTCGCGGAGCTCGCGTCGGAGCGCGCGGCGGCCGGGAACGGCGCCGACGCGTCGCGCCTCGCGGCGGCCGCCCTGCGCGCCTGTGGGCCGCCCCCCTCGCCGGAGGACGAGGGCGTCGATCGCGACATGCTGCGCGAGGACGACTGGGCGCGGTGGCGGCTCGTCACCGTCCTGCGCGAGGGGCCGAAGACGGGCCTCAAGGGCCTCGACGAGGTCACCGAGGGGCGCCTCGACAGCGAGCACGCCGCCCCGCTGCGCGCGGGGCCCGGCGAGCCGGATGCGCTCGAGGAAGAGACGACCGCCCGCGTGGCCTGCGACGGCGCCAACCTCGGCGACGCGCTGTGGGCGATCGACCGGTCGCTGTCCTCGCTCGATCCGCGCCGCGAGCCGGTCGCGGTGCTTCGCGTCTCGCGCGTGGCCCTGGGCCGCGGCGAGCGCGTCGCCCGGGATCTCGGCGCGCAGGGCGCGGCCGGCCTGTGGCCGCTCCGAAAGCGGCTCTGGGCGCGGCTGCTCGACGCGTGGGTGGGGATCGACGACTCCGATCCGGAGCACGTGGCGACGCGCCGGTGGCTCACCGGCAGCTCCGGCGGCGCCCCGCGGACGCGCGCCCTCGAGCCGTCGTGGCTCGCGCCTGCGCATCAGGAAGCGCTCTTGACACTGCTCCGCGACAAGCACTCGCGCACTCAGACCTCGACGTCGTTCGGTGAGGAGCTGCTGCGGCTCGGTCGCTCCGAGCTCACGCTCGAGCGCCGGGTCGAGCTGGCGCGCGAGGTCGGCGCGGTGGCAGAGCTCATGGACGCGCTCTTCGAGGCCGGGAAGGGCGCCGAGGCGGTCGAGGTCGCGCTCGCGGAGGCGCGCGCGGGCGACGCGGGGGATCTCGCGTTCGAGCGCGTCGCGCGCCTCGGGGCGGCCGGCCACGACGAGGCGGCGCTCGATTACATGCGCGCGGTGATCAAGACGAGCGTCGACGCGCGGCACTTCGAGTGGCTCGCCGAGCGTCTGGTCGCGCTCGGTCGACCCAGCGACGCGCTCGAGGTCCGACGCGAGCTCTTCGAGCGTCGCTGCGGGCTCGCGACCTACGAGTCGTTGCGCGAGCACGCCAAGGACTCCGCCTGGGCCGAGCTCCGCGCGGAGCTGCTCGAGCGCCTGCGGGAGCGCAAGCTCTACCGCGTGCTCCTCGACATCGCCTTCGCGGAGGAGGACGTGGACCTCGTGAAGCGCTTCGCGGCCGAGCTGGACGAGCACCAGCAGGCGTACGCCCGGCAGCGCCTCGACGCGCGCGAGGACGCCTTCGCGAAGGCGCTCGAGGGCGAGTTCGGCGAGCCGCCGACCGAGCACGTCGGGCAGTACGTGCCGCGCGCCTCGGTGCCGCCGCCCCAGGCGGTGCGCCACAAGAAGTACGGCGTCGGGCGCGTGCTCTCGCACCGGGGCGACGGCGAGCACCGCAAGCTCGAGATCGAGTTCGAGGGCGTCGGGGTCAAGACGATCCTCGAGCGCTTCGTCACCCCGGTCGAGGGCTGAGCGATGGCGCAGCGGCCGCTCATCCTGCTGTCCAACGACGACGGCGTCGAGGCCTCCGGCCTGCACGCGCTGCGCGAGGCGCTCATGCCGGTCGGCGACGTGGTGACGGTCGCGCCCGCGACCGAGCAGAGCGCGGGCAGCCACTCGCTCACGTTGCACCGCCCGCTCCGCCACCGCGCGCTCGGCGAGCACCTGCACAGCGTCGACGGGACGCCCGCGGACTGCATCTACGTGGCGCTCTACCGTGACGCGTTCCTCCCGCGGTGGCCGGACCTCGTCGTGAGCGGCATCAACCGCGGCTACAACCTCGGGACGGACGTCTACTACTCGGGCACGGTGGCGGCCGCGCGCGAGGCCGCGATGCGGGGCATCCCGTCGATCGCCTTCTCGTGCGCCCACAAGGACTCGCTGGCCGCCGCGGCCGCGGTCTCGGCCCGCATCGCCGCGCGCACGCTCGCGCAGCCCGGCCACGAGGAGGGCGAGCGGGGCTCGCTGCTGAACGTGAACTACCCGCCGCGCGCCCCCTTCGCGGGCGTCCGCGCGACCCGGCTCGGCAAGCGCGTCTACTTCGACGAGGTCGAGGTCCGCGAGGATCCGCGGGGCCGCGAGTACTACTGGATCGGCGGACCCAAGGCGCACCACGAGCCGATGGACGGCAGCGACACGGAGGCGGTCGACGAGGGCTTCGTGTCCGTCACCCCGCTGCAGCTCGACACGACCGACGCCGGGGGCCTGGGCCTCGCGGCGTGGGTCGCGGCCGTGGGCCTCTGCGACGACGACGAGGCGGGCGAGACCTCAGACGAGGGAGGAGAGTCATGAGCGACGAGCGAACCGACCTGCTGCGCGCCCACATTCGCGACGTCCCCGACTTCCCCAAGGAGGGGATCCTCTTCAAGGACATCACGCCGCTGCTGGCCTCGCCGAAGGCGTTCGTCACCGCGCTCGACCTCTTCGCCGAGGCGTGGGCGGGCGAGCACCTCGACGCGGTCGTCGGGATCGAGTCGCGCGGCTTCATCTTCGGGGCCGCGCTGGCGGCGCGGATCGGGGTCGGGTTCGTGCCGGTGCGCAAGCCCGGCAAGCTGCCCGCCGCGACCGAGCGGGTCGAGTACGAGCTCGAGTACGGCAAGGACGCGGTCGAGATCCACCTGGACGCGCTTCAGACCGGCGACCGGGTCGTCCTGCTCGACGACCTCATCGCGACGGGCGGGACGGCCGCGGCCGCGCTCGAGCTGATCCGCCGGCGCGGTGCGGTGCCGGTCGGAGCGGGCTTCGTGATCGAGCTCGCGTTCCTCGCGGGGCGCGAGAAGCTCTCCGACGTCTCGATCACGTCGCTGCTCACGTACTGAGGTCGCCCGCCGGCGACCGGAAACCGCCCCCCATCCGCGGCGTAGCACCTCGACGATGCCCTCACCCTCCTCGAACGGCCGGCGCCACACGACCGCCCACGACTCGAGAACAGTCCTCGAATCGCGGTCGGTCACCTAAATGACCGCCCACGATTCAAGAACAGCCCTCGCCGGTCTGCGACGTCGCTGGACACCGCGTCACTCCTCGAATGGCCGCGGGCCGTCCTTCGTCGCGTCGCGGCGCCCAGCGCCGCCGCATCCTCGACGATCTTCTGTCCTCGAATCGCGGTCGGTCATTTAGCGATGGCGCCGCAGCCCCGCCGCCCGCTCGAGGAGGCGCTCGAGACGGAGCTCCACCGATTCGAGCGGGCCACCGTCCGGGTGTGGACGATCGTCGGCGCGGTGCTCTTGGTGTGCGCGCTCGCCTACGCGGCGGTGGTGGCGCCGCTGCTCGGGCTCGCGCTGACGGTGCTCTGCGCGGGCTACCTCATCTGGTACGTGTGGCTGTGGTGGCGGCTCTCGAAGGGCCCGCCGGGGCGCGCGCTCGAGGCGGCGATCGTGGTCGGCGAGATCGCGATGCCCTGGTGCGCGTTCGGCCTGCTCCTCGCGACCCGCGGGGTCCCGTACGCGGTCGGCTCCTGGCTCCCGCCGATGGTCTTCTGTGGCCTGATCGTGTCGAACGCGGTGA
>JAUHXR010000008.1 GCA_030426845.1 Polyangia bacterium | reverse complement strand
CGTTCCTGAAGTGGTCCGGGCTGCGGGTGGTGCACGAGGAGCTGGCCGCGCTCTGTCAGCGCGGGGCGCTGCGGGTGCTCACGACGGCCTACATGAGCGCGACGGAGCGGCGGGCGGTGGAGGCGCTGATCGCGCTCGGGGCGTCGCTCAAGATCTCCTACGACACGGAGCGGACGCGGCTGCACGCGAAGGCGTGGCTGTTCCATCGGGCGACGGGGTTCTCGACCGCGGCGATCGGGTCGTCGAACCTGTCGCACGCGGCGCTGCTCGATGGCGTGGAGTGGAACGTGCGCGTGTCGCAGGTCGACAACCCGGCGATCCTCGCGAAGTTCCAGGCGACGTTCGAGCAGTACTGGGAGGACCCGGTCTTCCGGCCGTACGAGGCGCGCGAGTTCGCGGCCGCGGTGCAGCGCGATCGACGCGCGCAGCTCGCGCCGTACCTCAAGCTCGACGTCGAGCCGCGGCCCCATCAGCGGGAGATCCTCGAGGCGCTCGAGGCGGAGCGCGGGCGGGGGCACCACCGGAACCTGGTGGTGGCCGCCACAGGGACGGGCAAGACGATCGTGGCCGCGCTCGACTACCGGCGGCTGCGCGCCCAGCTGCCGCGCGCGCGGCTGCTGTTCGTGGCGCACCGCAAGGAGATCCTCGAGCAGAGCCTGGCGACGTTCCGGACGGTGGTGCGCGACGGGAGCTTCGGCGAGGCGCTGCACTCGGGGGACGATCCGCTGGAGTACGAGCACGTGTTCGCGTCGGTGCAGGCGCTCCACGCGGCGCGGCTCGCGGAGATGCCGGCGGATCACTTCGACGTGCTGATCGTGGACGAGTTCCACCACGCGGCGGCGCCGACGTACGAGCGGCTGCTGGAGCACTTCACGCCGAAGGTGCTCGTCGGGCTGACCGCGACGCCGGAGCGGACGGACGGCAAGAGCGTGCTCGGCTGGTTCGACGACCGGGTGGCCGCCGACCTCCGGCTCTGGAAGGCGCTCGACCAGGATCTGCTCGCGCCGTTCCAGTACTTCGGGATCGGCAACGCGCCCGACCTCAGCGGGGTGCGCTGGTCGGGCGGGCGCTACAGCGTCAAGGAGCTGAGCGGGGTCTACACGTCGGACCACCTGTTCGCGAAGCGGGTGATCCAGGAGACGTCCGCGAAGGTCGCGGACGTGCACGCGATGCGGGCGCTCGGGTTCTGCGTCGACGTCGCGCACGCGGAGTTCATGGCCGGCCAGTTCCGGGAGGCGGGCATCGCGGCGGCCGCGGTGAGCGCGAAGACCCATCACAAGGAGCGCGCGGCCGCGCTGAGGGCGCTGGAGAGCGGCGAGCTGTCGGTCCTGTTCAGCGTCGACCTGTTCAACGAGGGCGTGGACCTGCCCAACGTGGACACGGTGATCTTCTTGCGGCCGACGGAGAGCGCGACGGTGTTCCTCCAGCAGCTCGGGCGCGGGCTTCGGCTCTCGCGCGACAAGGAGTGCTGCACGGTGCTCGACTTCATCGGGGGCGCGCACCGCAAGTTCCGGTTCGACGCGCGGTTCCGCGCGCTGCTCGGCGGGACGCGGCGCTCGATCGTGCGCGAGATCGAGGAGGGCTTCCCGAGGCTGCCGAGCGGGTGCTTCATCGCGCTCGACCGGGTCGCGAAGGAGACGGTGCTCACGAACATCCGGCAGGCGGTCGGGGTCGGGCGGCGGCACCTGAAGGAGGACCTGCGGGAGCTCGGCGACGTGGATCTGTCGACGTTCCTGCGCGAGGGGGGCTTCGAGCTCGACGACGTCTACGACGGGCGCGGGTCGTGGAGCGAGATCCGGCGCGGCGCGGGGCTCGCGTCGGAGCGTCCGAGCGACGAGGACGCGGCGATCGAGCGGGCGTTCGGGCGGATGATCCACGTGGACGACTTCGAGCGGCTCGACGCGCTGCTCGCGCTCGCGGAGCGAGCGGAGCTGGCCGCGGACCCGGACGATCGGATGCAGCGGCTGCTGTTCGTCCTGCTCGGGCAGGAGGGGCCGTACGCGGGGATGCAGGCGACGTGGGATCGGCTGCGGCGATCGCGCTGGCTGCGGCGCGAGCTGCGGGAGCTGCTCGCGGTGCTCGCCGACCGCTGCCGGCGGGTGAGCCGGCCGAGCGCGGGCGCGCCGCTCCGGACGCACGCGACCTACACGCGCTACGAGGTGATGGCCGCGTTCGACGAGCGGACGGCGCGGGGCGGGGTGAAGTCGAGCGTGGTGACCGGCGTCTATCACCTCGCGCGGTACCGGACGGACCTGCTCTTCGTGACGCTGCGCAAGAGCGAGCGGACGTTCAGCGCGACCACGATGTACCGGGACTACCCGCTGAGCCCGACGCGGTTTCACTGGGAGAGCCAGAGCAGCTGCCACGCGGGGACGCCGACCGGGGCGCGGCACGTGCGGACAGGGCACGGCGAGGATCGCGCGCTGCTGTTCGTGCGGGAGGCGCAGACGGACAGCCGCGGGGTGGCGATGCCGTACGTCAACCTGGGTGACGTGCGCTACCTGCGGCACGAGGGCGCGCGGCCGATGCACATCGAGTGGGAGCTGGCGACGCCGATGCCGGCGTCGGTGTACCAGGCGGCGAAGCTCGCGGCGGGGTGAGGGCGGGGGTGAGCGGCGCCCAGGCCCGCGCTTGGCAGCGGCTCCACGCTCAGCGGTCCTCGCACTCCGGCGGCATGCCGACGCGGTGGCAGCCGAGCGCCTGGAAGGTCTCGCAGCGCGCGCGCACGGCGTCGGCGCGGTCCAGCTCGTCCTCGGTTCGGAGGGCCAGGCGGTGGAGGTCGCAACGGTCGTAGCGGTCGATGAAGCGGCTCTCGAGGGCGACGTCGATCGCCTGGAGGCGCGCCGCGGGGTCGAAGGTGGCGTGGGCGCGGCGGACGAGGGCGCGGCTCGCGGCGCGGGGGACGGCGAGGTACGCGACCGGGGCGAGGAGGGCGAGGGAGAGGGCGAGGTAGACGAGGACGCCCCCGAGGAGCGGGGGGCGGCGGCCCTCGGCGCGGACCTTGGCGGCGATGTCTTCGAAGCGCTCGGCGCGGGCCTGGGCGAGGGCCCACTCGATCGCGTCGAGCGCGCGGTCGCTCTGGCGCGGGCCGACGAGGACGGCGTCGCCGGAGTGGCCGCGGATCTCGAGGACCTTGACCGCGATGCGGCGCGGAGTGGCGATCACTCCGTCCATCCACGCGCCGCTCGCGATGTCGCGCCACGCGACGCGGCGGGTGCCCACGAGGGTCTTGTGTGTCAAGGTATCTTCCGTCAGGGTGACGGTGTTGATGCTCATGATCCACGCGACGACGAGGGGGGCGAGGAGGACGGGGAGGACGCCGAGGGCGCCGTAGAGGAGGTTGCCGTAGACGACGGCCTGCGTGAGCGCGAGGACCGAGCCCGCGACGCCGCCGAAGAGTAGGGGGGCGGCGGCGAAGAGCATCAGCACGAGCCGGACGCTGGTGCGCGGGGCAAAGCGGAGGACCTTCGAGGAGGTGGGTTGCGACGGGGCGTCTCGGTACATGGTGGTCGCCGTTCCGCGCGCTAGCTTGGGCCACCGGCGTACATCACCGCAAGGAAGTTCCGGACGGCCTCGGCGTCGCCCCTCTGGACGAGGTCGATGGGCTGCTCGCCGGCGAGATCCGGCTGGGGCGCGTTCAGCCAGGCGAGCACCTTGGTGCGGTCGCCGAGCAGCGTGAGGAGCAGCTCGTAGCTACGGCGAAAGTGCGCAAGCTGAGTTTGCAAGGACTTGGCGGCCGGCGTCTTGCCAACCGTCTGCGGGTGCCGACCCAGCGCCCTGGATAGGGCGCGCATGCTCAGGCCATAGGCCTCGGCGACCCTCCGCGCGTCGATGCGCCCGCTGCGCGGATCGTGGAGACCGAGGAGGGGGTCGTCCGACGGTGACTTCAGGGCGCGAAGGGGGGGATCGAGTGCGGCGAGTGAGCGGAGGCGAAGCTCCAGCTCGGCGTCGAGGAACGGCTTCCTCAGGAGATCGACGGCTCCAAGCTCGAGCAGCGCCGCGACGCGCTCGTCGGTGGGGGCGCTCGTGATAGCAGCACGTTGAGGGCCGGGTGGTCCGCGCGCGCCGCCGGCGGGTAGGGCCTGTCCAGCCGTCCCGCGATGGGATCAGCTCGCGTCGTTCACCAGCGCGCTGAGGCGCGCGAGGGCCTCTTCGATCACCGACAGCTCCGGGCCGAAGGAGAAGCGGACGTGGTGGCGGAAGCGGCTGGGGCGGCCGCCGCGGCGGTGGCCGGGGTCGACGTCGAAGAAGCTGCCGGGGACGACGATGACCTGCTTCTCGAGCGCGGCCTGGAAGAGCTCGTGGTCGGTGCGCAGGCCCTCGGGGAGGCCGCTGACGTCGCCCCACGCGTAGAAGGTGCCTTCGGGCTCGAGGTCGAAGCGGACGCCGAGGCGGCGGAGGCCCGCGACCATGGCGTCGCGCTTCTGGCGAAAGAGCGCGCCGATCGCGGCCGCCTCGGCGTCGGCTTGGCTTGCGTCGAGCAGGGGGATGGCCGCGCGCTGCATGGGGCGCGAGGGGCCGCCGTCGAGGAAGCTGCCGGCGCTCGAGACGGAGCGGATGACGTCGCGCGGGCCGAGGGTCCAGCAGACGCGCCAGCCGGGGTAGCGGAAGTTCTTGGTGAGGCCGTCGAAGACCATGACGGGGTCCTTGTCGACGTCCTCGACGAAGGCAGCCGCGCTGACGGGGCCCTCGCCCTTCCAGACGTAGTGCGAGTAGAACTCGTCGAAGAGCATGGCGCAGTCGAGCTCGCGCGCGGTGGCGATCCAGCCGGAGAGCTCGCCGTCGCGGACGACCTTGCCGGTGGGGTTGCACGGGTTGCTCAGGAGCATCGCGGAGAGGCCGCGGCCGGTGATCTCGCGCTGGAGCTCGCGGAGCGAGAAGTCGTAGGCGCGCTCGGGGTCGAGGAGGATCGGGATGGGGGTGAAGCGGCGGAAGACGTCCAGCAGCTCGGCGTAGGCGGTGTAGTCCGGGAGGAAGTGGCCGAGGTGCACGGGGCCGATCGCGGCGCAGGCCCGCATGACGGAAACGCGGCCGCCGCCGCCGATCGCGACGTTGTCGGCGGTGTACTGGCTCTTCATCCCGCGGCGGTAGCGGGCGTTGTAGAAGCTCGCGACGGCCTCGCGCAGCTCCCACAGGCCGGCGACGGGCGAGTACTCCTGGTCCTCTTCGGCGATCTCGAGCGAGGTGACGCGCGCCGGGGCGCCGTCGATCGCGCCGGTCTCCGGCATGCCCTGGCCGAGGTTGCACCAGCCGGGGTCGACGCCGAAGCCGCGCTTGCGCGCCTCGCTCGTGACGTAGATGACGCCCGTCCGGGGGACGGGCCGGAACGCCGAGGACTGCTCGTTCATGGCGCGGGACGATAGCAACTTCGGCTCGGCGGAGCGTGGCTGGTGTGGCCCCAGTCACGGAGCTAGAACGCCGCATGGACCCACGTTGGCGTCGCGCGCTCGACGCGGTGCGGGTGGACGAGGTGCTCGCCCCCGAGTCGCTCGAGCGAGCAGTGGCGGAGCTCGCGCGGTCTTCGCGGGTCGAGCGCGAGGCGATTGGCCGGAGCGAGCGTGGGCATGAGCTCGTGGTGACGTTCGTCGACCGGGGTCACCGCGACGGCGACCGGCCTGCGCCGCTCGTGCTGTTCTACGGGTTCCCCGACCCGGGTGAGGGGCTCGGGGCGAGCGCGGCGCTCGGGTGGATGCGCGCGATTCTGGAGCAGGCGCCGACCGAGCTGAGGTGGGCATTTCTGCCGGTGCTCGACCAGGATGGGCAGGTCGAGCGCGGGCAGCTCAGGCGGCCGATCTGGAGTGAGACGACGAGCATCGACCTCGTCTCCGGCGCGCCGCGGGCCGAGGCGCGGGCGCTGCGGGGCTTCATCGAGCGGGAGCGTCCGAGGCTGACGGTGGCGCTCCACGACGAGTGGCACAGCGCGGAGTCGCGACCTCTGTACTTCCTGTCCGACCGGGTGCTGCCCGCGTCGACGGTCGTCGAGCTCCGCGGTCTGGCCGCGCGAGAGCGATGGCCGCTGGACGCGAGCTACGACGACCCGGAGATGGGGTCCGGCTTTCTCTGTCTCGCCAACCTCGACGAGGACTTCCGCGGCTCGGTGTGGGACGCGGCCGGTGCAGTTGGGCGTTTGTTCGCGAGCGAGTACTCGGAGCGCGAGGACCGCGGGGTGACGGCGCTCTGTCGCCTGGTTCTGGAGTCGGCGATGGTGGTGCTGGACTCCGAGCTGGGCTCGGGCGCCGACTGAGCGGTCCCCTCGGTCTTTCGCGAGGCCGTCCGCGTGGGCGGACTGCGCAAATTTCCCCCGTGCACGGTTCGGCGACATGGCCGTATGGTCGGGCCGTGGCCGTCTGCCCCCGAGTGCTCGTCGTCGACGACAACGTGGAGCTGGCCGAGGACCTCGGTGAGCTCCTCGAGCTGGCGGGGGCCGAGGTGGTGCTGGCCCGCGACGGACGCGAGGCGATGGACCGGCTCGCGGCGGAGCCCTACGCGCTGGTGCTGACCGACATGCAGATGCCGCGGGCCTCGGGGCTCGAGGTGGTGCAGACCGCGCGCAGCGTACGGCCTTCGGCGCGGGTGGTGGTGATGACCGCCTACGCGTCCGAGTCCGCGCTCGACGACGTGCGCGCGTACGGGACGGTCCAGATCCTCGAGAAGCCGGTCGATCTCGACGCGCTGACGGGGATCGTGGCCGAGCTCGGCGCGGCCTGAGCGCTCCGTCGGGGCGCGCGAGGGGACCACGTCGGCGCGCCGACGTATGACCGTCCGGTGGACGATCCGGTCGAGGACTTCGAGGCGCACATCCGTCGTCGCCGCTGGCGGATGGTCGCGGTGGGGGCGGCCCTCGTGGCGGCGGTCGGGTTCGCGGGGCTCGCCGCGGTGACGCTGCGGGAGCGTCGGGTCTATCTGATCGGGGCCAGCGACGAGATCGAGGCGGAGCTCGAGGGATCCCGCTTGCGGCTCCCCGCGCCAGGCTCCGCGACGATCCTGCTCGGTCCGGGCGCACGCGCTCACCGCAGCGCGGGGGCCGGCGCTCGCGCAGGTCGATGTGCCCTGGGCGCCGTGGATCAACCAGGTCGCGGCGCCGGTCCAGGCGGGGCAGTGCCTCATCGTCGCCTCGGGCGAGTCGCTCTACGGCGACGCGGGGAGCGCGCAGATCTTCGTCCACGGCTACTCGACCGAGTCGACGAGCGTGTCGCTGCCGCCGATGTTCTCGGACGTGGTCGCGACGCACCCGTGCCGGCTGCCGTCGTCGATCCGCCTGCTCGACACGATCTCCTTCGTCGCCACCGTGCCCTGCGCGGAGGCGCCGTCGAGCGCCGCGGAGGCGGGGGCGATCGTGCGCGCGCAGCTCGACGCGTGCGAGGGCTGAGCCGGGCTGGCTCGGGCGGCGAACAAGCTCGGACCGTCCCCTGGCACGGCTCGTCCGGGCGGGGTCCCTGAGCGCGGAGAGCTCGGAAAGCTCGGACCGTCCCCTGGCTTTGCTCACGGAGCGGCTACCGTTGGGGGCTGAGCGGCACTAGTCTCTGAGTCACTATGCGAGGCGCGGGGATGGCGCGGGCGCTCTGGGCGGCCTGCTTGTTGGGGATCGTAGGCTGCGCGGCCAACGGCGAGGTGGACGCGGGGCGGTTCGACGCGGGGCCGCGGGACGGAACCGACGCGGGCGAGATCCCCGGGTTCGACGCGGGGCCGCGGATGGACGCGGGACCCGGCGACGGCGGGGGTCAGGACGCGGGCACGCTCGACGACGGCGGGGCGCTCGATGACGGCGGTGCGCGGACGGACGGCGGCGGCGTCGACGGCGGGGCGCCGGCGGGCGACGCCGGGCCGGGGGACGGCGGGCCGGGGCTGTGCCCGTCGATCAGCGCGGGCGCGACGGTGGCCCTCGACGGGATCGACGACATCTCGGCCTACCCGGCGGCGCAGCGGCTGATGCCAGGCGGGACGCTGGCGCCGAGCGACGCGATCGGGATCAGCTGGGACCAGGAGTTCCTCTACGTGACGGTGGCGTCGGCCGCGTTCTCGGACGGGTTCCGGCCGGCTCACGTCTACCTCGAGGCGTCGAGCGGGCCGCTCGGGGCGGCGACGCCCGGTACGGGCAAGGAGTACGACGCGCTGACGGCCGAGATCGGGTTCACGCCGACGCACATGATCGGGATCCGGCCGACCAACGCGGCGTCGGGCGGGATGCCCTACAACGCGATCTGGACGCCGGCCGCGGGATGGACGACGCAATCTCGGTTGCTCGCCGACGGGGTGGACGCGTGGGGCTCGAGCACGGAGGTGAGCGCTCGGGTCGCGTGGCGCGACCTCGGCTGCCCGACGCAGGTGCGGCTCACGGCGCACGTGGTCTACGCGATGCTCGCCAACGAGTGGAAGGACTTCGTGCCGCTCACCGCGACGCCGTGGATGGCGCGGACGGGGACGACGGGCGGGTTCTACGAGATCGATCTGACGGGGTCGGTCGCGCCGACGGCGTGGACCGACGTGCCGTAGGGACGTGCCGTAGGGCAGCGGGCTGCGGGGCCGGGCTTGCGCAGGGGCGAGCTCGGTTGATGTCTGTTGCTGGGGCTTACGGGCTGCCGAGCATGAGGCTCAGGCCGGGAGCCACGACGCCCTCGCCGGCGACGGTGGTGCCGTCGACGTCGGCGCGGAGCCACAGGTGGAGATCGCCGTCGAGTCGGACGCCGACCTGGATGGCGCCGCCGAAGGCGAAGCTGGCCCAGCCGATCTCGGCGTAGGGGCCGAGGGTGGGGTCGAAGCCGGTCGCGTCCGCGGGGAGCGCGGGCTGGCGAGTGCCGCCGGCGACGACGCAGGCGTGGAGGGCGATGTGCACCGCGATGGGCTGGGCGGGGCCGCCGATCGCGCCCTCGGCGCAGGCGCGGCCCCACGGGCCGATGTGGAGGCCCTCGGAGCGCGGCTCGGAGAGGCCGCCGAGGTCGATGATGGCTCCGAGGCGGTAGCGCGGGTTGAAGCGGACACCGACGATGAGGCGAGCGACCGGGCCGACCCGCTCGCTCTCTGCGTTCACGGCCAGGAGGCCTCCCGCGCCGACCTGGATCGCGAGGCCCTGCTCGGAGCGGGGCTCGGGGGCGGACGGGCCGAGGTCGACCCCTCGGTCCAGCGTGGCGCGTGCGTGGCCGGCGGTGGCTCGGTCGGCGCGCGCGGGGGGCGCGGCGAGGCCGGCGGAGGGGAGGTGGTCGAGCCAGCGCTGGTCGGCCTCCTCGATGAGGTCGGCGGCTACGATCGCGAGGGTGCGGGCGTCGGCGTCGGGGGCGGTGGCGCTCCGCAGCGGCTCGGCGAGGGCGCGGTGGCGGACCTCGATCGAGGTGGCCTCGGGGGCGCGCACGACCCGGACCCGCGCGTCGACCGGGGGGCCGGCCGCGGGCTGATCCGGCGCGCGGACCTCGCCGTCGGGGCCGAGCTCGAGGGCCAGCTCGGCCGCCAGCGCGGGCTCGCCCTCCACCTCGACCGTGACCCAGGCGCGCGCGACGCCCGCGTGGAGCGGGCTCGCGAGGGCCAGGAGCAGGGCGAGGCGGGTCACGAAGCGGTTAGGGGGCCCGGCGGCGGCCGGCGTTGCACGGGCGGGGCCCCGGCCGCAGAGTCCCCCCCGATGTCGACCGCACGCGACGTGATTTCCATCCAGGGCCTCCGCGTGGACTGCGTCGTGGGGATCTACCCGCACGAGCGCGACCGGGTGCAGCCGCTCGAGGTGGACGTCCACATCAGCCTCGACACGCGGCGCGCCGGCGAGCGCGAGCGGCTGGCCCACACCATCGACTACGCGGCGACCGCCAACCAGATCGCGTTCCTGCTCCGCTCGTGCGAGTTCCACATGCTCGAGGCGGCGGCCCGCGCGCTCGCGCGCCTGCTCCTCGCGCCGCCCGCGCCCGGCGAGCAGCGGCCCCGCGCGCGGAGCGCCACCGTGCGGCTCACCAAGCCCGACGCGCTCGGCGGCGCTGGTATCCCGTCGGTCGAGATCACGCGCGACGCGGCCGACGTGGAGCTCGAGCACGAGACCAAGCCGTTCGGCACGGTCGACATCCTCGAGGAGACGCGCGCGGTCGGGATCTACCGCCTCAACATCGCGCCCGGCCGCGGCATCCCGATGCACGTCCACCGCGTGATGCAAGAGTCCGAGCTGATCCTCGGCGAGGGGCTGCTCTGCAACGGGCAGCCGATCCCCCCGGGGCACTGGTTCCGCTGGCCCAAGGACGCGCCGCACCGCTACGACAACCCGACCTCGAGCTGGCGCTCGATCCTGTGCGTCGACTCGCCGCCGTTCCTCGTCGACGACGAGATCGAGGTCCCCGACGCGGAGCCGGCGGCCCTGGAGCTGCATCCCCCGCTCATCCCGATGGGGGTTCCGTGAGCCGGCCCGAGCGGCTCGCGGTGACCGGCGCGAGCCGCGGGATCGGCCGCGCGATCGCCGCGCGCCTCCTCGCGGACGGCCGCCACGTGCTCCTCGTGGCGCGCGACCGGGACCGGCTCGAGGAGCTCGCGGCGACCGCGCCGGGGCGGGCCGAGATCCTGGTCGCCGATCTGATCGCGACGCCGGCCGCGCTCGCGGAGCACATCGCAGGTCGAGGACGCGGCGGGGCCGCGCTCGACGGGCTGGTGCACGCGGCGGGGATCGCGCCCCACGCGCCGCTCGAGGCGATCACCGAGGAGGCGCTCGACCGGGCGTTCCGCCTCCACGTCGTGAGCCCGCTGCGGTCCGTCCAGGCGCTCGCCGAGGGCCTGCGCGCGCGGGGCGCGCCGGGCTCGGTGGTGCTGATCTCGTCGACGCTCGGGCTGCGGCCGGCGCCGACGATGCTGACCTACTCGGCGACCAAGGCGGCGCAGCTCTCGATGACGCGGACGCTCGCGCTCGAGCTCGCGGCGGATGGGGTGCGCGTGAACGCGATCGCGCCGGGGGTCGTCGACACGGACATGGCGCGCGAGCTGCGGCTCCCGGTGGGCGAGGCCGCGCCGGCGGACGACGCGGCGCGCGCGGCCGCGGTGGCGGCCCAGCTCGAGGAGCTGCGGGCGCTCCACCCGATCGGGCGGCTCGGGACGCCAGGGGAGATCGCGGACGCGGCCCTCTACCTCCTCGACGCGGCGTGGACGACCGGGACGGTGCTCACGGTCGACGGCGGGCTGACGGCCGGCTGACGGAGGCGAGCCCATGCGACGCGAGAGGACGATCGTCGGGGTCGCGGAGCGCGTGGACCTCCCGGACTGGGGGGTGCGGCTCCGCGCGAAGATCGACACGGGCGCCAAGACGAGCGCGCTCCACGCGGAGGACGTGGAGGAGCTGCCGGGCGGGCAGGTGCGGTTCTCGATCGTGATGGGGCGGCGGACGCGGACCAAGAAGGTCCAGGTGGTCGCCGCGGTCGCGCGGCGCACGCGGGTCCGCTCGAGCACGGGGCAGGCGGAGGAGCGGCTGATCGTGCGGACGACGCTCGTGCTCGGCGGGGTCAGCAAGGACATCGAGGTGAGCCTCTCGCGCCGCCGTGAGATGATCTTCCGCATGCTGCTCGGCCGCGAGGCGCTCGCGCACGACTTCCTCGTCGACCCGGGGCGCCGCTACCTCCACGGGCGGATGACGAAGTCCACGAAGAAGAAGGCGCCGCGGCGCACGGGCGACAAGGCGACGTCCCGGACGCGGCGCGCCCCGACGCCGCGGCTGCGCGGCGAGAAGAAGGCGTCGAAGAAGCGGGCCGCGACGCGCGCGAAGCCCAAGCCCGCGCTCTCTACCCGCAAGCGGTCGAGCTCGTCGTGAAGATCGTGATCCTCAGCCGGGCGCCCGACAGCTACAGCACGCGGCGCCTCAAGGAGACCTGCGTGGCGCGCGGTCACCGGGCGCGGGTGCTGGATACGCTGCGGTTCTCCATCTCGGTCGAGCAGGGCCGGCCGCGGCTGTTCTACCGGGACAAGCGCCTGAGCCGCTACGACGCGGTCATCCCGCGGATCGGCGCGTCGATCACGTTCTACGGGACGGCGGTCGTGCGGCAGTTCGAGCAGATGGGGGTGTTCACGCTCGCGAGCGCGCAGGCGATCAGCTGCTCGCGCGACAAGCTGCGCGCGCTCCAGGTCCTGACGCGGCACCGGGTGGGCATCCCGCACACGCTCTTCGTGCGCGACCGCGCCGCGCTGCTCCCCGCCATCGAGCGCCTCGGGGGGGCGCCGGTGGTGATCAAGGTGGTCGAGGGGACGCAGGGGATGGGGGTGATCCTCGCCGAGACGATCCAGGTCGCCGAGGCGGTCATCGAGACGCTCCAGGGCGCGCGGCAGAACGTGCTCATCCAGCGGTTCGTGAAGGAGAGCCGCGGGCGCGACATCCGCGCGTTGGTGGTCGGCGGCGAGGTGGTGGCGGCGATGCGGCGGGTGGCGCAGGGCGACGAGTTCCGCTCCAACGTCCACCTCGGCGGCAAGACGGAGCGCGTCGAGCTCGACCCGGAGTACGAGCGCAGCGCGATCCTCGCGGCGCAGGTCCTCGGGCTGCGGGTGGCGGGGGTCGACATGCTCGAGTCGGACGAGGGGCCGCAGGTGATCGAGGTCAACTCGTCTCCCGGCTTGCAGGGCATCGAGACGGCGACGGGGATCGACGTGGCGGGCGCGATCGTAGGGCACATGGAGGAGGAGTTCCTGCTCCCCGAGGTCGACATCAAGCAGCGGCTCACGCTCGAGAAGGGCTACCGGGTCGCGGAGTTCGAGATCCCGGCGGGGAGCCCGCTCGCGGGGCACACGCTGGCCGAGCTCGGGCTCGCGGACGTGACGGTGCTCAGCGTGCAGCGGGGGACGGAGGTGATCTCGAACCCGCGCGGCAGCGCGCGGCTGGAGGCGGGCGACGAGGTGCTGGCCTACGGGCGGCTGCTTCGGCTCAAGGAGCTGATCCCGCGCGACCCGGACGGACGGCGCAGCCGGCGGCGGCGCCGGAGCGAGCCCGGCTTGGAGACGGATCGCGAGGACGCTGGCCAAGAGTGATCGGCGAGTGATCTGCGGCGCTGCGCGTTCCGAGGCCTGTGCAGGGGGCGCTGGGGGACGCCGGGTAAGGAGAGAGTGGGAGGTAGGGCGGCCAGTGGTGCCTGAGGGCGTGCATCTTGAGTTGTGTCATGTAGCGACGCGACGCTCGGCGCCTCGGCCCTCAGCAGGAAGATCCCCGTCCGCCGTCGCGCAGCCGGGCCACCTCGATCTCCCGGCCTCCTCCCAGGTTCGTGCGAGCCCGCGGAGGCCGGCCCACCCAGGAGCCTCAGTTCCAGCCCCACCAGCCTTCAGGGCGCTCGCCGTCGCCGGCCGGGCGCGTCGGCCGCGCGCTCGGCGGTCGGCGTCGTCGGGAGCGACCGCGCGCAGGACGCGCGGGCTCGGGCTCGGCGGCCTCCTCGTCCTCCGGCTCGGCGGGGGCCGCTTGGAGGGGCGGCGGTTCGTCTGCTGCGTCGTCGGCCGGCGCGACGTCGACCTGGGTCTCGACGGGGACCTCGGTCGGCGCGAGGTCGACCGACGCGGGAGTCGCGGATGTCGGGGGCGGCGCGTCGGGGGCGTCGTCGGGCGGGGTGCGGAGGACCGCGACGGCGACCGCCGTCGCGGCGATCGCGCTCGCGACGATCGCGACGACCGACCAGCGGGAGCGGCCGCGGGGTGGCCCGGCCGGCGCTGCGATCGACGCCGGGGCGACCGGGGAGCGCGACGCGCCCGGGTCGGGCTCCGCGGTGGCGTCGTAGGTCGGGTCGGGGATCCCGTCGCGCAGCGCTCGCGCGACGCGGGCCCGGACCTCGCGGCGGCGCTCGCCGAAGTGGGTCTCGAGGCACGCCTGGAGCGCGGCGACGAGATCGCTTCCCTCCTCGGCGACGAGCTGAAGGCGATCGGCGACCTCGAGCGCGTCGTCGGGGCGGTGGTCGGGGAGCTTCGCGAGGAGCTGCATGAGGAGCTCCTGGAGCGCGGGAGGGACGTCTCGACGGAAGTCCTCGATGTCGGGGACCGGGCCGAAGAGGATCCGCTGGGGGACGTCGGACTCCATCCCGCCGGAGTAGAGGCGGCGGCCGCTCAGCATCTCGAAGAGGACGACGCCGAGCGCGTAGAGATCGGTCCGGTGGTCCGGGCGCTGGAACCGCAGCTGCTCGGGCGCCATGTAGCCGAGCTTGCCCTTGAGGATGCCGGTCGCGGTCTGGTCCTGCTGGCCGAGCGCCTTGGCGATCCCGAAGTCGGTCACGCGGACCACGCCGTCGAAGCCGAGCAGGATGTTCTGAGGGGACACGTCGCGGTGCACGACGCGGAGACGCGAGCCGTCGTGGCCCTCGAGCTCGTGCGCGGCGTGCAGGCCACGCGCGACGTCGGAAGCGATCTTCGCCGAGAGCGCGACCGAGAGGTGTCCGAGCTCGGGCGCGCGCATCAGCTCGCCGAGCGACACGCCCTCGACGTAGTCCATCACGAGGAACGGGCCATCGCGCGTCTCGCCCACGTCCGAGACCGCGACCACGTTCGGGTGCCGGATGAGGCCCGCGATCTTGGCCTCGGCGAGGAACATCGAGCGGATGCTCTCCTCGGTCACGTAGTGCGGATGGAGCGTCTTCATCGCGTAGAGGCGCTCGAACTCGCCCTCGCGCTTCACCGCCAGGTGCACCGAGCCGATGCCGCCGCGCGCGATCTCGAAGAGCGGCTGGTAGCGCCGCGTGGCGTTCACCGGGGCGCCGTCCGTCACGGGTCTACCTGGTCCGCGCCGATGTCCCAGGGCGCCTCGCGCGGCCGCGGCTCGCCGTCGACGTCGAGAGGCGAGAGCTCGCCGCTTCGGTTCGCCGCCGCGCCCACCGCGGGGGCGTCGGGCACGAGGTGGAAGTCCTCGAGGCCGTCCGCGACGCGCATGAAGAGCTGCGCCGGATCGCCGACCGCGTGGTCGTAGGTGCCGCCCATGTAGCAGGGCGGCTCGGAGGGGAGGGGGATCGGCGTCGCGAGGTGGATTGCGCCTTCCCCGAACGCGCTCCGGTCGGTGGAGAGGTTGCCGCCGCTCGCGGGATCGATCGTGGGGATGGCGCCCGCGTCGTCGCGAGTCCACGACGCGAGGAAGAAGGCGCCGCGCTGGAAGCCGCCCTCCGCCTCGATCGGGCAGCCGAGCCGCTGGTGCGCGTGGGCGACCGAGCTGCGGATCAAGACCTCGTTGTCAGCGCCGTTGAACACGCCGATGCACCCGTGGCTCGGGGTGTACGCCGCGCGCATGCAGTTGAAGGCCGTGACGTGCTCGACCACGAGGCGGCTCGACCGGGCGTCGCGGAGCACGATCGCCGAGCGCGCGATGTCGTAGAAGGCGCTGTTGCGCACCGTGAGGACGCCCTCGACGAGGTCGTCCGCGTGCACCCCGTCGGCCCGGGCCTCGAGGTTCCGCGCCGCGCCGTCGTTGTGGATCAGGAGGTGCGAGAGCTCGACGCCGGTGTCGCGCACGAACACCGCGTGGTAGCCGTCGAACTGCTCGCTGAGCTGGTTGTTCGCCGACCAGCCGTCGATCTCGACCCAGTCGACGCGGGTGTAGGGCGTGGAGATGTCGACGACCCCGATGTCGACCGTCTCGCCGGTCCCCGTCCCGGTCGGGACCTCGAAGCGATGGGCGAGGCGCACGCCGCGTCCCGCGCGTCCCCGATGCCGCGCGCCAGGCGCGACCGTGAGCTGGAGGTAGCGCTCCGGGCTGGTGAGCGACCCGTCGATCTCGAGCCGCCCGAGGAACGGCGCGTCCGCGTAGCACACCCCGACCTCGGTCCGACCCTCGTCCGCGAGCGCGCCCTCCCGCTCGTCCTCCCACGCCTGGAGCGTGGTGAATGCCCGCTCGACGCGGTACGGGACGTCGACAAGGTCGCGTGACAAGGTCGACTGGAGCACGAGGCGCGAGCTGCTCACGCGGCCGAGAATGTACGCGGTCTCCTCCCGCGGGGTGTCGGGGGCGAGGACGATCCGGTCGCCGGTGCCCACGTCCGTCGGGAGGTCCGCGGCCGGGACGGTGATCCGCGCGCCGCTCGGCTCCACCCGCGCCGCGAACCCGCGGTGGATCGGCTCGTCCACCGCGCCGATCGACCGAAACACGACCCCGCGCGCGACGCACTGGCTCGGCTCGCACGGCCAGGTGTCGGACCACTCGTCGATGTCCCACGCGTCGGAGCGGTCGCACTCCGTCGGCGTGGTGCGTCCGCTCGGGGGAGGCCCCGGCTCGGGCGAGCCCTGCACGCAGGCCGGGGCGCACGCTCCCTCGACGCACGTCTCGGTCGACCCGCAGTCGAGGAAGCCCGCGCACGCGGCGGTGAAGCGCAGGTACACGTGGAGGCGCGCTCCGTCCTGGTAGGTCCCGACGACCCGCTCGCGCGCGAACGGCGCCGCCGCCGTGCCCGTGTCGCCGGCCTCGAAGAGCTCGAACGCGAGGTGGAAGCCCCGCGAGGCGTCGCCGTCGCGCGGATGGATCGGCTGCTCGAACGGGAACGTGGCCTCGGCCCCCGGTCCGCGCAGCACCACGTTCTGGGACGCGACGTCGTCGCCGCTCTCGCCGATCACCCGGACGGTGAGCGTCTGGGCGCGCTCGCGGATCGTGTCGTCGGCGTCGACGTGCACGATGACTTGCGTCGCGGTGTTCTGGCAGCCCGCGATCGCGAGCGCCGGGAGAAGCCCCGCCAGCCACCGCGGCGCGCACCTCACCACCGCGCTCCGAGCCCGAGCCACTGGGTGAGCGTCGCCTTGTTGCCGAACACCGGATCGACGACCCGATCCTCTTCGGTCCCGAAGACCACGCCGAGCGTGATGCCGACGCCCGCGAGGAGCACCGCGCCGAGCGCGAGCCAGAACGCTGGCTCCTCCACCACCGAGCCGCCCTCGGCGAGCGGGAGCAGGGTGAGCGCGACCTCGGGCGTCGTCCCCCCCTCGACGGTGAGCGCGCGCTCGACCGTCATGCGGCCCGCGGCGCTCGCGACGAGCACGTGATCGCCCGCGTCGAGGCACATCGTCTGCGCGTCGCCCCCGCCGACCGACCGGGGCGCGTTGGCGTCGACGCGCAGGCGCGCCGCGCGAGCGCCCTCGACGCGAACCGAGACCGTCGCGGTCTGCGCGAGCGACTGGCGCTCCCGGCTCGCCACCTCCGCGAGCTGCTCGGGCGCGAGCTCACCGTAGCGCCCCTCGCGGAGCGCGCGGCAGAGCTGCACCGCGCTGCAGTGCTTGCCGAGCCGGCCCCGCACCTCGGCGAGGTTGAACATCGTCGCCGAGCGCGGATCGAGCTCGAGCGAGCGGGTGAGCAGCTCCTCCGCGAGCTGGAGCTCGTCCTGTCGCCTCGCCTCCATCGCCTGCTCGAAGAGGCCGCGCGCGGAGTCGTCCTGCGCCTGCGCGGGGGAGGCGCTCAGCGCGAGCGCAAAGAGCAGCCCGAGCGCGCGGATCACGCGACCACCGGCGAGAGCCGCGTGAGGGTCGGCTGGTGAAAGGTCGTGTCCTCGAGCGCGTAGTCGAACGAGCGCCCCTGCCGGATGGCGAGGCACGCGCCGTCCTCGACGAGCTGCTTCATCGTCACCTGCACCGTGCGGAGCGCGACGCCGAGCGCGTCGGCCACGTCGTGGGTCGTCGCGTGGCCGCCGCGGCGCCCGAGGAACTGGAGGATCAGCTCGTCGAGGGCGGGCGAGCAGCGAGGGTCCGGCACGGCGAAGGCGCGGTGGGGGATGAGCACGTAGCCGCCGTCACGGCGCTCGACCGTGGCGTCGTCGCCCAGCCGATCCCGCATGCGATGCACGAGCTGCCGCAGCGTCCCCGCGTGCCGCGCGCCGCCGAGCGCGAACCCGTAGACCCGCTCGAAGAGCTCCTCGTCGCGCAGGCCCGCCGGCCCCGCGTAGGCGAGGATCGCGATCGCGGTCAAGGTCCGGAGCTGGGCGCGCTCGACCGGCGCGGTGGCCGACCCCTCGAACGCTCCGAGCCCCGCGCGAAGCACCCGCCGCGGGGTTCGCCCCGGGCCGACGATCACGAAGGCGCCCGCGATCTCGCTCCCGTCGTCGCCGATCTCGGGGCAGCAGAGCCCCGACAGGCCAGGCGGGGTGTCGCTCGTCTCGCCCGCCAGCCAGAGGTCGGTGGTGGCGTCCCCCGAGGTCGGCTCACGGGCGTCGATCGCGGCGCGCACGATCGCGTGCTCCCGCGCGAGGAAGTCGAGGTCTCGGACGGGCGAGAGCGCCTCCTCGGCGGCCCGCTCGAGGGCGCCGAGGTCGCCGCGCGCGGCCGCCTCGATCATCGGGCGGGCGCTGATCCTCGACGGTCCGACCGACGCCGCGCCAGGGCCGCTGGCGCTGGGGTCGTCGGCGCTGGGGTCGTCGGCGCTGGGGTCGTCGGCGCTGGGGTCGTCGGCGCTGGGGTCGTCGGCGCTGGGGTCGTCGGCGCTGGGGTCGTGCAGCGAGAGCTCCCAGTCGATCCACGCGCGGATCGGGGCGGGGACGACCCGCCCGAGCGCGGCGAGGATGCGGGCTGACAGATGCGGCAGGCCACAGAGGCGCCGCGCCCGCGCGAGCACCAGGCCGGAGAGATACTCGCAGAACAGGATCCCCTCGGCGCGGGCCATCCGCACCGCGCGCCGCGCGGACTCGGTCGCCTCCTCGCGCGCCCCCGCGCCGAGCGAGGCCAGCGCGGCCAGGGCTGACGCGTAGACGCGCAGGTCCGCGCGCCGGACCGCGCTCGCGCGCTCCGCGATGGCGCGGGCGTCGCCGATCGCCTGCGTGTGGTCTCCGTCGAACGCCCGCAGCCACGCGCGCGCGTGCAGCGCGTCGAGCGGATCGGCCGCTCCGTCCGGCCGCGCGGCCTCGGCCAGCGACGCTCGGTCGAGCCGGAAGACCGAGCGCACGACGAGGTCGGTGCGGGCCAGGCCGTGAAGCCTCGGCGTCCCCGCGAGGGCCCGCCAGCTCCGCGGGTCCGACCCGATCGGCGCCTCGCTCGGGTCGACGAGGCTTGCGCGTGTACGGAGCACCGTGCGCCAGGGGCTCGCCTCGTCCCCGGCGTCCTCCAGGCCCCGCATGAGCGCGAAGAGGGGGCGAAAATCTCCGGCGCTCGACGCTCGGTATGCGGCCATCCCATCCATGCGGCGCGTCGGGTCATCGTGCCGTCGCCCCCGCAGGCTGGCAAGGATCGACGCAGACGCGGTGACAGCTTCGGAGGTCGCGCTTCCGTATCGTCTCGGCATGCAAGGAACGACCGCCCGCCTCGCGATCTCGCTCGTCGGTCTCTTCGGGCTCGCGTGCACCGGCGTGGTGAGCGAGCCGGGTGGTCGAGCCGACCCCGGCGGCGGCGGGCCGAGCGGGGAGGTGCGCGAGGACGCCCCCGACGACACGGCGTGGGCGCCCGCCGCCCTCCTCACCACCGCGCAGTACGAGTACGCGATCGCCGACCTCCTCGGGGTCGAGGCCGAGGTCGCCTTGCCGGCCGAGAACCGGGCCGACCACTTCATCAACAACGCGCACGAGCACGTCGCGACCGCGCTCTCCGAGGAGCTGCGGGTCGAGGCCGCGGGTCGGATCGCGGCCGAGATGAGCCCGGAGGAGCTCGAGGCGCGCGTTGGCTGCCTCGAGGGCTGCACCGCCGAGGCGCTGCGCCCGTTCCTGCGGCGCGCGTTCCGGGGCGAGGTCCCGCGCGAAGAGCGCGAGGCCTTCGCGGCCGTGGTCACCGGGGCGGGCGATCCGGTCGAGGGCCTGCGGCTCCTGGTCGAGGTCGTGCTGCTGTCGCCGCAGTTCCTCTATCGCATCGAGGGCGCGACCGAGCCGCCGGACGCAGACGGCCTCGCCGCGGTGGACGCCTTCACCCTCGCGTCCCGCCTCTCGTTCCTCCTCTGGGCGTCCGGGCCAGACGAGGCGCTGCTCGACCTCGCGGAGAGCGGCGAGCTGCTCGACGACGCGGTCGTCGCGGCGGAGGTCCGCCGGATGATCGCGGACCCGCGCTTCGGGCGCACCGTCTCGTCCTTCCACGGCCAGTGGCTCGCGCTCGACGCGATCGACGTCCTCGAGAAGGCGGGCGAGGCGGGGGACCAGTTCGACGGGATGGGGCCGAGCTGGCGCCGCAGCCTCGACGCCCACATCGCGGCGCGGCTCCCCCTCGGGCTCGAGGCGCTCCTCACCAGCTCCGACATGACGCTCACCTCGGACCTCGCGCCGCTCTACGGCCTCGAGCCGACCGGGGAGGCGCTCGGCGACTACGCGTTCCCCGAGGGCGAGCGCGCCGGCCTGCTCACTCACCCCGCGATGATGGCCAAGCTCGCCTACGCGGATCAGGACTCGCCGATCGCGCGCGGCGTCTTCGTGATGGAGCGGTTCCTCTGCGTCGATCCGCCGGCGCCTCCGGCCGACGTGGATCTCTCGCCGCCGCCGGTGTCGCCGGACAGCACGAGCCGTGAGCGCTTCGAGGTCCGCACCGGTGAGGAGCCGTGCGCCTCGTGCCACCGGCAGTTCAACCCGATCGGCTACCTGTTCGGCGGCTACGACGCCTACGGCCGCTTCGCGACCGAGACCTCGAGCGGCCGCGCGATCGACACCGCGGCCGAGCTCCGGCGGCTGGGGCCGGAGGTGGACGGAGACTACGTGAGCGCGGTCGAGCTGACCCAGCAGCTCTCGCGCTCCGATCAGGTGCGCGACTGCGTGGCCGACCAGTGGGTCCGCTACGGGCTGAATCGCCCGACCACCGCGCACGACGCGCGCACGCGCTACCTCGCGCGGCAGGCGTTCCGTGAGAGCGCGGGCGACTTCGAGGCGCTGCTCACCGCGATCGCGACGGGACCTGGGATTCGGCTGATGCGCGCGGCGCGCGATGAGGGAGACGAGCAATGAAGCGACTGAGTCGACGAGCGATCCTCCGCGGCGCGGGCGGCGTGGCCCTCTCGCTGCCGCTGCTCGAGGCGATGCGCGGGCGTGGGCTCGCGGACGAGGTCGACGGGCTGGTGGACGGCCGCGTCCGGCGCCTGGTGGTGATCTTCAAAGGAAATGGGGTTCACCAGGACAGCTTCTTCCCGGCGCCGGGCGGGAGCTTCATGGGGACCAACCTCGAGCCGGTCGCGGAGTTCCAGGACCGCGCGCTCGTCCTCGACGGAATCAAGCTCCAGTCCGCGCTCGACAGCGACGGGGAGATGCACCAGACGGGCATGGGCTCGCTGCTGTCGGGGCGGCGCCTCCAGAACACCGGCGTGCACACCGGAGGCGGGGGCGCGCGGGCGGGCTGGGGCGACGGCGTCACCGTCGACCAGGTGATCGCGCAGCGGGTGCGCGGCAGCACGCGCTTCGCGTCGCTGGAGCTCGGGGTCCGGGCGAGCGACGCGGGCAGCGAGGTGCGGACGCGCATGGTCTACCGCGGCCCCGCCGACCCCGTGTCGCCGACGGACGACCCGGCGGTCGCCTTCGACCGGCTGTTCGGCGACGTGAACGCCGACGCCGCCGAGCGGGAGCGCGCGCGCGCGCGGCGGATCACCGTGATGGACGCGGTGCGGGATCAGCTCGCCCGGGTGCGCGGGCGCGTCGGCTCGGTGGATCGGGACCGCCTCGACCGCCACGCCACGTTCATCCAGGAGCTCGAGCAGCGCGTCCGCTCCAGCGCGCCCGCGTGCGCGCCGGGCGCGCGGCCGGAGGGGATCGGCAACCGGTGGGACGACGCCCCCGCGATCTCACGCGCGCAGATCGACAACATCGTCGCCGCGTTCGCCTGCGACCTCACGCGCGTCGCCACCCTCCAGTACAGCTCGGCCGCCCACTACATGAGCTTCCCGTGGCTGGGCGACGACAACGTGGGGCACAACCTCGGTCACGCGGTGGGCGTCCGCACCCAGCCAGCGGTCGATCCCAGCGACCCGGTCGCGACCGAGAACACGCGGCTCTGGAACCGGCGCGTCCGTTGGCACATGGAGGAGATCGCCTACCTGCTTCGCCAGCTCGAGGGCATCCCGGACGGCGACGGGACCCTGCTCGACTCCACCGCGGTCCTCTTCACGAGCGAGAACGGCAACCCGCACCACTACCTCACGCGGCTCCCCTTCGTGCTGTTCGGGAACGCGGGCGGCAAGCTCCAGTCGGGCATCCGGCGCTACGCGGATCCCTTCCGGCAGGCCGATATGCCCGCGCACAACCGGCTGCTCGTCGCGCTGCAGCAGGCCTACGGGATCGAGAGTGACGTGTTCGGCGACGCGGCGTACAGCGCGGGCGGCGCGCTCGACGGGGTGCTGGCCTGATCGGTCTTCTCTCGCCGCTGGCGGGCCTGGTGCTCTGGATGAAAGCCGGGAGGAGCGGCGGCTGGGAGGTCGGGGCGGGTGGATGCGCCGAGGGTGACGCCTCGAGACGGCGCGGGGACGCGTAAGAAGTCGTGCGGGCTAGGTGGCTGACGGCTCGAGGCACCGGGAGGCGGGTGCGAGGAAGTGCAGGGGGGGCGTGCACGTGCACGAGGGCGTGTATGTGAAAGCGGCGTTGCGGGAGCCTACGGGTCGAACAGGGCGATGAGCTGGCGGGTGGAGCCTAGCCAGGTGCCGTCCGGGGCGTAGAGCGAGGCGCGCTCGTCCGCGTAGCCGTCGCGCGCGGCGGTGCTGTCGGCGACGTAGGCGAAGAAGGTCTCCGCGTCGACGTCGGGGTAGGCGGCCGGGAGGTCCGCGCTGAGGTCGACCGAGGCCGCCGGGGCCCAGCCCTCGCGGCGGCACAGCGCGGCCGGGGCCCAGGCGTCGAGGAGGGCGAGGACGAGCTCCGGGCCGAGGCGGGTCGGCGCGCGGGGGCGGCACCATCCGCCGAGGTGGGCGTCGGCGCCGCCGGAGAACGAGGTCGGACCCTCCGTCTGGCGGAACTCGAAGAAGCGGCAGAACGCAGGGATGTAGAGCGGCTCGGGGCCGTCGACCGCGGCCTCTACGGGGGCGAGCGCGGGGGCGGAGGGGGCGTCGAACGCGAAGAGGATCGGGCGCGAGCGCGCGAAGGTGGCCTGGGCCGAGGCGATGACCACGCCGTCGCGGGCGAGGCGCGCGGTGAGGACCGCGACCGAGCGCCCGACGCGGACCCGCTCGACCTGGACCTCGGCCGGGCCGGCGGTGGCGGGCGCGGTGAAGGCGACGTGCACCGTACGGAGCGGTCGTCCGTCGGCGAGCGTCGCGCCCATCGCCCGCGCGAGGATCGCCGAGACGAGCCCGCCGTAGACGCCGCGGCCCTGGTACCAGTCCTCGCGCAGCGTGACGCGGAACCGGCCGTCGCCCTCCGGCGTGACCGCCCAGTGATCGGACAGGCTCACGCGGCCCTCGCTTCCGCGAAGCGACGCACCTGGCCGCGCGTCTCCGCGTCCCAGCGCACGTGCGGGTCGGTCGCGGCGTGGGCCCAGAGCAGCGCGCCCTCGTAGCCCCGCGCCTCCGCGAGCGCGAGGCGACCGGCGAGGTAGCCGCGCGGGTCGTCCTCGGTCGAGAGCTCGTCCCAGCGGCCGTGGCGCGACGTCGCGATCTCGCCGACCCAGCACGGGCGACAGAGCGCGTCGGCGGCGTCGGGCAACCGAGCGACCTTGGTCACGCTCGGGTAGTGGTGAACCTGGTGTCGGTACGCGCCGCGCTCGGCGAGGCGGCGGAGCGTCATCTTCGCGGACGGCGGCAGCCACGGCGGATCGGCGTGCAGGAAGCCGACCGACGCGATCAGCCCGCGCCGCGCGACCCGCCGCGCGCCCTCGACGAGCCAATCCGCGAGCGCCTCGGGCTCGACCCACGCCGGGTGCGTCCCCCAGCGCCGCCGCTCCCAGCTCGGCACGAGGCACCAGCCCGGCTCGTTGGCCAGCTCGAACACCTCCACCGCGTCGCGGTAGGCCTCACAGACCTCGAGCATCGGCTCGAGGGTTGCGTCGAGGAACGCGGCCGCGTTGGCCCCGAGCGCGAAGTCGGCGCGCCCCCGGCTCGTGACGCCGCCCACCTGATCGTCGATCGGGAGAAACAGCTCGAAGCTCACGAGCGACGGCCAGAGGCGGACCCCGCTCGCGCGGCACGCCTGCAGCAGGCGCTCGAGGTCGTCGAGGAAGCCGCGCGGCACGTCGGGGAGCGCGCGGGTGAGCCGCCAGCGCGCGGGCACCTCGGCGCGGCGCGCGACGAAGAGGCGGCGCCAGGCGGGGAACCGGTCGAGCCACGGCTCGCGCACCGCGACCTCCTCGGGGCGCGCGCCTACCGGGAGGTTGACGCCGCCGCCGAAGATCCAGAAGCGGGCGCAATCCACCCCGTCCGCGCGCAGGCCGGTCAGCTCACGCTCCACCGCCGCGAAGTCGGTCGGCGGCGCGCCGGCCCAGGCAGGGGGGCGCGGGCCGAGGTCGTGGCCGCAGGTCACCCAGGGGTAGTTCACGCCGAGTCGCACCGCCGCGAAGGGTGCCCCCTGGGACCACCCGCCACAAGCGCTCCGACGCGCCAAGGGGCGGCGGCGGTGCTACTGATGAGGCGTGGCGCGCGCGTGGATCCTGCTGCTCCCGCTCGCGGCCGCCTGCGGGCCGCCGCTGCCCGACGGGCCGGTCGCGACGCACGTGGAGGACTGGCGCGATCACGTCGTCTACCAGATCGTCGTCGACCGCTTCGACGACGGCGAACCAACGAACAACACGCTCGATGGCGTCGGCGTGGTGCCGGACGATCTCGCGCGCCATCAGGGTGGGGACTGGGCGGGCATCCGGCGACGCCTCGACTACCTCGAGCGCCTCGGGGTGAGCGCGCTGTGGCTCTCGCCGCCGTACCGCAACGTCTCGACCGGCGACCTCGAGGACGGCTACCACGGCTACTGGCCGGCCGACTTCACCGAGGCCAACCCGCGCTTCGGCGACCTCGACGAGCTGCGACTGCTGGTGCGCGAGGCGCACGCGCGCGGCATGCTCGTGATCCTCGACGTCGTCCCGAACCACGCGGGGCGGGTGTTCGCCTACGACCTCGACGGCGACGGAGAGGTCGACCCGAGCGAGCTCGAGCCGCCGTTCTCCGAGGACGGGCCCTACGACGCGCCGCTGCTCTTCAGCCACACCCCGCGGATGTGGCGGGACGGAGTCCCGACGCGGCTCGGGCCGGAGGACTTCCACCGGCGCGGCTTCGGCGACCTGAGCGACCCGCGGCAGAAGGAGCTCGGCGACTTCCCCACCGGGCTGCGCGACCTCGACACGGAGAACCCGGCCACGGTGGAGGCGCTGATCGAGACGCACGTCCGCTGGGTCCTCGACACCGACGTCGACGGGTTCCGCGTCGACGCGGTGCCCCACGCCCCGGCCGCGTTCTGGGAGCGCTTCTGCACGGGGCTGCGCGAGCGGCTCGCGGCCGAGGGCAAGGAGCGTTTCTTGTTGCTGGGCGAGGTCTTCACCGCGAGCGCGGCCGAGCTCGCGCGCTACAGCGACGTCGGTCAGCTCGACGCGGCCTTCGCCTTCGACCTCAAGGTCGAGCTGATCGACGGCGTGATCCTCGCGGGCGGGCCGCCAGTCGACGCGGTCGGCGCGCTCGGCGGCCACCGCGCGCTGTTCCCCGCGTCACCGCAGCCGATGGGGGTCGGCCTCGACCCGTGGCAGGCGCGCGTCGCCTTCGCCGACAACCACGACGTGTGGCGCGTCCGCGGCGAGCTCGACGATCCCTTCGCGGTGCAGGTCGCGCTCACCGTGGTGTTCACCGTCGACGCGATCCCGAGCGTCTACTACGGCACCGAGCAGGATCTCGACGGCCGGTCGCACCACGAGGCGCGTGAGCCGCTCTGGCTCGAGTCCGACTTCGGTGAGGACGGCGCGACCTTTCGCCACATCGCGCGGCTCGCCGCCATCCGCGCGAGCTCGCCCGCGCTGCGCTACGGCACGCTCACCGTGCGTTACGCGGCCGAGTCGGGCGGCTTCGAGCCCGACGGGCCGGACGCGGGGATGCTCGCCTACGAGCGTGAGCACGAGGGCGACCGCGTCGTCGTCGTGCTCAACGCGGCGCTCGAGGAGTCGACCGCGACGTTCCCCACCGGGTTCGCGCCGGGCGCGCTCGTCGACGACGCCCTCGGGGCGGCCGACGCGCCCTGGGAGGCGGGCCCGGGCGGCGTGCTCACCGTTCGCCTCCCCGGCCGCGCCGCGGTCGTCCTCCGCCCGCGCTGAGCGCGCGGCCTACTCGAGCCGCTCGAGCTCGTTCGCGACGAAGGGGCGGACGCCGTGCCAGTCGGCGCCGGTCGCCTCCGCGCGGTGGCCGGTGACGCGGAGGCGCTGCCCCTCGGAGGGCATCGAGAGGCGGGCCGGGTCGAAGTAGACGTCGAGGAGGCCGGTGTCGTCCCGGAGCTGGAACATCGACATCACGGTGTCGCCGCGCTCGAGGGCGCGCAGGGCGAGCGTCGCCTCGTTGAGCGGCGGCGGGACGGTGCCTTCGACGATCATCGAGCCGGAGGTCTGGTGCGACTCGCGCACGGTGACGACCGGGGTCGGGCGCAGGAACATCCACCAGCCGCTGAACGCGAGGCCGATCGCGGCCACGACCAGGACGATCGCGTTGAGCGCCTTGTTCGGCTTCGGCGGGGTCGGCGCGCTCGCGGGGGAGTCGGGGGAGGTCATGGCGGGCGATCCTACGTCGCCGCGGCGTGGCGTGCGATGCTCGGCCCATGCCCATCGCGCGCGCGGTTCGGATCGAGAAGCCTGGCGGACCGGAGGTCCTCAAGATCGATCGCGTGCCGGTCGACGACCCAGGGCCCGGCGAGATCCTCGTCGAGGTCGCCGCCGCGGGGCTCAACCGCGCCGATCTGCTGCAACGGCGCGGCGCCTATCCCGCGCCGCCCGGTTACCCGGCGGACGTGCCGGGGCTCGAGTACGCGGGCAAGGTCGCCGCGGTCGGCAGCCGGGTCACGCGCTGGAAGGCGGGCGACCGGGTGATGGGCATCGTCGGCGGCGGCGCGATGGCCACCCACCTGACGGTGCACGAGCGCGAGGCGCTGCCGGTGCCCGAGGACCTCGCGCTGACCCACGCGGCGGCGATCCCCGAGGCGTTCCTCACCGCGTTCGACGCGATCTTCGCGCAGGCGGGCCTGGTGGCGGGCGAGGCGCTGCTCGTCCACGCGGTCGCGAGCGGGGTGGGGACGGCCGCGCTCCAGCTCGCGCGGCGCGCGGGGGCTCAGGTGATCGGCACCTCGCGCACCGAGGCGAAGCTCGAGCGGTGCGCGGAGCTGGGGCTGGCCGACGCGCTCCACGTGACCGACGGTCGCTTCGCGGAGGCGACGCGCGCGCTCACCGCCGGCCGCGGCGCGGACGTGCTGCTCGACGTGGTGGGGGGGCCGTACCTCGAAGAGAACCTCGAGGCGCTCGCCGATCGCGGTCGGATGGTGGTGATCGGCCTGATGGGCGGCCGCAGCGCGGAGCTGCCCCTCGGCGCGCTCCTGCGGCGGCGGCTCACGGTGCGCGGGTCGGTGCTGCGCGCGCGGCCGCTCGAGGAGAAGGCGGCCCTCGCGCAGCGGTTCACCCGCGAGGTCGTGCCCGCGTTCGCGCCGGGCGGCGGGCTCGCGCCCGTGGTGGACGACGTGCTGCCGATGAGCGAGATCCAGGCCGCCCACGAGCGAATGGAGCGCAACGAGACGTTCGGCAAGATCGTCCTCGAGTGGTCGTAGCGCGCGATCACGGCCCCTCGGCTACCGCGCCAGCGCTCGCCGCCTCCCCCGCGCTCGGGTCACGAATGCCGCACACGGCGCGGGCCGTGGCAGAATCGCCCCCCCATGCCTGGAGACGACCCCGACCGACGCCGCTCGGCGCGCTTCGCGGCGCGCATCCGGGTGCGCTTCCGCTCGGTGGACGAGCTCGTCACCGCGTACACGGAGGACGTGAGCAAGGGCGGGCTCTTCGTGACCGCGCCCCGGCAGCTCCCGAAGGGGTCGCAGGTCCTGCTCTCGCTCGAGCTGCCGGACGGCGGGCCGCCGGCCAAGCTCGCGGCCGAGGTCGCCTACGTGGTCGACCCGGCGCGCGCCGAGGCGGAGGGCAAGGCGCCCGGGATGGGGATGCGCTTCACCGCCGAGGAGGTCGCGTGGCTCGCGGAGCGCATCGCGTCGTTCCTCGCGGACTCGGTCGGCTCCGGTGAGCACGAGCGGCCCGAGCCGATCCACGCGCTGGTGGTGGACGACTCGTCGACCTGGCGCGCGGTCGTCCGCGGGGCGCTCGCGGGCCTCGGGCACCGGGTGACGGAGGCGGAGCACGGGCTCGACGCGCTCGGCAAGGCGATGCGCGCGCCGCCCGACGTGGTGCTGACCGACGTGAACATGCCCGTGATGGACGGCTGGCAGCTCCTGCGCCTGCTGCGCGCGCGCGATTCGACCGCGCGCGTGCCGGTCGTCTTCATGAGCACGCTCGCCTCCGAGCAGGATCGCATCCGCGGCTACGAGCTCGGGGTGGACGACTACCTCGCCAAGCCGGTCGCCGCCGACGAGCTGGTCGCGCGGGTGACGCGGGTCGTGATGCGCAACCGCTGGGAGGGCATCGGCGACGCCGAGGAGGCGACGTCGATGAGCGGCGATCTGCGTCAGGTCTCGATCGCGAGCCTGCTCGCGTTCTCCGAGGCGGAGCGGCGCACGGGCTGGATCAGCGTGCAGCACCGGCACCGCCTCGCGCACATCGGGCTCCGCGGCGGGGTGATCGTCGCGGCCGAGATCGAGGACGCGCCCGGGCCGTCGTC
Source organism: Polyangia bacterium (assembly GCA_030426845.1). Classification (GTDB taxonomy): domain Bacteria; phylum Myxococcota_A; class Polyangia; order Polyangiales; family Sandaracinaceae; genus JAUHXR01. The sequence goes on along the minus strand of JAUHXR010000008.1, from coordinate 39,092 downwards.
GCTGCTCGAGCGCATCCTCGAGATCCTCGACTGGGAGGACGGGCGCTTCACGCTCCGTGAGCTCGACGTGGTCGTGGAGGGCGAGTCGATCGGCGCGCAGCTCGCGCTGATGGAGCACGCTCGCCGCAAGGACGAGGCGAACCGCTCCTGAGGGGCGTGTGGCCTCGGTCCGGTCGGCCTCAATCGGCGGACCTCAGTCGGCGGACCTCAATCGGCGGACCTCAATCGGCGGACCTCGGTCGGCGGACCTCGGTCGGCGGACCTCAGTCGGCGGACGGCCCGCGCGGATCGCTCATGTGCGGGGGCGGCCCCGACGACTGCAGGATGTGCTCGGGGTCGCCGAGGAACTCGAAGTGCATCGTGTCCATTAGGCGGTCGTGGCCGAGCCAGTAGAAGCCGTACTTCTCGAAGCCCTCGACCCAGCAGCGCGGCATGATCATGCGCTCGAAGATCGACTCGGGGGTTGCCTGGCAGAGCGGGTGGAGGCGCCACTCCTTCACGCAGTTGCAGCAGGTGTTCTCGCGTGGGTCGAGGTCGATCGCGATGCCGTAGACGTGATTGGACACCTCGCCGTTGTGGTAGGTGTTCCGGTCCCGGATGCCGCTGAGGCGGCCGGGCTGGTAGTCGTCGGTGCAGGTCCGCGCGATCTCCTGCTCGACGCAGCGCGCGGCGTCGACGACCCGCCGGTTGAGGCGGATGGGGCGGTCGAAGAGGCGCAGGCCCACCGCGTTGTCGAGCGGGCGGGTGGAGTTCCACGCCGGAAGGCCGAAGCCCTCGAAGAAGCCGTAGTTCTCGGTGCGGAAGCGGATCGCCCGCTGGTGCACCTCGCGCCGCTCGCGGATCTCGTCGCGCTCCATGTAGGCCCGCGTCGACCAGCTCGCGCGCACGAGGAAGTCCTGGGGGACCTGCTCGTTGCACGGGATCTCGCCCTCGGCCGCGCGCTCGCGCCAGGTCTGGTCCTCGGCGGCGGGCGGCTGGGCGCCGCCCGGGGCGGCGACGGCGGCGAGGGCCAGGCTGCCGGCGCAGGCCGCGGCCAGGACTAGGGTCAATCGTCTCCGGTTCACGGGGCGATCCTAGCGCACGCCGCTCCGGAGCCGGGGTCGAAAGGCCTTCCAGGGCGCGATCCCGCCTCGAACAGAGCTGCGCACGCTTCTTGTAGTACCCGAGGACATGCACCCCGCGCTCGCCCACCCGATGGCCCTGGCCGCCCCCGCGGCCCCGCGCGATGACCTCCGCCTGCAGCTCGAGGGCCGCGAGGTGGCGGGCTACGTCCTCGGTGAGCGCCTGGGCCGCGGCGGGATGGGGGTGGTCCACGCAGCGATCGCGCCGGATGGGACCCGGCGCGCGATCAAGCTGATGCACCCGCACCTCGCGGACGACCCCGAGCTGACGCGGATGTTCTACGACGAGGCCTCCGTCGCGGCCCGGATCGACGACCCCCACGTCTGCCGGGTCCACGACTTCGGGCGGCAGGGCGACCTGCTCTACCTGGTGATGGACGAGCTGCGCGGCGCGAGCCTCGCGACCGTCCTCGCCCAGCGCGGCCGGCTCCCCCTCTGGCTGGCGGCGCGGATCGTCGCCCAGGCCGCGCGCGGTCTCCACGCGGCCCACGAGCTGACCGACGACCGCGGCCGCCGGCTCGGCGTGGTGCACCGAGATGTCTCTCCGCAGAACGTCGTCTTGTCGTACGACGGGGTCGCCAAGGTCGTCGACTTCGGGGTCGCGCGAGCGCGCGGACGGCTCGCGTCGACGGCCGAGGGGATCCTCAAGGGCAAGCTCGCCTACATGTCGCCCGAGCAGATCGAGGAGCTGCCGCTCGATCGGCGCTCCGACGTCTGGGGCCTCGGCGTGATCCTGTGGGAGACGCTCGCGGGGGAGCGGCTCTTCCGCCGCGAGTCGCACCTCGACGTGGTCACCGCAGTCCTCACCGCCGACGTGCCGCCCATCCAGGCTCGACGCCCGGAGTGCCCCGACGCGCTCGCCGCGATCGTGGCGCGCGCGCTCGAGGAGGAGCCGCTTCGCCGGTTCCCGACCGCGCTCGCCCTCGCCGAGGCGCTCGAGGCGTACCTCGACGACCTGGCTGAGGGGACAGCGCCGTCCGATCCCGCGCGGGTCGCCGACTGGCTCTGCACCCACGTCGACGCGCGCACCGCCGAGACCGAACCCCCCCCGACGCCCGAGGAGCCCGCGACCGCCATGACCCCACGCACCCTGCGAAGCCGCGACCGCGACTGGATGAGGAGCCGCGCGCTGCTCGGCCTCGGCGCGACCGGCCTGTTCCTCCTCGGCTTCTTCCTCGCGCTCTGGGGGAACGCGTGAGGGGCGCCGAGACCGAGCGCGCGGTGCCGGGGTTCGGTCGGGCCCCGCTGCTCCTCGACCAGGACGTGAGCGCGGTGCGCCTCGACGTGATCGACGGGCCCGACGCGGGCAAGCGCGCGTGGCTGGTCGCTCCGAGCGCGAGCCTCGGCAGCGCGCCGACGAACGACGTGGTGCTCGGCGACGCGACGGTGTCGCGGTTCCACTGCGAGCTGCTCCTCGACGACCGCGGGCTGCGCATCCGCGACCTGTCGAGCACCAACGGGACCTTCGTCGACGGGGTGCCGGTCGTGGAGGCCTACCTGCGGACCGAGAGCGTGTTCCGGATCGGCGAGACGACGATCGCGCTGACCCCGGGCGAGGCGCGGCCGCGGCGCATCAGCGCGCGCTCACGCTTCGGCGACATGGTCGGGCGCAGCTTGCCGATGCGGGTGCTCTTCGCCCAGCTCGAGCGGGCCGCCCGGGGCGACTCGACGGTGCTGCTCGCGGGCGAGACCGGCACGGGCAAGGAGGAGGCGGCGCGCGCGCTGCACGAGACGAGCGACCGGACCGACGGGCCGTTCGTGGTGGTGGACTGCGGCGCGCTGAGCCGCACGCTGGTGGAGAGCGAGCTGTTCGGTCACGAGCGCGGGGCGTTCACCGACGCGCACCAGGAGCGCGCCGGCGCGTTCGAGCTGGCCCACGGCGGGACGCTGTTCCTCGACGAGATCGGCGAGCTGCCGCTCGAGCTCCAGTCGCGGCTGCTGCGTGCGCTGGAGGCGCGGTCGGTGCGGCGCGTGGGCTCGGGCGAGGAGCGCGAGGTCGACGTGCGGATCGTCGCGGCGACCCACCGCGACCTCCGCGCCGAGGTGAACACCGGTCGCTTCCGTGAGGACCTCTACTACCGGCTCGCGGTGATCGAGGTGCGCCTGCCACCGCTGCGCGAGCGCCTCGAGGACCTGCCGGTGCTCGCGTCGGCCCTGCTCCGGCGGACGGGCGGCGACGACGCGGTGGAGCTGCTGACGGAGGACCTCCTCGCGCAGCTCGCGCGCTCGAGCTGGCCGGGCAACGTGCGCCAGCTCCGCAACTTCCTCGAGCGGGCGGCCCACCTCGAGGCCCCGGTCTTGCCGGGCGCGGTGGAGGCGCCGACGGACCCGATCGACCCGGAGCTGACCTACGACGAGGCGCGGCGCGTGGCGCTGGCCGACTTCGAGCGCCGCTACCTCGCCGCGCTCCTCGGCGCGTGCGATGACCAGGTCGCGGAGGCCGCCCGCCGCGCGCGGATGAACCGGAGCTACCTGCACAAGCTCCTGCGCCGTCACGGCCTGAGGGGGTAGTTCCCGGTCCCTCCACGCGACGCGAGCGGGCACGCGGACGTCTACGAGATCCGCGCACGTTGACGAGGACGTACGGGGACGTGCGCGAGCACGTGTACGAGGCCGCGGCGTTGCCGCGCCTCTCACTACCCTCGCTCGACGCCGTAGACCTCGGCGGCGCGCTGCCAGAGGTAGCTCAGCAGGTCCTCGACGTGATCCCGCTCGCCGACCGCGGCCTTCATGCGCTCGGGGGTCTCGTCGAGGTGGCCGTGCTGGTGCACGCGATCGCGCAGGAACGCGAGCACCTCGCCGAAGCGGCCGTCGCCGACGTCGTCCCAGAGCGTGGGGCGCTCCTCCTCGAGCGCGCGCCCGAGGCTCGCGGCGTAGAGGTTGCCGAGCGTGTAGCTCGGGAAGTAGCCGAACGCGCCCGAGCCCCAGTGGACGTCCTGGAGCACGCCGCGCGCGTCGTCGGGCGGGCAGACGCCGAGGTACTCCTCGTAGCGCGCGTTCCACGCCTCGGGCAGCTCCTTCACCGACAGCCGACCCTCGAAGAGCGCGAGCTCGATCTCGAAGCGCACGACGATGTGCAGGTTGTAGGTGACCTCGTCGGCGTGCACCCGGATGAGGCCGCGCTCGACCCGGTTGGACGCGCGGAACAGGCGCTCGGCGCTCAGGTCGGCGCCGGGCAGCAGCTCGCGCGCGCGGCCCGCGAGCCACCCGCAGAACGGACGCGAGCGGCCGATGAAGTTCTCCCAGAAGCGCGACTGCGACTCGTGCAGCCCGTAGCTCGCCGGCTTGGCGACCGTGGTGCCCGCGTGCGCGTGGGGCAGGCCCTGCTCGTAGAGCCCGTGGCCCACCTCGTGGATCGTCCCGCCGAGGCCGGAGAGCAGGTCGCGCGGCTCGATGCGCGTGGTGATGCGGACGTCGCCCGGGCCGTGGCCGGAGGTGAAGGGGTGCACCGAGCGGTCGAGGCGACCGCCGTCGAAGTCGTACCCGAGCGCGCGCGCGACGTCGCGGTGCAGCGCTTCCTGGGCGGCGGGGTCGATCTCGTCCTCGATCGGCTCGACCTGAGGGCGCGCCGCGATCGCGTCGAGGAGCGGGCCGAGGCCGTCGCGGAGGCGGCCGAACATGTCGCGCAGGCTGTCGATCGAGGTGCCGGGGTCGAACGCCTCGAGGGTGACCTCGTAGGGGTGGCGCCGCGGGTCGATCGCCTCGGCGCGCCGGAGCGACAGCTCGAGGATGCGGGTGAGCGGGCCCTCGAACCGCGCGAAGTCCGAGTCGCGCTTGGCCTCGATCCACGCCTGGAAGCCTTCGCTCTCCGCGCGCGCCATCGCGCCCACGAGCTCCGGCGGGACCCGCCGCTCGCGCGTGTAGGTGCGGCCGAGGTTGCGGCGGCACGCGCGCTGGACCGGATCGGCCGCGCCCTCGAGCTCCGCGAGCCAGCCCTCGATCCGCGGGTCGGTCGTCCAGCCGTGCGAAAGCTCGGCGAGCAGCGCGCGCTGCGCGCCGCGGAGCGCGGAGCCCTTGGGCGGCAGCATCGTCTGCTCGTCCCACCCGAGCGTGCCCATGACGCCCTCCAGCGTCTCGATGCGACCCACATGCTCGACCAGCGCGTCCCAGCTCACGTTCACCTCCGCTCGGGCGTACTACTCCGCCGGCGCGCCGCCGCCGGCGCGCCGCGGACCAGCGCCCGGACCTTGCGCCCGCCCGCGTCGGTCAGCAGCGCGGTCTCGAGCCGGCCGTCGACCTTGAGGCCGAGCCGCCGGTCCTGGCACATCAGCCCGACACGTACGGAGTCGGGGAGCTCCGCGAGCCGGCGGCCGAGCGCGCGGTAGAGCGGCGCGAGGTCGCGGCCCGGCGCCGATCGCACGCCGAACGGCGGGTGCGTGACGAGCGCGCCGCCGTCGCGCAGCGGCTCGAGGTCGACCTCGGAGACGGTGGCCACCGCCCAGCGGACCGCGCCCTCGAGCCCCGCGCTCCCGAGGCCCCCGCCCTCGAGCCGCGCGGCCGAGGCGTTCGCCTTCGCGGCCGCGATCGCCTCGGCCGAGTGATCGCTCCCGAGTATCGGCGGACCGTCGGACGCGGCGGCGGCCGCCTGCTCCTTCACCTCCGCCCAGGTCGGCGCGTGGCAGAGCGGCGAGCGCTCGAACGCGAACCCGCGCAGCCGCCCCGGCGCGAGGCCACGCGCGATCGACGCCGCCTCGATCGGGATCGTCCCCGCGCCGCAGAACGGGTCGAGCAGCGGCGTCCGGCGATCCCAGCCCGAGGCGAGGACCAGCGCGTGAGCGAGGTCCTCGCGCAGCGGCGCGGGGCCGGGGCGCAGGCGGTAGCCGCGTCGATGGAGCGGCTCACCGGAGGTGTCGACCGAGACGGCGACCCGGTCGTGCTCGAGGCGGAGGTGCACCGGCGCGCCGGTCGGGCTCGGGTCGACGCAGGTGTCGCCGAGCCGCCGCGCGATCGCCCGGGCCGCGCGCTCCGCGATGGCGCCGGTGTGGTGCAGGCGGCTCTTGCGCGCGGTCACCTTGAAGCTGCGCGCGGCACCCGCCGAGAGGAACCGCTCCCAGGGCACCTCCGCGAGCCCGCGCGACAGGTCCTCGAACCGGCGAGCCTCCAGCTGGGCGACCCGCAGGAGCACGTGCGTCGCGAGGCCGCTCTCGAGGTTCGCGCGGTAGACGACGCGGCGGTGACCGGCGAAGGCGACCCCGCCGGGCTGGGCCTCGGCGCCCAGGCCCCCGAGGCGCGTCAGCTCCTCGGCGAGGGCGCCCTCGAGGCCGGGGGCGCAGGCGGCGAAGAGCGCGTACGGAGCGGACATGGCGGGTGGCATAGCAGGGCGTGGGCGCGCCGCTCGCGGGCGCGCGCCGATCTTCCCCTCCGCCTCGCCGACCGCGTAGACTCGCCGTCCCACCGGTGAGCGAACCCGAGCACCCCGAGCCGCCCCCAGGGGCGGTCCTGCGCGAAGCCTGCGAGGCCGCCGATCTCGTCGAGGCGCTGGAGCAGGCGCTCGCGGCCGCCGGGCTGACCGCGCCCCCGGAGCGCGAGGACGACTTCGTGCAGTTCCTCCTCGGGCCGTTCGACGCCGCGCTCGTCGGCCGCGTGCACCCGGCGACCGCGGCCCACCTCATCGCCTCGGTGCGCGAGCAGGTCGCTCGGGTCGATGAGAGCCACATGCGGGTGCGGGCCGACGCCCACGGCGAGCACGAGGCGATCACCCTGCCGCCGCCGTCGAGCGCGACCGCCCTCGAAGAGAGCTACGAAGACCTCGCGACCGGCGCGATCCACACGCGGGCGACGCCGGTGTTCGGCATTCGGGTGGCCTCGAACGCGCCCGGCGACCGGCTCTGGGCCATCGTCTCCCACGAGCCGAGCCTCGTCCGGGCCGCGCAGGAGGCGGCGCCCTCGGACGTCGACGTGGTGGTGGCGTCCTCGATGGCGGTGCTCAAGGGCGCGCTCGGGCGCGCGGCCGCGAGCGGGGCGATCCTCCTCGACGCGGAGGCGCCCTCCATCCGGCTCGAGCGCGCGATCGAGGTCCTGATCGAGGCCGGCGCCGAGGCCCGGGTCGTGCTCTGGCGGATGGACCGCGCGGCGCGGGAGCGGCTGCACGATCGCGCGCCCGCCACCCGCCGGTGGCTGCCGTGCGATCACGAGGTCACCCCGGCCGAGATCGTCCGCCTGCTCGCGCTGTGACGCGCGCCGCGAGAATTGACGCGCGCGCGGCCGCGACGTAAGAGCGGTCACGGGAGGAACGTTTGAGCGACCGCTACGAGACCACGCCGAACCTCGCGATCTTCTGCGACTTCGAGAACGTCGCGATCGGCGTCCGAGACGCGCGCTACCAGGCCTTCGACATCGACCTCGCCCTCGAGCGCCTGCTCGACAAGGGCAAGGTCGTCGTCAAGAAGGCCTACGCCGACTGGGACCGCTACAAGTCCGCGAAGCGCTCGATGCACGAGGCCGCCTTCGAGATGATCGAGATCCCCCACGTCAGCTACTCGGGGAAGAACTCGGCCGACATCCGCATGGTCGTGGACGCGCTCGACCTCTGCTACACGAAGCAGCACATCGACGTGTTCGTGATCATCAGCGGCGACAGCGACTTCAGCCCGCTCGTGAGCAAGCTGCGCGAGAACGCGAAGGTCGTGATCGGGCTCGGGGTGAAGAACTCGAGCAGCGACCTGCTGATCGAGAACTGCGACGAGTTCATCTACTACGACGACCTCGTCCGCGGCCGGCGCGGCGGAAAGCGCCCGGGCCGGCGCAAGGGCCGGCGGCCCGAGGGCCGCGACGCCAAGTCGTCGGAGAGCAAGTCCTCGGACGCGAAGACGTCGGAGGGCAAGACGTCGGACGCGAAGTCGTCAGAGGCCAGGTCGTCGGACGCGAAGTCGGACGCGAAGTCGTCCGATCGCGATCGGGCCGAGGCCAAGCCGCGCGCGGCCGAGCCGGCCGAGCCCAACGGCGAGGAGGTCGAGGAGCGGCGTCAGGAGGGGCTCGACCACGTGCTCGACGTGGTGGAGGCGCTCTTCGAGGACCGCGACAGCCACCTCTGGGGCTCGATGGTCAAGCAGGTGCTCAAGCGCAAGCGTCCCAACTTCAGCGAGCGCTTCCACGGCTACCGCAGCTTCACCGAGCTCCTCGAGGACGGGCAGCAGCGCGGCCTGCTCGAGCTGAGCAAGGACGAGCGGTCCGGCGGCTACATCATCACGAGCTTCGGCCCGAACGCCTGACCGCCGCCCGGGCTCCGAGCGGCTGCGCTGCGCGGGGCCGAGGGGCCGCGCACATCAGTCGGCGCCCGCTTGGACGTACGATTTGCGTATGCCGGAGGAGCAGTGGCTGGACGAGGGCCGGCACCCCATCTGGATCCAGACGATCCCGGAGGCGCCGCAGGACGCGGGGTTCGCGTCGGCCTTCGACCACTTCGACCGCCGCATCCGCGCCGCCGCGGAGGGGCCGGATCGCCTCGGGCTCGTGGTCGACATCCGCCGCTACGGCATGGGCACGTCGGTGCAGCGCCGCCGCGCGGCCGAGACCAACCAGCTCGCGGAGCGGCTGCTCGAGGGGCGCATCCTGGGCCAGGCGGTCGTGGTCGAGTCCGCCGTGCAGCGCGGCGCGCTGACCGCGGTCGCGTGGCTGGCGCGTCCCTCTTGGCCGGTGCGTACGTTCGTCGAGCGCGACGAGGCGATCCAGTGGCTGCTCGAGCTGCGGGGAGCCGTGTGAGGAGCGGTCCGAGCCGTCGCGTCAGGCCTCGCTGACCGCCCACACGACGAAGCCGGTCGCGCCGAGGCGGAGGAGGAGCAGCACCGCGACCGCGCGGTAGGCCCGGGTGCCGCTGTCCGCGCGGCTCACCGAGAGGCCGTACATCACGGGGGCGTTGAGGGTGAGCATCAGCGCGACGAGCCCGAGGAGGGCCCACGGCTCGGCGGGGCCCGCGTCGAAGCGCGTGAGCAGCACGAACGCGGCCACGAGCACGACCCAGCTGCTGCGGCTCAGGGTCCGCGCGAGCTTGGGGTCGCGGTAGAAGCGCAGGTCCACGGGACGAACGTTGGGGTGGGGGCCGCGGGCGGTCAAACGGCCACGCTTTTCACCCGCCCGCGAGACGTGATACCGAGGACGCGTCGTGCGGACCCTGCTCGGCTGGCTGCTGCTGGTGCTCCCGCTCACGGGCGCGGGCGTGGCGCGCGCCCAGGACGTCGACGCCGGGCCCCCGGATGTGGCGCGCCCGGATGGAGGGAGCACGGACGAGGGCCCGCCCGCGCCGCCGCGGCTGACCCCGCCTCGGCTCATCGAGTCGCCGCCGCTGAACCTCCCCGAAGACGCCGAGCCGCTCCCCGAGGACGCGAGCGTCGAGCTGCTCGTGGTGGTCGCTCCCGACGGCACCGTGTCCGAGGCTCAGGTGTTCGCGCCGCTGCGCGAGGACGTGGACGCGCTCGCGATCGAGGCCGCGCAGGGGATGCGCTTCGAGCCGGCGACCCGCGACGGCGTGCCGATCCCCGCGCGCATCCGCTTCCGGTACCGCGTGACCCCGCCGGCCCCGCCGGCGCCGGACCCCGGCGAGGAGCCCGACCTGGACGCGGGCGCGCCCGATCCGGACGCGGGCGAATCGGGCCCGGGGGACCCCGACGCGAGCGGCACCGAGGACATCGATCTCGCGTCGCTCGAGGCCGACGTGGAGCCTCTCGGCGTCACCGCCGAGGTCGAGCGCCCCGAGCCGGGCGCGGCCGATCGGGTGACGCTGAGGGCCGAGGAGCTCACGACCGTCCCCGGCACCTTCGGCGAGCCGCTGCGCGTGGTGGCGACGCTGCCCGGCGTCGTGCGCAGCCCGTTCGGGCTCGGGTTCTTCCTCGTCCGCGGCGCGGCCTTCCAGAACACCGGCTTCCTCGTCGACGGCTTCCCGATCCCGATCCTCTACCACTTCGGCGCGGGCCCCGCGGTCATCAGCTCGCGCCTCGTCGAGCGCCTCGACTTCTACCCCGGGGGCTACCCGGCGACCTTCGGCCGGTTCAGCGCCGGCGTGGTCGCGCTCGGCACCGCGCCGCCCCCGACCGACGGCGCCCGCGGCGAGCTGAGCATCGACCTGTTCCGCGCGAGCGCCCTCGTGGTGGTCCCGTTCGACGACGGCCGCGGCTCGGTCGCGGCCGCGTTCCGCCGCAGCTACTACGAGCTGCTCCTCCCGCTCGTGCTGCCCGGCCTCAACATCGCGTTCACCGACTACCAGGTGCGCGCCGACTACCGGGTGAACAGCCGCATGCAGCTCAGCTTGTTCGTCTTCGGCTCGGACGACCGGCTCGATCAGACGGGCACCTTCGGCTCCGGCGTCGCATCGGAGGGCGTGCAGAACCGGCTGAGCCAGGACTTCCAGCGCGCGATCGCGAGCATCAAGCTGCGCCTCCCGCACCAGGCGCGCCTGACGATCGCGGGGATGATCGGCCGCGACGGGACGGGCTTCTCCAACGCCGAGCCGGGCACGGACGGCCTGGAGTTCGGGCTCCAGAACATCTACTTCGGTCTGCGCACGGATCTGCAGCTCCCGTGGAACGAGTGGCTCCAGACCAACGTCGGCTTCGACATCAACACCACCGTCTTCGACATCAACGCGAGCGCCTTCGTGCCGAACGGCCTCGGCCAGTACCCCGCGCCGCGCTTCAGCCCGCAGTCCTCAGACCTCGACCTCGCGGTCGTGCGCGCGCTCGCCGCGTTCTACATCGATCAGATCATCCGCCTCGGCCCGGTGGAGATCAGCGCGTCCGGCCGCTTCGACTACATGCGCTACGCCGACGTCTCGGACGTCTACCCGGACCCGCGGCTCGTGGTGCGCTGGCAGGTGGTGCCCGAGCTGCTCCTGAAGCTCGCGACGGGGCTCTTCACCCAGCCGCCGCCCGCGTTCAACGTCGCGCGCCTGGGCGGGAGCCCGAACCTGCCGCCCAACCGCGCGTGGCAGAGCTCGGTGGGCGCCGAGGTCACGTTCCCGGAGCGGATCGAGGTGCGCACCACCGCGTTCTACAGCCAGATGTTCGACATCATCCGCCAGACGAACCGGACGGTGATCGACGACAACGGCGAGCCGCAGCGGCAGTTCTTCGTCGCCGATCAGGAGGGCCGCGCCTACGGCCTCGAGCTGATGATCCGCCGTCGGATCGAGGAGGGGCTCTACGGCTGGCTCAGCTACACCCTCAGCCGCTCGGAGCGCCGCACCGACAGCGGACGCTGGGTGCCCTTCGGCTTCGACCAGACGCACACGCTGAACCTCGCGGCGTCCTACGCGTTCGACGGCTGGCGGTTCGGCGCCGCGTTCCAGCTCTCCACCGGCCGCCCGACCTCGAGCCCGCGCAACCCGGTGTTCATCGACGAGAACGCGATGATCGCGGTGGACTTCGTCGACGAGGGCGAGCGCATCGCGACGTTCACCCGGCTCGACCTGCGGATCGATCGCGACTTCGAGATCGGGCCGATCGAGGGCTCGGTCTACCTCGACATCCAGAACGTCTACAACGCGCCGAACAACGAGGGCACGCTGTACCAGTGGGACTACCAGGCGACCGCCCCGGTGCCCGGCCTGCCGATCATCCCGACGATCGGCGTGACGGGGGCGATCCAGTGAGGCGCGTCGCCGGCCTGATCGTCGCGCTCGCGCTGCTCAGCGGCGGCTGCATCGACATCGACTTCGACCCGATCTCGATCGTGGCCACCAAGCGCATCCTCGCGATCAGCGCGGACGCGCCGGAGTCGCAGCTCGGCCAGGACGTCATGTTCGAGGTCCTCGCGGTCGACGAGCGGGGGCGCAACCTCCTCGCCGCGCCGGGGATCGAGCTGCGCTGGACGGTGTGCCTGAGCCTCGCGCAGGTCTTCGGCGGTGCGGGCCTCGGCGCGAGCGTCGACGTGGAGGACACGTGCGACGTCGGCGGGCCGGATCTCATCGCGCTCGAGACGGACGGCCTGCCGCCCGGGCGGGCCCGGCTCCCCGCCGCGGCGCTGCTCGCCTTCGGCGCGTCGCTGATGGGCGCGGGGGGCGAGCCTCCGCCGCTGCCGCCGGGCGTGTCGCAGGACCAGCTCCAGGCGCTGCTCGGCGTGATCGCGGTGGTCGGGGTGCCGCTCCGCGCGCGCGTCGAGATCTTCCAGGACGGCGCGCTCGTCCTGGAGGGCCTCAAGCGCTTCGCGATCACCACGCGGGCCGACCCGACGACCGCGCCGCCGCCGCCGCGCTTCTCCTTCGACGGGCGCTTCGTCAGCGCGCGGCCCGGCGTGTCGGGCGACCCGCGCGTCTGCGTGGCCGAGGACGGCGCGCCGATCGAGCTGCGCGCCGCGGCCGACGTGACGCTCTCGCCCTCGGACGACGAGGACGACTGGGTCGAGAGCTACCCCGTCTTCAACCTCACCGGCGAGCTCCAGACCAACATGGAGAGCGCGTTCTACAACTGGTTCGCGACCGGCGGCGCGTTCGGCCGCGACGTGACCCAGCAGGGCGATCACGACGTCGTCTGGACCACGCCGGAGACGCCGGGCGCCGCCTCAGTCTGGATCGTGGTTCGCGACGGCCACCTCGGCACCAGCTGGTGCCGCGTCGACGTCACGATCGCGCAGTAGCGCCGGGAGTCGTCGGGCGCGTCGGGGAGGCTCGAGTCAACCCGTGTTGTGTTGACGCCTCCGGCGGTCGATGGTCTAGTTCCCGAGATGAACCGGTATCGGAACAATCGAGCTTGCGTCGTGGCGCTCGCTCTCGCGATCTCCGCGTGCGGTGGAGAGGACCTCATGTCGGAGGCTGGCCTGTGCAGCACCCGCCCCGCGACGTTCGGCGCGTCGGGTGAGACCACCGCCTTCCCGGAGATCCAGACGGTCATCTCCGGCATCAATCTCTCGCTCGAGAGCGTGAACTTCGTCGCGCTCCCGGCGAACGGGGAGCGGGACGATCTCGTCCGGGTCTTTGCGCAGGTGCGGAACGCCGGCTCCAGCCGCGTCTGCCTCGTGCAGCTCGACATGAGCCTGGGCGGGTTCACGGAGTCGGCGGGGCTCGCGGGCCCGCAGTACCAGTCCCAGGTCAGCGGGATCGGCTTCGCCTGCCTCGACCCCGGCGACCAGGGAGTGATCTCGTCCCGGTTCTTCATGACCGAGGCCGAGCTGCTCGAGGCGACGACCCTGCGCATCACGCGCACCAACGACGAGATCGCCGGGCTCGACGAGGTCCGCTACGACGTGGTCACCGTGACGGACCAGCGCATCGTCGAGGCCGAGGGCGGGTATCAGCTCGTGCAGACCGTCACCGCCGACCGCCAGGTCGTGAACTACTACCAGGACGTCTACGCGGTCGACGCGCGCGGGCTGTTGTTCGCGGAGCTCGATGTCCCCGACTTCGGGCCGGACTCCGGCGGCGCGCTGCTCCAGCCGAGCCAGCCGCAGGAGCTCGTGAGCGAGATCGTGCCGTGCGAGATCGTCGACTTCGTGCTCGCGGGCGAGCACTACTTCGAGAACTGACGGAGCTCAGCCCTCGAGGCGGCGGCGCACGAAGCTCGGCTGGGCGAACGCCGCGCGGTGGATGTCGGCGTTGTAGTAGCGGCAGCCGGCCTCGATCGCGCGTACGCGCGCCGGCTCGGGCTCGCTCGGATCGGCCGCGCCGGCGACCGTCCACGTCCAGAGCCCGGCCCCGTAGAGGAGCACGCTGCCGAAGTAGGGGCGCGACGCGCCGAAGACCTCGCGGGTCGTGCGCTGGATCGCGAAGAAGACGTCCTCGTAGACGGTCGGCGACTCGCTCTGGCAGGCGAAGAGGCCGTCGGGCTTCAACAGGCGCTTCGCGCCCTCGTAGAAGGCGCGGTTGAAGAGGCCCTCCGACGGCCCGACCGGGTCGCTCCCGTCGAGGATGATCACGTCGAAGGGCTCGACGTCCGCCTCTTTCACGTAGCGCACGCCGTCCTCGAAGCGCAGCTCGAGCCGCGGATCGTCCCACGCGCTGCCGCCGAGCGCGGGCAGGTGCGCCTTGCACGCCTCGACCACTCGCGCGTCGATCTCGACCATCACGCAGCGCTCGACCCCCGGGTGCCGGAGCACCTCGCGCGCGGTGCCGCCGTCGCCGCCGCCGATGATCAGGACGCGCGCGTTGGAGGGCGCCGCGCACAGCGCGGGGTGCACGATCATCTCGTGGTAGACGTGCTCGTCGACCTCGCTCGTCTGCAGGATCCCGTCGAGCGCGAGGACGCGGCCGAGGAACGGCGTCTCGAAGATCTCGATGCGCTGAAAGTCGCTCCGCTCCGCGTGCAGCGTCCGCGTGACGCGCAGGCCGAAGGCGCTCTTGTCCTCGAAGACCTCGTGGTACCAGTGGCCGGAGCTCATGGGCGGGGCATACCCACCGAGCCCCGGGCGTCAAGCGGCGACCCAGCTCGCGATCGCCTCGATCGCGCGGACGACCGGCCGGCAGTGGCGCTTGAGGAAGTTCTGGTCGAGCGGCTGCTGGGTCGGGATCACGCGGACCGCGTCGAGCGCGCGCGCGCCGTCGAAGTCGACGTAGGCGAGGCGGGCGGTGAGCTCCGATTCGTCGCGGCCGAAGTCGACGCCGGGCAGGACCGCCACGCCGGTGTCGCGAAGCAGCGCCGCGCAGAGCTCGCGCCCTGTCGTGACGCCGCGAGCCGCGAGGCGCTCGGCGTGCTCGCGGAAGTCGACGAAGAGGTAGAAGCCGCCGACCGGCTGGGCGCAGCCGAGGCCCGCGTCGCGGAGCTTGCGTGCGCTCCAGCGGCCGAGGGCGGAGAGCACGCGGCGCGAGCCGTCGAGGTACTGCTCGATCGCCTCGCCGCCCTCGAAGGCGGTGACCGCGGCGTGCTGGATCGGCGCGCTGGTCGACGTGTAGGTCTCGCTCGCCACCGCGCTCATCGCCTCGAGCAGCCAGCGGAGCTCCTGCGGGAAGACGAACGTGCCGAGCCGCCAGCCGCCCGCGCCGCACCACTTGCTGAGGCCCGCGCTGATGATCGTCCCCTCGGGGTAGAAGCGCGCGAGGGAGACGTGCTGCCCCTTGTGATGCAGCTCGGCGTAGATCTCGTCCGAGAGCACCAGCACCTTGTGCCGCCGGCAGACCGCGGCGAACGCCTTGAGCTCGTCGGTCTTGAAGGTCAGCCCGGTCGGGTTGCTCGGGTAGTTGAGGATGAGGAGGCGCGGGCGCTCGTCGTCCTCGTCGCAGATCCGCTCGAGCTCGTCGGGCGTGAGCATCCAGCCGTGCTCTGGGTAGGTCGCGACCATGCGCACGCGCCGCCCGAGCACCTGGGCCTGTGGCGCGTACGACACCCACGCGGGGGTCGGGATGACGAGCTCGCCGTAGAACGTGAGCTGCAGCAGGAACATCAGCTCCTTGCTGCCCGGCCCGATGAGCACGTCCTCGGCGGTGCGATCGATGCCCTCGCCGCGCTCGTGGTAGTGCGCGACCGCGCGCCGCAGCGCGTACAGCCCGCGCACCGGCAGGTAGTCCTTCTCCGCCGCGTGCGCGCGCAGCGCCTCGACCACCACGTCAGGGACGGGGAAGGGCGACTGGCCGAGGCCGAGCTTGTAGATCGTGCGGCCCTCGGCGAGGAGCGCGTTGCTGTGCTCGTTGATCGAGACGGTGGCGGACGCGCGCATCCCGCGCACGTTGAGGTTCAGGTGCTTGTCGGGCGGGCGTCGCGCCATGGCGGGGATACTTGCGCGCGAGCGGCCCGGGAGCCAGGGTTTGTGCGATCGACGTGGATGAGGGCGACCCGAGAGAGATCATCTGCGCGCTGTGTCGTCAGTTCTACGACCAGGGCTGGGTGAGCGGGACCGGCGGCGGCATCAGCCTGCGGGTCGACGGCCGCGTCTACATGGCGCCGAGCGGCGTGATGAAGGAGCGGCTCCAGCCGGCGGACCTCTTCGTGCTCGACGAGGCGGGCGAGGTGATCGAGCGGCCCCAGGCCGAGGGGCTGCGGCTCAGCCAGTGCGCGCCGCTGTTCTTCAACGCGTTCAACGCGCGCGGCGCGGGCGCGGTGCTCCACAGCCACAGCGTCAACGCGATGCTCGCGACGCTCCTCTACGAGGGCGAGTTCCGCGTCACGCACCTCGAGATGATGAAGGGCATCCGCGGGGTCGGGTACCACGACGAGCTGGTCGTCCCGATCCTCGAGAACACCGCGCACGAGTGCGACCTCGCCGACGCGATGGCCCGCGCGATCGAGGCCTACCCTCAGAGCCACGCGGTGCTCGTCCGGCGCCATGGCGTCTACGTGTGGGGGGCCGACTGGGTCGAGGCCAAGACGCACGCCGAGTGCTACGACTACCTCTTCGAGGCCGCGGTGCGCATGCGCCAGCTCGGCCTCGACCCCACCGCGCGGCCGGGCACCCCCGACAACGGCAAGCCGCGCGTGACCCACTGAGTCATCCCTGCTGAATCATCTCTGCTGAATCAGCCCCACCGAATCACCTACCGAGGCGAGGTCCCTCATGCGCGCGCACTGGCTGGACGACGAGACGCCCATCGGCCCCGACGAGCTGGCCGCGCAAGGGGTCCACTACCAGCGCCTCGAGCTCGGCGCGCACCAGGCCCCGCTCGATGCGCTCTCGGCCGCGCAGGGCTACGTCCACCAGGACGAGGTCTCCCTCAGCCCCGAGACCCCGAACCTCGACGCGATCGAGCAGAAGTTCCTCGGCGAGCACCTCCACACCGAGGACGAGGTTCGCTTCGTGCTCGAGGGCGAGGGCGTGTTCGACATCCGGAGCGCAGACGACCGATGGATGCGCGTGACCGTCGAGCGCGGCGACCTCATCGTCGTCCCGAAGGACCGCCACCACCGCTTCTTCCTCACCGAGGCCAAGGCCATCCGGTGCGTGCGCCTGTTCCAGGACAAGGCCGGCTGGGAGCCGCACTACCGCGCGCCCGCCGGCTGACGGCGACTGGTCCGCAGATCCATCGCGCGAGCGCCGCGAGGGAAGCCACGCGGGGGGCGTCGCGTACACCGCGGGGAGATGCGCCTCCCCCCGATCCGCATCACCGCTCAGGTCGACAGCCCCGCGCTGCGCTCGCTCTACGGCGCGCAGGAGCCGTTCGTCTACGCGGGGTTCACGGGGCAGCCGCTGACGGGGGTCGGGGTCTACGCGCACGCGCAGGGGCCGCACTGGCACTACGTGAGCTTCGGCCTGCGACGGCGCTTCGAGCGCGAGCTGTCCTTCCGCCTGCGGGCGGACGACGTCCAGGACCCCGCCGACGCGCCGGTCTGGCCGGTGCGCCTCCTCCAGGAGTTCGCGCGCCTCGCGGTCCGTAGCCAGCGCGCCTTCGCCCGGGGCCACTACCTCCGGCTCACCGAGCCCCTCGCGCCGACGGTCCAGATGCGGAGCGGAGCCATCGTGCCCGACCCCGAGCTCGCCGACGACTACCTCCAGGTCGTCGGCCTCCACGAGTCGGAGCTGCGCCTGATGGGGGGCGACGGTTGGACGCGCTTCCTCGACGCGCTGAGGGCGCGCGACGCCCTGCTGGTCACGGACCCGGCGCGGCCCTCGCTCGCGGCTTGACCCGACTACGGGATCACCCCGTAGGCCTGCCGTCATGACCCACCCCGACCCGCTCGTCGCGGCGTTCGAGGCTGCGCGCGTCGATCCGCGCCGCTTCGGTCACCGCGCCCACCTCCGCGTCGCGTTCTGCTACCTCTTGGACCTCCCCCTCGAGCAGGCGCTCGCGCGCTACCTCACGCACCTACGCGCGCTGACCGTCGTGCTCGGCGCCCCCGAGAAGCTCCACGCTACCCTCACCTGGACCTATCTGGCCCTCCTCGACGACGCGATGCACCGCCACCCCGGCCTCCACCTCGACGCGCTCCTCGCGCGGTGCCCCGAGCTGGGCCGCGATGGGCCGCTCCTCTACTACGCGCCCGAGGTGCTCGCGTCCGAGACGGCGCGTCGTCGGTTCGTCCTACCGGGGCCAAGGTGAGCTGGACCATCGGCCGGCTCGCGCGGCGCTTCGGGCTCGGGCGGAGCACGCTCCTCTACTACGACCGGCTCGGTCTCCTGAGGCCGTCCGGTCGTACGCGCGCGGGCTACCGGGTCTACGACGAGGCCGCGGTGCAGCGGCTCGACGCGATCTGCCGCTACCGCGAGGTTGGGCTCTCGCTCGCCGAGATCGCCGAGCTCCTCGACGGCGCGCCGCGGGGCCGCACCGCCACGCTGCTCGCCGCGCGCCTCGAGTCCCTCAACGTCGAGATCGCCGCGCTCCGCGAGCAGCAGCGCGCGATCGTCCGGCTCCTCGAGCGCCCCGAGGCCTTGGCCGGCGCGCGCGCGATCGACAAGCAGGGCTGGGTGGCGATCCTGCGCGACGCGGGCCTCGACGACGACGCGATGGAGCGCTGGCACGCCGCCTTCGAGCGCGCCGCCCCGGAGGCGCACCGCGACTTCCTCGAGTCGCTGGGCCTCGGCCCACGCGAGGTCGACGCCATCCGCCGGCGCGCGCGCGTCCCTTCGGATCAGGCGTCGTCGGCGGGCACGTAGAGCGGGCGCTCGCCGCGGGCCATCGCGCGGTGCTCCTCGCGCCAACGGGCCTGGGACGCGGCGTGCTCGGGCGCCTGGCGATAGACGACGTGGCCGCGGGCGTCGCGCGTGACCGCGCCGGCCCCGAAGAGGAGCGACGCGGGGTCGAAGGCGGCCTCGTAGAGCGGCGCGGTGAGGCGACGCTCGGAGGCCTCGCCGAACGCGACCTTGATGCGCTCGTAGAGCTCGGCGTCCTCGCCGACGGGCAGGTCCTCGCGGAAGAAGCCCACGGCGTCGTGCACCGCGCGCGGGAACATCATGGCGACGATGCACTTGCGGTAGGCGCGCTCGTTCACGACCACGGTGTGCCCCGCCGGATCGACGCGCCGGTACCGGCACATCGCGAGGCGCGCGTCCGGGTTGCGGAGCAGCACGTCGAGCTGACGCAGGATCCGGTCGGGGTGCGAGAGGTCGTCGGCGTCCTGGAACGTGACGAAGTCGCCGCGTGCGCGGGCGAGGCCGGTGTTCCGCGCCGCGGCCGCGCCGCCCGGGCGAGCCCGCTCGATCACGCGGACGCGGCGGTCGCGCGCGGCGAGGCGGCGCGCCACCTCGGCGGTCCCGTCGTGGCTGGCGTCGTCGACGACGAGCACCTCGAGCGCGGGGTAGCTCTGTGCGAGGAGGCTCTCCAGGGAGGCCGCGAGGGTCCCGGAAGCGTCACGCGCCGCGATCACGACGCTCACCGTGGGATCGCCCGCGTGGGCGGCGCGCCGCCGCCATCGGGCCCGCCGACCCACATCGATCGCGTCGCCAAGGGCGCCGCCGAACGGGAGCGCGCGCATCGCGTCGGCCGGGTCGAGCAGCGGCCGCGGCACCTCGGGGAGGCCGAACAGCGCGCGGCCCACCGCGGCCCCGACGCGGCGCACGCGGCGATCGCGGACGAGGGCCACGACCCGCCTGCGCACCCCGCGGATCACTGGGCGCCCGCCCGCGCGAGGGGCGCCCTCGAGGGGCTCGCGCCGCAGCGGATCATCACGCTACTCGGTGCTGAGCCGCGCGGTGACCCCGCCGTCCACCACGAGGCTCGCGCCGGTGACATAGGGTGAGCGCGCGCCGTCCGCGAGGTGGAGGATCGCGAGCGCGATCTCCTCGGGCCGACCGATGCGCCCGACCGGGTGACGCGCGCCGAACTCGGCGAGCTGGGCCTCGACCTCGCCCTCGGCGATGTGCCCGCGCGCGAAGCCCGCGCGGAGCATCTCGGTGTCGACCGCGCCGGGGAGCACCGCGTTGACGCGCACGCCCCGGGGCGCGAGGTCGAGCGCGGCCGCGCGGGTGAAGGTCGCGAGGCCGCCCTTGCTCGCCGCGTAGGGGCTGATCTCGGCCGAGGTGGCGACGGCGTGCACCGAGCTCACGTTCACCACCGCGCCGCCGCTCGCCTCGAGCATCGGGAGCGCGCAGCGCAGCAGCCAGAACGGCGCCCGGAGGTTGATCGCCATCGTGCGATCCCAGTCCTCGAGCGAGATCGCGTCGATCGCGCCGACGACCTGGTGCGCGGCGTTGTTCACCAGCGCGTCGAGGCGACCCTCCTGGGCGGCGATGGACGCGACGGCGACCCCGATCGCCTCCGCGTCCGCCAGGTCGACCGCGATCGATCGGTCGGCGTCCGGGCAGGCGTCGAGGTCGAGGCCGACGACCCGCCAGCCGTCGGCGCGGAAGGCGCGCGCGCACGCGGCGCCGATCCCCCGGGCCGCGCCGGTGATGAGCGCGACGCGCGGATCAGCCACGCGACTCCAGCACGTCGAAGAGGTTCTTCATCGTGCTCTCGTGCACCCGCTCCCACGCGGTGGGGCTGCTGTTGGAGTTGTGCGGCGCGAGCAGGACGTTCCCCATCGCGCGCAGCGGGCTGCCCTCGGGGAGCGGCTCGTCCTCGAACACGTCGAGCGCGGCGCCCGCGATGACCCCGTCCTGGAGGGCCTTCACGAGGTCGGGCTCGTGGTGGCACGGGCCGCGCGCGGCGTTGATGACGAACGCGGTCGGCTTCATCAGCGCCAGCGTCTCGGCGCGGATGATGTGGTGGCTCGTCGGGTTGAGGTCGCAATTGACGCTGACGATGTCAGCCCGCGCGAGGAGCGCCTCGAGCGAGACGACCTCCATGCCCGAGTCCTCGATCACGTCGGCGGGGATCTCGCGGATGTCCGTCCCGAGGACCGTCGCGTCGAACGCAGAGAAGAGGCGCGCCACGCGGCGGCCGATGTCGCCGACCCCGATGATCCCGACGGTGCACTCGCTCAGCGCGCGCCCGGGGATCTTCTTCCAGGTCCCGCCCTTCATCGCGACGTCCATCGTCGCGATGTTGCGGACGAAGGCGAGCGCGTAGCCGAGCACGGTGTCGGCGACCGGGATGGTGAACGCGTTGGGGGTGCGGCACACCGCGATCCCGCGGGCCTCGGCCGCCTCCTTGTCGATGGAGTCGATGCCGGTGCCCCACTTGGAGATCACCTTCAGGTGCGGGGCGGCGTCGAGGACGCGCGCGGTGAAGCGGTCGTCGCCGCAGATCACGCCGTCGATGTCGCCGATCACCTTCAACAGGTCCTCCTCCTCGGCCCGCTCCTCGACGTCCTGGACGACGAGCTCGAAGCCGCGCTCCTCGAAGCGCGGGCGAAAGCGCTCGACCACGGGCATGAAGTAGGGGGCGGTGATGAGGATCCTGGGCCGTCGCGTCATGGCGTGCTCCGCAAAGCTGAGGGTGTCGATGATCTACGCGCCGAGGGCGCCGTCGGGAAGGAGGATCGCGCGGGCGGGTGCGCCCTCGACCCCCTGGAGCTTGAGGGGCAGGCACACGAGCGTGTACGCGCCGGGCTGCACCGCGCCGAGCCGCAGGCCCTCGACCACGACGGTGCGCGCGCCGAGGAGGACGCGGTGCACGTCGTCGCTCTCGTGGTACGGCTGGACGCTCAGGTAGTCGACGCCGACCAGGCCGATCCCGCGCGCGACCACCCACTCCGCGGCGTCGACGCTGAAGCCCACGAAGCCCTCGTCGAACTCGGGGCTCGCCCAGCGCGCCTCGTTGTCGGTCTTGCAGAGGAGCCGCGTCGTGCCCTCGGGGATCGCGGCCGCCTCGAGCGCGGCCGCGGTGATCGTCGTGAGCCCCTCGAAGCTCACCACGCGGCAGGGTCCGACCAGCCGCCCGAGCGGGATCTGCTCCACCGTGGGAGCGCCCGGCACGAAGTGGCTCGGCGCGTCGATGTGCGTCCCCGTGTGGATGTTCATTCGGAGGGTGGTGTCATCGGCGGGGTCGCCGTCCGCGAGCCGGAGAGTGGGGACGAACTGCAGCTCGGGGCTCCCCGGCCAGCGCGGGGTGACCCCGGGCGCCACTGGCGTGCTGATGTCGATCATCTCGCTCATCGCGTCCTCCGCGCGCCCCTCAGTCCGCCGCCTGCGCGGCGTCGGCGGGCCCCCGGGCGTGCCGTCGCGCTTCCTCGAGCCGCGCGGCGACCTCTTCGGCCTCCGGGCCGAGCCGCTCGACCTCCGACCAGCGAGCGAGCGCCAGCTCCCAAGCCGCCACGCGCGTCGCGTCGCGGGCCATCTCCAGCCGGATCGCGTCGCGCTGGTCCTCGACCGGCTCGGGCGCGTCGAGCGCCTCGATCGCGGCCACGGTGCGGGCCCGGTTCTGCGCGTCGCGGAGCGGGAGGGCCGCGCGCATGCGGGCGAGGTACTCCGGCGCGGGCTGGGCGCCACGCGCGAGGATCGCGTCCAGCTCCTCGAGGAGGGCGTCGCAGTCTCGCGTCACCGGCCCGAAGCCGTCGCGCTCGAAGTCGAAGTAGCCGGGCCGCGACGGATGCCGGCCGCCGTACATCTCGTCGTAGTCGAACTGGTAGTACAGCACCGGCTTGTCGAGGAGGCCGACCTCGAAGAACACGGACGAGTAGTCCGTCACGAGCACCGACGCGCGGCGGAAGAGCTTGTGGAGGATCGGATCGGTCGCGTGGGTGCGGACCTCGACCCACGGCGGCGCGTCGAACCAGTCGACGTAGAGCTGCATGTTGGCGTGGGGGAAGAACACGATCTGGTAGCCGTGCCGGCGCGCCAGATCCCGGAGCGCGGGGCTGCGGATCACCTCGCGCCACGCCTTCGCGTAGGTCGACTCGAAGAACTCGGGGGAGGCCTCGCGGGCGGTCGAGCGCTGGGACGTCGCGCCCACCAGCCACTGGCGCCACGTGGGCATGAGGAGGATCACGCGCTGGGCCGGCTCGCTCCGCGTGAGGAGCGCGTCGTGCCGAGCCAGGCCCACCATCCGCGCCTCGCGCGGCGAGAACTTGTACGGGGTCAGGTCGGCCGCCAC
The DNA here is from genome assembly GCA_030426845.1 of Polyangia bacterium. Classification (GTDB taxonomy): domain Bacteria; phylum Myxococcota_A; class Polyangia; order Polyangiales; family Sandaracinaceae; genus JAUHXR01. Next base: position 16,211 of record JAUHXR010000008.1, on the reverse strand, counting down.
CGACGCGTGCTCCGCCGGCGACGTCGTCACGAACCGGTCGATGCGCTTCCGGTTGAGCCAGGCCGAGATGTCGTCCCGCAGGATGCCGTGCTGGAGGAAGGTGAAGCGGTAGGTGAGCTGATCACGAAACTTGCGATGGTCGAGGAAGTGCAGGACGAAGGCGTCGGGGTGGCTCGACGCGATGTGGGCCGCGTTCAGCAGCAGCAGCCGATGCTCCAGCGAGCCGTAGGCCACCAGCTTGAACCCCTCGGCCTCGAGGCGCGGCCAGTCCTGCGACGAGCGCAGGAGCACGAAGAACGCGTTGATGTCGGGCCGGTGCTGGGCGATCCACCGGTAGAGGTGCTCGGCGTTGTCGTCGGCCTGGGTGTCCCGATCCATCAGCATCCAGGCGCCCGCGAAGCGGCGGCGGACCGGCCCGCTCTGCGCGAGGCGCACGAGGGCCTCGTCGATCGGCGCGCGCTCGGGAGGGGCTGGCGTCAGGGCGCGCTCGACGGCGCCACGCGAGACGCGGGTGAGCTGCTCGGCGCCGACCCGGAGCCGCGCCTCCTCGCCGGCGATCCGGAGCGAGAGCTCGGAGCTCGCGCGCTCGAGCCGCACCCAGAGGATCCGCTCGTCGACGAACCCCCGGCCGAGGAACGAGTGCCGGCGTCGCTTGGCGAAGTGGGGGACGACCTCTTGGCCGTCGACCAAGACCTCCTCGAGGGGCGCCTCTCCGCTGACGAAGTACGCGACCTGGACGAGCCGCTTCACCGGGTCGTAGCGGCGCACGTAGGCGACGTAGTACGGGGCGGGCTCGCCCCTGAAGAGCCCGAGCATGCCGACGCGGTGGAAGAACCAGCACCCCGCGAGGGAGAAGCTGACGATCGTCCCCGAGTCGATGTGGGCGAAGATGCGCTCGAGGTGCGCGAGGAACCGCTCGCGCTGCTCGGCGTCGAGGAACCACACCGAGGCGTCGTTGTCGACGATCCGTCGGATCGCCCACACGAGGTCGTAGAGCAGCAGCCGCTGGATCGCGAGCGGGACCATCTCGTAGCGCGCGATCGACTCGGCGATCAGCGCGCGGTGGCCCCGCTCGAGCACCAGATCGAACCGCCTCGGGTCAGCCCACGCCGTGTCGAGCGTCGATGAGCCGTCGCTGCGCTTGCGGTAGTAGTAGACCGCGTCGGCGACCAGGCCGACGCGGCGGCGGAAGGTCGCGAGGAGGTAGCGTCCGGCGAAGAGCGCGTCCTCGAAGTGCGGCTTCATCTGCTCGTCGAAGCGCAGACCGTGGGCGCGGATCTCGTCGAGGCGGTAGAACGACGTCGCGCACGACGGCGCGAGGAGCGCCTGATCGCGGTGTCCGATCACGCGGCTGCCCTCGTCGAACCGGTAGTTCAGCGGGTGGTTGTCCCTGTATTCGCCGCTCGCCTCGTTGAAGAACACCCACTTGCAGCAGAGCAAGGCGGGCTTGAACCGCCGGTGCTCGTGGGCGAAGTGGTCCACCGCCTCGAAGTAGCGGTGGTGCACGAAGTCGTCCGGGTCGATGAAGGTGACCCACTCGCCGGTCGCGTGCTCGAGCCCGAGGTTGCGCGCCGAGGCCTGGCCGCCGTTCTCCTTGTGGAGGTACCGGACGCTGTTCGGGTAGCGACGGCGCCACCGCTCGATGATCTCGGCCGAGCGATCGGTGGAGCCGTCGTCGACGAGGATCAGCTCGATGTAGTCGAGCGAGACCGTCTGCGCCTCCATCGCGCGGAAGTAGTCCTCGAGGTAGCGCTCGACGTTGTAGACGGCGCTCACCACCGAGAAGCGCCGCCGCGCCGGGCGCTTGAGCTCCGGGAAGCGCCGCGCCACGCGCGCCGCCGCGCGCGGGCTCCGCTTGAGGAGCGCGTCGTAGGCGAAGCGCCTGGGGTTCTGGCGCAGCTTCCGCAGCTTCTTGCCGACCATGGGGGCTCCGGCTGACTACCTGAAGAACCGGCTCAGGACCCGGAGCGGCGGGACCGCCGAGTCCTCGAAGAAGCGCTTGGGATCGCTCTTGAGCTTGCGCAGCTTGCGCGCCCACACCTCGCGGCGGCCCTCGCCGATGTGCCCGCGCGCGGCCTCTCCGCCGCGCAGCACGCCGACCAGGCCGATGGTGCGCTCGCTCCACGCCCCGTGCGGCGCGGGCGGGCCGAGGAGCGCCTCGTCGCGCTGCACCATCAGGTACTTGAGGCGCGCGCGCTGCGACGCGTCGGGGATCTCGGCCTCGCGGTAGATCGCGAGCAGCGCGTCGCCCGTCCGCTCCGCCGCCGCGCCCACGTCGCGCCGGCTCACGCCGCAGTGGAGCTCGAGGTAGTCGTCCGCGTGCGCGAGGAAGCGCCCCGGCTCCTCGATCGCGTCGCGCAGCGCGGCCTCGAGCTCGCCCTGGCTCCGCGCGACGGGGAACGCGCCGTTCGGCTCGGTGAACTTGTCGACCCGCTCGCCGTGCGGGTTGTAGTAGACGGGCGGGCGGCCGAGCGCGAGCGACTCGAGGATGCCCGAGCTGAAGCGGCTCACGAAGACGTTGCCGCCGCGCAGCAGGTCGTACATCGACTCCTCGCCGACGACGTACCCCTCGAAGTCGCCCTCGTCCGCGGGGTGGCGGCTGATGACGTAGTCGACGCCGATCGCCTGGCACGCGGCGACCGCGGTGCGGACCCAGGCGTCGCGCTCGTCGGTCAGCACGCCGTACGTGAAGTTGCTGTTGATGACGACGCGTGGCGCCTCGGGGAAGGGCGCGGGCGGCTCCTCGAGCAGCTCGTCGATCCGTGGCACCCCGCCGACGTGGACGCGCTCGGGGACGTCCTGGAAGTAGCGCGCGTCGAACTCGCCGGGGAGGATGACGTGGTCGACGATCCGGTAGGGCTCGCGCAGCCGGCCGGTGTCGACGTCGTGGTAGTCCTGGATCCCCTCGACGATCCCCACCGTCGGGATCGAGAGGGTCTTGGCGCACTCGATCAGGCGGCGCGTGATCGGGTCCCAGTCGTTCATGCACACGACCATCTTCGGCCGGTAGGCGCCGAGGAGGAACGCGTTGTACGGGATGCGCGGCAGCCCGAGCTCGTCGAGCTTCCCGCGGGCGCGCTCGTCGCGGTAGGCGTAGCTCAGGTCGACGAAGGTGTAGCGGATCCCCGCCGCGTCGAGCTTCGGCAGGAGCTTCGCGACGCTCCACACGTGGTAGTCCTTGTGCGGGAGGAACACGACGTCGATCGCCTCCTCCTCGCGCGGCCGCGGTCCCCACGGCGCGGGGAACGGCTCGGGGGTCGGCTGCGGCCCGTGCGCCTCGCCGGCCTCCCGGAACGCCTCGCGGAAGCGCTCCTCGACCATGCGCGCGCCCTGCCGGCTCGCGACCGCGCCCGCGTCGTCGCCGAGCTGGCGGCGCAGCCCGCGCTCGAGCAGGCTCGCGAGGTCCCGGTGGGCCGCGATCGCGCCGAGGTAGTCGGGGAGCGCGTCCTTCGCGACGCGGACCGCCTCGTCGGCGGGGTGGCCCGCGCCGATCGCCATCCCGGTGAACTCGAAGACGCGCTGCGCGATGTCGAGCTGCCGCTTGTACTCGATCCACGGCCGCCAGTAGACGTAGGGCGCGCGCTCGTCGACGACGCGGTCCTCGGGGAACGGCGCGTGCGCGCTGTTGTAGAGCGCCATCCCCGTGGTCAGGTGGGTCAGCGGCTCGGCCCGCACCACGCTGCCCGGGCGCGCCCGGTAGGTGACGTCGGTCTTGCCGGTCGGGACGAGGTAGTAGCCGTGCCGCAGCAGCCGCGCCCAGTACTCCCAGTCCTCCGCCTGGCTCAGCGTCTCGTCGAAGCCCCCGAGTCGCCGCAGCACCGACGTCTTGAACATCGGCTGGTTCATGTTGAACGGGCACATCCCGGCCGCCGACACGAAGTCGATGACGCGGCGCTTCGGGTCGCTCGTCTCGAGCGGCGGCTTGGTCGTCTCGGGGTCGATGCGCACCGACGCGCTGTAGGAGCCGGCGAGCCGTGGGTTCTCGGCCGCGGTGAGCGTGCGGATGCGGTTCTCGAGGCTGGTCGGCGAGAGCAGGTCGTCGGCGTCGAGGAAGCACACGAACGCGCCCCGCGCCGAGCGGAGGCCCGAGTTGCGCGCCGCCGAGGCGCCCCCGTTGGCGCGGTGGGGCAGGAGCCGGAAGCGCCGGTCGCGCCGGTAGAAGCGGCGCACGACCGAGGTCGTCGCGTCGGTGGAGCAGTCGTCCACCACCACGCACTCCCAGCCCTTGAAGGTCTGCCGGCGCACGCTCTCGAGGGTGTCGGCGAGCCAGCGCTCGCTGTTGTACGCCGGGACGATGACGGTGAGGGTCGGCGCGAGGCGATCGAGGCGGTAGCGGTCGACCTCGTCGTCCGGGCAGGTCGAGACGAAGTGGTCGTAGAGCTGCTCGCGCGGCACGTCGGGGTGATCGGCGGCGTAGCGCTCGTCGTCGAGCTCGTGGGGGTAGGGCAGCAGCATGCGGTCAGCTCAAGCGCGGAGGGTGAGGAGCGCCTCGGCGAGGGCCCAGTCGTCGGGCTCGTCGATGTCCACCGACTCGAGGCGCGGCGTCTCGAACATCATCGGGGAGGCGCCGATGCGCGCCTGGGTCCTGGCGAAGCTCTCGCGGGTGAAGAGGTAGAGGCAGGAGTTCTCCTCGAACCACGGCTCGAGGTCCTGCGTGCGCACCAGCTCGTTCGGGTCGTGGTTCACCGCGCTCCCGTCGGCCCGGTAGAAGCGCGTCTGGACCCGCGTGACGCTGAAGAGGCTGTCGGCGTCCGAGGCCTCGAACGCGTCGAGCGCAGCCTCGACCGTCGCCCGCGTGATCAGCGGGTTGGTGGTGTGCGTCATCAGGTAGAGGTCGGCGTCGACCGCGGCCACGTCGTCCGCGAGCACGAGGTTCATGCTCACGAGGTCGCCGCAGAGCTCCGGCGCGCGATCGCGGATGCGCACCCGTCCGCCCGAGGTGAGACCGGCCGCCTCGAGCTCGTCGCGCGCGTCGGTGTTGATGACCACCTCGTCGATCCGCGGGACGGCGAGGAGCGCGTCGAGCATCCAGCGGAACAGCGGCTTGCCCGCGATCGCGCGGAAGTTCTTGCGCGGGACGCGCTCGCTGTGCCCCTTCATCGGGAGAAGGGCGACCAGCCGGCTCATCGGATCAGATCGCGCTCGAGGGGCGCGGCTGGGCGCCGGGGAGCGCCTTGGTCCGCGGGTGGTGCTCGGTGGTCGGGTAGTAGTACCGAAGCTTCATCCGCTGCGAGAGGCGGCGGTGCTCACGGTTGCCGCGCCACGTGCCGAGGTACTGCATCGAGCGGAACGCGACGATCGAGCCGAGGTTCTCGAGGACGCCGCCCTCGCGCGCGCTCGACACCACGTCGTGGGCCACCGCGCGGGCGAAGAAGCGGGCGCTGTCCGCGAGGGTCACGTGCATGCTGGGGGCGATGCGCTGCATCGCGATCGCCTCGCGCTCGTAGCGGTGGCGGACCTGGGCCCAGCTCTCCTCGTGGATGTGGTGGACCGGGGCCTCGGCGACGTAGCCGACCTTGCCGCCGTCCTCGACGAGGCGCTTGGCGAGCTCGAGGTCCTCGAGGCCGGTGAGCCCCTCGTCGAACTGGAAGCGCTGCCACGTCGCGCGGTCGATCGCGGCGTTCGCGTTGTTGCAGAAGAAGCCGTCCTGCGGGAGCAGGCTGTGCTCGGGGAAGTACTTCGCGAAGAGCCGGCTCTCGCTGAACTTGGTCGTCTCGGCGCCGATCTGGCGGCCGTAGCTGTACTGGACGACGCCGTCGGCGAGGGGGCGGATGAGCTCCTGCAGCCAGCGCGTCGACGCGGGGATGCAGTGCCCGCTCACGAAGACGAGCGCGTCGCCGTCCGCGAAGCGGCAGCCCACGTTGAGCGAGCGGCCGAAGGAGAAATCCTCCTTGCGGATGTGGGTGACGCGGACCGGGACGTCGCGCGAGTCGAAGGAGCGCGCGATCGCGAGGGTCTCGTCGGTGGAGCCGGAGTCGACGACCACCACCTCGACGTCGAAGCCTTCGTCGAGCTGCTGCGCTCCGATCGCCTCGAGGAGGCGCGGCAGGTGCTTGGCCTCGTTGTAGGTGCGGATGACGACGCTGGCGAGGTACGGTCGGTCCGTTCGGGCCTTCTGATTCATTCCGGGAACCTCAAAGAAAAGTATGGGAAAAACTAGCATTCACGGGGGATCGGGTCCAGCCGACGGCGCCCCGTTCGACCCCCCCGAGCGGGACCTCGAGGACGCCGCGCTGAGACGCCGGAGCTTCCTCACGACCGCCCTCGCGGGGACCGCCGGCGCGGCCGCGCTCATCGCCCCCTCGGCCGCCACGGCGCAGGACGCCGGGCGGAGCGAGAGCGTGCGCGACTACGGCGCGGTCGGCGACGGCGAGGCCGACGACACGGCCGCGATCCAGCGGGCGATCGACCGCGGCGCCACCGACAAGCACCCGGTCTTCTTCCCGCCCGGGACCTACCGCGTCACCGAGAGCCTCCGCGTGCGTGACGAGGTGGACCTCTTCGGCTCGGACGCGTCCTTCTGCCGCATCCTCCACGACCTTCGCGGCGCCTCGGCTTCGCACCGGCGGGCCAACCACGCGTGCCTCCGCCTCGAGAACGAGGGCGAGCCGCCGGGGCCGGTCAAGAACGTCCTCGTCCGCCACCTCGGCTTCGGGACGACCGAGGCGCGCGCCGACCTCGGCGACGAGGCGCGCGAGCAGACCGGGATCTACGCCAAGCACGCCTTCTGGAACGTGCGCATCCGCGACGCGATCATCGCGGACTTCGCGATCGGAGTGAACCTGCAAGACTGCTGGACGGCGCGTCTGCTCTACAGCTCGATCATCCGCGCACAGGTGCACTGCGTCCGCTGGGAGAACGCGACCTGCGGCGAGCTCACCGGCAACCGCCTCGACTGCATCTCGGGCTCGCGCGTCACCGGCCGCGGCAAGGACTGCGTCTACGTCTCGTACTCCACCTCGCCGCCGCAGTTCTTCGAGACGATGGCCCTCGGGGTGACGAACAACAGCATGCAGGCCTCCGAGGGCGCGGGCTTCCGCGGCGTCGGGCTCAGCAACATGACGTTCACCAACAACTTCCTCGAGAACACCAACCGGCGCGGCGACGCGGCCGCGATCCTCCTCGAGACGGCCCCCGCGCCGACCGGCCCGCCCGGACCCGAGCGCCGCGGCGACCGTCACCCGCTGATGCGCGTGGTGAACCTGACGGGCGGCTTCATCACCCCCGGCTCGCATGGCCTCGGTCCCGCGGTGAAGATCGGCGACTACTTCGTGATCAACATCCAGGGGCTCGACATCCGCGGCTCGCGTCTGCGTCGGGGTCTGCATCTCTACGGTCGTCACTCCCAGGTCAACGTGATCGGCACGATGTCGCGCCTCGAGAACTACATCCGGTCACCGCACCGGAACATCATCGGCAGCGTGATGCGCGTGAACGACGCCTGAGGCGTCCGCGTCGACCGGCGCCTCCGCCTCTCTCTGCACGGCGGCCGCCGGCTGGGGGAACCACCGGATCCCGGTCGGCGACGGGACCTCCGCGAGCGGTTTGTAGAAGCTGCCCTGCGCCTGGCTCGTCTGCGCGAGGTAGCGCACGAATTGCTCGTACAGGTCCCGGTCGATCGGATCCTGCGCGTGCCAGAAGTCCTCGAGCGCGCCCTGGTGCGTCATCCCGGGCATGTCGTAGATCGCCGTGCCGAGGACGCGGACCGGGGTCTCGCGCGCGATGGACGTGAGGCCCACGGTGCTGTTGATCGTCACCGTCCCGACCGCGTGCTCGAGGATCGTGCCGAGGTCGAGGTCGTGGCAGTAGATGAGCCGGTCGCCGAGCCCGTGCTCGCGCGCGAGCTCCTCGAAGAAGTCGCCGTACTCGCGGTACGCGCGGTCCATCGGGTGGTGCTTGAAGACGATCGCGTGGTCGGCCGGCGCGTGCTCGGCGAAGGACGCGGTGATCTCGCGCACGAACTCGAGCACGTCACCGTAGGGCGAGTGCACGAGCTGGAAGTCGCAGTGCACCTGGAGCGGGACGAAGAAGTACCGCCCGCTCAGCGGGCCGCTGAGCCGGGGCAGGATCTGCGCCTCCTGGCGGAGGAACACCTCCTTGCGGATCGCGCTGCGGACGTGGACGAAGGTGTGGTAGCCGGCGTTCAGCATCCGGTGGTGCCGGTAGTGCGGGAAGCCCTGGTTCAGCAGCGTGAAGGCGAGCGCGTTGACGGTGGAGTACCAGGCGAGCAGGCCGTAGCGCGGGCCGGTGGTCAGGGGCGTGTCGTACGGGGGCAGGTCGAGTCCGCGGTAGAAGTCGGGGTCGCGCGGCAGGCGCGAGTTGCCGTTGACGCCGTGCTCCTCGAGGGTGATCCAGTCGGGGCGCAGGTACCCCTCCTCGAAGCACCACACCTTGACGCCTCGGCGCTCCGCGATCGCGATGGCCTCGCGGTGCAGCGGCCGGCAGTCGCCGAACACGAAGACGCCGTCGATGCCGCGCGCGTCGATGAGCTCCTCGACCCACCGCGCCCAGCGGTCCATCGGCTCGCGGAACGCGAGCGCGTCGGGGCCGGGGTAGTAGAGCGCGTCGCCTGCGTGGAAGTTCACCTTCGTCGTCTGGATGCCGTGGCCGCGCAGCTCCCGCGCGAAGCGCGCGAAGAACGGGCCCGCCGGGCCCTGGAGGAGCAGCGCGTGGGTCACGCCAAGATCAGGAAGCACGCCACATCTCCCGGAGGTAGTTGCGACCGCGCGCGAGCTGGCGCCCGGCCCAGCTGCGCTGGAGCCGCTCGGGGCGCCGCGCCCGCTCGAGGTGATCGACGATCCGCTCCGGGGTGGTGTAGCCCCGGCTGATCGGGTGGACGTAGGTCGGGTAGCGCAGGAGCGCGCACGCGACGAGCTCGTCGAGGCCGCGGCGGCGGGTCCGGCGCGGGTGCGGGTGGCGGTCCTCGGTGAGGCCCCAGCCGCTGTAGAAGGGCTGGCCGTAGCAGACCACACGCTTGCCGCGGAGCAGGGCCTCGAAGCCCACGAGCGAGGTCATGGTGTGGACCTCCTCGGCGACGTCGAGGCAGTCGGCGAGCGCCGCGTCGATCACCACCTCGTCGCAGAGCTGGGCCGCGACGTGCAGCGGGAGGTCGTCCACGCGGTTTCCGCTCACGACGTCGGGGTGCGGCTTGTACATCAGGAAGGCGTCCGGGCGAGCGATGCGTGCCTCGCGCAGGAGGTCCTCGTTGCGCCGGACGTCCACGCAGCCGAGCTGGATCGACGCGTCGTCCTCGACCTGGCCGATCGCGAGGACCGCGGCGCGCTGGTCACCCGGCGGGGGCCCCACCCGGCGCGCGAAGCCGACGTTGTACTTGCTGATCCGCGCCTCCACGATCCGCTCGCGGAGCGCGCGGGCCCGCGCGAGCTCCGCGTCGGTGAGCTCGGCGTCCTGGAGGAGCGCCTCGAGCGCGCTCGGACGCGACGGGTCGTAGTAGATGCCGACCGGATCGAGCGCGAGCGAGGCGGGCGCGTTGAGGTCCGAGCCGAGGCCCACCGAGCGCAAGAAGCCGTCCTCCATGCGCCACACGGCCGCGCCGCGCGCCTCGGCGGCCCGGGTGAGGGCGGGGTCGGGGCGTGCGCCCCACGCGATGAGCGCCGCGTCCTGATCGAGGAGCGGCTCGGCCGTCCGCGCGTCCTGGGCGAAGCGCACCTCGCGGCCTGGCGCGCGCAGGAACGACGGCAGGAAGCTCCGCTTCCATGAGGTGAAGCCCACCGCGACCGCGCGTCGGGGGCGTGGCAGGTGCGCCGGGCCGGCCTCCCGCTGCAGCGCGAGGTGGGCGAGGAGCGCCTCGGCCTCGCAACGCTCGCCCGTCTCGGGGTCGACGTAGCGCGCGTAGCGGAGCGCGGCCCCGGCGAAGAGCGCCTCGACGGTGAGCGTACGGGCGCGGCGGCGCGGGGTCGGGGCGCGGTCGTCGGTGAGGCCCCAGCCGGCGTAGAACGGCGCCCCGAAGGTGGTCACCGGCGTGCCGGCGAGGAGCGCGTGGAACCCGACGCTCGAGCTCTGCACGTAGACCCGGTCGACGTCGGCGACGAGGGCCTGCGGCGAGGCCTCGCGGCCGATCCGCGTGACCCCGGCCGGCAGCGCGCCCCCACCCGCGTCGAGGCCCTCGTCGAGGACATAGACGCGCGCGCCGTCGTTCTCGCGGATCGCCGCCTCGAGCACCGCGTCGAACGCGCCCGGCGCCGCCGCGCCGAAGCGGAGCGCCGGGTCGGACTCGGGCTGGCGGACGACGAGGACCCGCGGTCCGTCGTCGAGCGGGCGGCGCGCGGCGTCGTTGGTCCGGCCGAGGCCCGCGGCGCGGATCCGGGCGAGGCACGCGCGGGCGCGCTCGAGGTCGCCGTCGCGCGGCTCCTCGGCGAGGATGCGCTCGAGCCGGCTGGGCTCGCCCGGGTCGTAGTGCACGCCGAGGTCGTCCACCACCATCGAGAGCGCGGGCGCGCCGTCGGCGGGGTGGCCGTAGGAGCGGAACCAGCCGTCTTCGAGCGCGAGGAACGGCAGGCCGTGACGCTCGGCGAAGCGGCGCGGGCGGCGGGTGTTCTCGTTGCGCCCCCAGCCCGCGACCGCGTCGATCCGTGCCGCGGTGGCGGGCAGCGGGACGACCTCGTCGGCCCCGAGGAGCGCGGCCAGGTGCGGCGCGCGCCAGAGGCCCCAGGTGAACACCGCGACCCTCACGCGAGCTCTCCCGCGGTCGCCCCCTCCGCGAAGATCGCGCGGACGCGCGCGAGGTCCTCGGGCACGTCGACGCCGGGGGGCGGCGCCTCGTCGATCACGCGGACGTGGATGTCGAGCCCGAGGTCGAGCGCGCGGAGCTGCTCGAGGGACTCGAGGCGCTCGAGCGGTGAGCGCGGCGCGGCCGCGAGGCGGGCGAGGGTGCCCGCGCGGTAGGCGTAGAGCCCGAGGTGGCGGAGGACCGGCGCGCCCTCGGGCCAGGTCGGGGGCTCGGCGTCGAAGGCGCCGCGCGCGAAGGGGATCGGAGCGCGGCTGAAGTAGAGCGCGCGACCGTCGGCGCGGCAAACGACCTTGACGACGCTCGAGCGCGTCGCCTCCTCGAGGCTCGCGACCGGCGTCGCGACCGTCGCGAGCCCGCAGGCGGGGTGGCCCGTGAGGTCCTCGGCCAGCCGATCGAGGAGCGCGGGCGGCACGAGCGGCTCGTCGCCCTGGAGGTTCACCACCACCGTGTCGTCCCCCCAGCCGCGCGCGGCCGCGACCTCCGCGAGCCGGTCGGTACCGCTCGCGTGCTCGGCGGACGTCATCTGTGCGACCCCGCCCGCCTCCTCGATCACGCGCGCGAGGCGGGCGTCGTCCACCGCGACGATCACCTCGCTCGCCCGGCTCTCTCTCGCGCGCTGCCACACCCGCACGACGAGCGGCGCGCCGGCCACGTCGAGGAGCGCCTTCTCCGGGAGGCGCGTCGAGCCCATGCGGGCCGGGATGACGAGCTTGTAGGTCACGCGCCGCCCTCCTCGAGGAGGCGCGCCGGGTCGCCCTGCTCCGCGAGGTACGCCTCGATCGCGTCGTCCAGGGTGCCGCGGGCGGCCAGGATGGCGTCGCAGATCTCGCGCACCGCGCCGTCGCCGCCGCGCCGCTCGCTCACCCATCGCGCGGCCGCCTGGGCGCGCGGGTGGGCGCCGGCGACCGAGAGCGGCAGGCCGACGCGACGGAGGAGCGGCAGATCGGAGAGGTCGTCGCCCACGTAGGCGAGGTCGAGGAGCGCGAGCCCCGTCTCCGCGAGGAGCGACGCCATGGCGCGCGCCTTGTCCTCGCGGCCGAGGTAGGCGCGCTCGATCCCGAGGTCGGCGAGGCGCCGCGCGAGCGGCGCGCTCCGCTTGGCGCTGATCACCGCGAGCTCGACGCCGGCTCGACGGAGGAGCTTGAGGCCGAGGCCGTCGTGCGCGTGGAAGCGCTTCATCACCTCGCCGTCGGGGCCGTAGTGCAGGCCGCCGTCCGTCAAGACGCCGTCCACGTCGAGGACGAGCATCCGCACCTCGCGCGCCTGGCTGGCGACGTCTTCGGGGAACACGGGGGCCTCAGAGATCTTCGGCGAAGGGGGACGCCTTGACCGCGCGGTCGATCGCGACGAGCGCGCGCAGCAGCTCCTCCATCCGGTGGAGCGGCCACATGTTGGGCCCGTCGGAGAGCGCGCGCGACGGCTCGGGGTGGGTCTCCATGAAGAGCCCGCTGATCCCGGCCGCGACCGCGGCGCGCGCGAGCACCGGGACGAGGCGGGACTGCCCGCCGGACGAGCTGCCCTGGCCGCCCGGCTGCTGGACGGAGTGGGTCGCGTCGTAGACGATTGGGCAGCCGTGCTCGCGCATCAGCGCGAGGCTCCGCATGTCGGAGACGAGCGTGTTGTAGCCGAAGCTCACCCCGCGCTCGCACACCATGATCTGGTCGTTGCCGACCGCTCGCGCCTTGTCGACGACATGCTTCATGTCCCACGGCGCGAGGAACTGGCCTTTCTTGATGTTGACCGGCTTGCCCGGCGCGCAGACCGCCTCGATGAAGTCGGTCTGCCGGCAAAGGAACGCGGGGGTCTGCATCACGTCCACGACCGCCGCGACCTCCGCGACCTGGTCGCGCTCGTGGACGTCGGTCAGGACCGGGACGCCGAGCTTGGCGCGCACGTCGGCGAGGATCTGCAGGCCCGCGCCCATGCCGGGCCCACGGAAGGAGCTCGCGCTGGTCCGGTTCGCCTTGTCGAAGCTGGCCTTGAAGACGTAGTGCACGCCGAGCGCGTCGCAGGTCGCCTTGAGCCGCTCGGCGACCTCGAAGCACAGCTCGCGGCTCTCGATGACGCACGGCCCCGCGATGAGGAAGAGCGGCTGATCCAGCCCGATGTCCCGTCCCGCCAGCTTCATGTCAACGTCCCTGCCGATTCTCACACGTTGGCGTGCTCTCGGATGGACGCGAGGAGCAGCGTGCCGATGCCGAGGAGCGCGAAGCTGAGCACGAAGACCGTGAGCAGCGAGTACCAGAACCGCGGGTAGCGCGGGTTCTCGGGCTGAGACGGGCCCGCGATCCGCTCGAGGTAGCGGTGCTGCCGTGAGGCGTCGACGCGCGCGACCTCGAGCGACGCGAGCGCGGAGGAGTAGGCGCGCTGCGCGAACTCCTTCTCGATGACGATCGGCTCGAACTCCGCGAGCTCTCCGCCGATGCCGCCTTCGCCGCTACCCGCGAGCCGCTCGTTGAGCTGCTCGATCTGCTCGGCCAGCGCGCCGACGCGGCGGCGGGCTGCCACCACCTCGGGCGCGTTGCGCGGCATCGTGGCCTGCACCGTGCTCTGCTCGGCCCGGGCGATCGCGAGCTCGCCCTCGAGCCGGGTCCGCACCTCGAGGAGCGCCTCGCCCGTCGCGAGGGGGTTGAGGTCACCGTGGGCCGCCTGGGCCTCCCGCAGCGCGGTGCGCGCGGCCGCGAGGCGGGTCTCCGCGCGCTCGAGCTCGGAGCTCGCGAGCTGGATACGGTCCTGGCGCGAGGTGTCGTTGAGGGCGTTGATCCGCGCCTGGGTCAGGTCGAGGATCGCGAGCCCGAAGCGGTGCGCGCTCTCCGCGTCGAACGCCTGGACTCGCATCGTGAGCACGTCCGACATCGTGTCGTGCTCGATGACCACGTGGTCGAGGAAGTACTTGTAGGCCTGCTCGCGGTCGGCGCTGGCGGAGAGGCGCGAGAAGTAGTCCGCGTCCTCGCTCGCGTAGTGCTCGAGGAAGCCGTGGTCGGCGATGAGGTGGTCGAGCATGTCGCGCGAGCGCATGTACTCCACCGCGACGAGGACGTCGCGAGTGGCCGTGCCCGGCACGTTCGAGACGAGCATCATCAGCGCGTTCGTGCCCATCCCGCCGTTCGCCGACTGGATGGTGAACGTGGTCACCGATTCGTAGCGCGGGGTCATGATGAGCCCCAGGTAGATGGCGGCCAGGATCGTCGGGAGGCCGATCCCGAGGGCCATGCGGACGCCGAGGCGGCGCGCGCGCATGCGGCGCAGCTGCTTGGCCGTCTTCGCCCGGGTGTCGGTAGGGACCTTGGTGCTCATCTCAGGATCCCCTCACGCCGCCGTCTTGTAGAGCTTCTCGACCTCGGCGAGGTCGTCGTAGAGCTCGAGCTTGCCGCGGCGGAGCAGCGCGTAGCGGTCGGCGTACTGCTTGATGGTGCCCAGCTCGTGGCTGACGATGATCACGCTCGAGCGCTCGCGGCGCTCGGTGAACACGTGCTTGCACTTCTCGCGGAAGCGGCTGTCGCCGACCGCGGTCACCTCGTCGACGAGGTAGGTGTCGAAGTCGATCGCCATCGAGAGACCGAAGGCGAGGCGCGCGCGCATGCCGGACGAGTAGGTCCGGACCGGCATGTGGAAGTACTCGCCGATATCGGCGAAGTCGCGGGCGTACTCGATCACCTCGTCGAAGTCGGCGCCGTAGATTCGGGCCACGAAGCGGCAGTTCTCCTCGCCGCTCAGCGCGAGGCTGAACCCGCCGGCGAAGCCGATCGGCCAGGAGACCCGCCCCGAGCGCTCGATCTTGCCGGCGTCGGGGTGCTCGGCGCCGCCGAGGAGGCGAAGCAGCGTGGACTTGCCCGCGCCGTTGACGCCGAGGATGCCGTAGCTGACCTTGTCCTCGAAGACGCACGAAAGGTTGTCGAGCACCACGTGGAGGCCGCTCTGGGTCGGGTAGGCCTTGGTGACGTCGGTGAGCGAGATCATGTGAGCTGCACCCTCGGGCGGACGCGGCGCTCCAGCGTGAGGCCGATGAACATGAGGACGACGCTGAAGATCAGCACGTAGGTCGGGCTCGCCGAGTGCGCGTGGTACTGCGGAAACCAGCCGTCGCGGATGATCTCCGTGCAGTGCAGCACCGGGTTCCACATGAGGTACTCGCGCGCCGAGCTCGGAACCATGTTCGCGGTGAAGAAGAGGCCGCTGACCCAGAAGAGCGGCCGCAGCAGCGGGCCCTTGATCCGTTGGACCGCGTTGTTCATCACGGTGACCGCGCAGAGCACCAGGCCGGCCGAGAGGCCGAGGACCGCCGCGAGGGTCATCCCTTGGAGCACGACGAGGAAGTTGTCGATCACGAGCTCGCCGACCCAGAGGCTGTAGGCGCCGAGGATGATCGCGAAGACCACCACGCCCGTCGCGAACTCGAGGAGCGCGCGGGCGAAGGCGACGTCGAGCGGCTGGACGTGCGGGTAGAAGAGGAGGGGCCGGTTGCCCTCGACCGAGAGGCTCACGCGGTCCATCGTCTTGACCGCGATGTCGTAGCCGAGGACGCCCGTCGCCAGGAACGGGATGACCTCCATGCCACCGGGCGCGGTGCGGTTGGCGAACCAGAACATCAGGAAGAACGTGCCGATGAAGAACAGCGGCTCGGCGAGCGCCCAGAGGTAGCCGGCGCGGTGCTGGCCGTAGCGCGTGCGCGTCTCGCGCAGCGCGAGCGCGTAGATCACGCGCCCCATGACGGCGGCGCCCCGAGCCAGCTCGCGCATCACGGGCCCCCGAGGAGGCCCGGGACGAACCGCCAGCCCTCCGTCGTCTCGCAGGCGAGGCGCTCGGCCGAGCCGTCGCGCACGTGGCGGCAGCGGCGCCCGCTCGCAGCCGCGTAGGCGGCGTCGATCTCGTAGGTGCTCCCGCCGACCTCGAGGGCGCCCGGCGCCGGGTCCGACGCGAGCCGCGCGAGGACGGCGCGGTCGTCCTCGCTGGCGGGCTCGACCTCGCTCGCGCGGAGCGCAGGGTCGTGGAAGATGTCCGCTTCGCGCGGCTCGCTCGCCCCGCAGCCGAGCGCGCCGAGGCACCCGAGCGAGCAGAGGAAGAAGAGGCGAGCGCGCATGGGTCGGCCTCGCTCAGCCCTTCGCGCGCGGGTAGAGGCCGAGGACCTCGCCGCCGGCCCCGACCACCACGAGGGCGCGCAGGCCGTCCTGGTCGATGCGCCGGTCCGCGACGTCGACGAAGGACGCCGCCTCGATGACCGGCGGGCGCTCGTTCATGAAGTCGCGCACCGGCTGGTCGAGCGCCTCCGGGTCGATCCCGCGGACGTCGTCGGCGGTGAGCACGCCGAGCAGGGAGCTGCCTTCGCACACAAGGGTCATCGCGTAGGCGGAGCTCGCGAGGTCGACGAGCGCGTCGCGCATCGGCGTGTTGGGCTTGAGGACGGACACGCCCTCGGTCACCGCGCGCTGGCGGACGCGGGTCGCGCGCCGGCCGACGCTGC
>JAUHXR010000287.1 GCA_030426845.1 Polyangia bacterium | reverse complement strand
AGAATCGACCGCGATGGATCGCGGTTGCGAGGGCGCGCCTGGGTGGCGCAGCGGGACGAGGGAATCCCGGAGGATTCTCGAGGAGCGATGCGCCGCGCAGGCGCGGGCTCCCGGCCGTGAGGCGCGCGGGGAGGTGCTTCAACGGGCTGCTAGCGCTCGACCTCGACGCCGTTCCAGAACGCGATGAAGCCGGCGATGTGCGCGGCGTCGGCCTTCGGGGTCGGGTAGGTCCAGGCCGCGTTCACGTTTCGGCGTCCGTCGACGACGACGGTGTAGTAGCTCGCGGTGCCCTTCCAGCCGCAGATCGAGGTGTGCGACGACGGCTCGAGGAAGCGCTCGTCGACCGCTTCGGGCGGGAAATAGACGTTGCCCTCGACGATCTCGTAGTCGTCGGTCTCCGCGATCACCTGGTCGTTCCAGCGCGCCTTCGCCATCCCTCGCTCCCTTCGTTGAGACCCAACGTACATCGGGCTGGCGCCGTGAGGGCGCCAGCCCGACATGACGAGCCGCTCGCTCCATCTCTAGCGGATGGTGACGGTGCCGCAGGCCGCGGTGCGGTCGCCGTCGATCACGCGGACCGCGCCGCCGGCGTTGCCGCCCGGGAGCTGGACGCGGATCTGCTGGGCCGCGCGGCTCCGGATGACGCCGTAGCGGCCGCCGATCTGCACGCGGGCGTTGCTCGAGAAGGTGCCCGTCACGGTGATGATCCCGCCGGGGGGCGCGACGCGCGTGTTGACGCCGCAGGTGAGGCGCATCTCCGGGCCGTCCGGCGTCTGGCGCTCCGGCGAGGTCACCGTGCCCGCGGTGCCGGGGCGGACGGTGACGGTACCGGTGGACGGGTTGGCCGAGCCGGTCACGGTGGTGCTGCCGCGGCTCTCGACCGGGTTGGCCGAGCCGACCACGCGGGTCGTGCCGGTGCTCCCGACCGGGTTGGCCGAGCCGCCGACCACGCGGGTCGTGCCGGTGCTCCCGACCGGGTTGGCCGAGCCGGTCCGCACGCGGACGCCGCTGCTCGTGGGGGCCGCGGTCGCGACCGAGTCGTCGCCCCGGTTCACGTCGGCGCCGTGCACGGTGACGGTGCCGCCGGTCGCGCGGGGGCGCGTGGGGGTCGTGGTCCCGGTCGTACCGGAGCCGGTGCGCACGCGGACCGAGCCGCCGGCGCTCGCCGAGCCCGACGCGCGGACCGTGACCCGGCCGCCCGAGGTGCCGGAGCTGCCCGAGGTCGAGCCGCCCTCACGCACGACCACCGTGCCGCCGCTCGTCGGCTGGGCGGGGCGGACGCTGACGCGGACCGTGCCCGGGGTACGGTAGGCGGGGTCGGGCTGC
This sequence comes from Polyangia bacterium, assembly GCA_030426845.1. Classification (GTDB taxonomy): domain Bacteria; phylum Myxococcota_A; class Polyangia; order Polyangiales; family Sandaracinaceae; genus JAUHXR01. Next base: position 10,189 of record JAUHXR010000287.1, on the reverse strand, counting down.
TGATCGGCCGGGCACCAGTAGCCGGGCCGGTAGACCACGCGGCCGCCCTCGTTGGAGGCGACGGGGGCCACCCAGACCTCGCCGGGGTGGCCGGTCTCCCAGTGGCCGTCGATCCAGACCCAGGTCTGGCCCTCCCACTTGTAGTGGCCGGCTACCCAGACCGCCCCGGAGGTCGGCGACGGGGGACGCGCGGTGACGGCGGGGCGGACCGGAGGCGGGGCGGACTGCACCACCACGTGGGTCGGCGGAGCCGCGACGCGGACGGTGGCGCGCGCGCGGACGGTGCCACGCGAGCGGACGTAGACGGGCCCGCACCCTGCGAAGACGAGGGCGCCGAGGAGCGCGATCATCGAGCAACGGGAGGTCTGCATGCTTCGGTCCTTTCGCGACGCGACTTGCGTCGACCTGCTGAGCACAGCCCTACCAGCAGCCGCCCTCAGATGCGAGGGGATGCGAGGGGTCATGGTCGGGCCGGTTCACACACTCCGACGAGCGAGCCCGGCGAACGCTTCATTCAGGCCCTCGTTTCAGAGCGCCAGCCAGCAGAGGGCGACGCGCGGAAACTCCCGATATCGCGACTCTCCCAGCCGATCGAAGATGACGCGCGGGGCCGCCTCCGCGACCCGTGGGTAGCGCTCGCGGAGCCGGTTGGCGGTCAGCGCGGTCACCTCGCCGGTCGCGAAGCTCGCCTCCACCAGCTCGTCGTCGCCCGCCTCGGGGTCGCCCTCGGCCCGGACCGGCGCGGTGCCCACCACGCGCCCGTCGAGCCCGAGGTGCGCGTGGCGGAGGCACACCGGCGTGCGCACCACCTCGGCGGCCCGCGCGCCCGGCACCCACCGGCCGAGACCGCACACCCGGCGGTTGAACCAGGTGAACACGATCGCGCCGTCGTGCGCGCCGAGGACGCGCCGCACGCGGTGGACGTCGTCGTCGAGGCGCGCGAGCACCGCCCCGTCGGCCGGGTCGAGGAGCGCGAGCTGATGCTCGAGGTCCAGCGACGGCAGGGCGTCGGGATCCGCGGCCGGCTCCCCTGCGTCGGCCGGCTCGGGCTCGGCCGGCTCGGTCGGCTCACCCTCGGGCAGCTCGTCCGCCGCCTCCGTCGGATCGCGAGGCACCAGCTCCGCCACGTAGAGGCCCGGCTCCTCCGCGTCCGGCGCGCGCGCGCGGACCCAGCGCGCGAGGTGGGACTCGCCGAGCAGGCGCATCGTGGCCCCGACCTGCACGTCCATCGCCACGAGCTGCGCGGGGGCGCGCCGGCGGACCCGCAGCGAGGCGAGCACCTGGGCGCCGTCGGGGGACATGCGCGGCGACTGGAGGTAGCGCTCGACCCGCGCGAGAACGGTGCGCGCGCCGGTCTCCACGTCGAGCACCACGAGCCCGAAGCCGCGCGGCCACTCCTCCACCACCGCGACGCGGCGCCCGTCCGCGCTCATCGAGGGGTAGGTGTAGTAGTTGTTCGAGGTCCCGATCGTGCGTCGCGGGCCGCCGTCGAGCGGCACCACCTCGACGCGCTCGACGCTCTCGACCCGCTCGGCGACCGTCAGCTCACCGACCAGCGGCACGCGCGCGGACGGCGTCTCGGAGTGGACGAGCGCGGCCGCGCCGTCCGGGGTCACGTCGAAGGCGTACTCCTCCGCGCACGCGCCGGACAGGCAGCGCACCTCGCGCGGACCGTCGTCGAGCGCGAGCGCCGCTTCGGCCGTCGCGCAGCTCTCCTGCATCCAGCCGAGCTCCTCGCGCACGCGGGCCACTCGATCGCGCGCGGCCCGCATCGCGGCCTGGCTGGCGATCGCGTCGGTGGGGACGCTCGTGCTCTCGACGAACGCCGCGACGGACGGCCGCTCGGCGATCGCGAGGTGGATCGCGTCCGCGAGGGCCTCCCCCACCCGCTCGGCCGCGTCGGCCAGCGCGACCGCGCGGGTGGAGCCGAAGGCGCCGATCGCGACCGGCGCGATCGCGACCGGCTCGCCGCCCGCCACGTCGCCGACCACCGCGCTGCCTCGCACGTGCACGTAGGCGGGCTCGATCGCGCCGCGCTCCCGCTCGTCCAGCACCTCGACCGACAGGAACACCGAGTGCTGCGCGTGCGCCTCGAAGGCCACCCGACGCGTGCCTTCGGGATCGGTGGGCGGCGGACCGTCGTCGACCTCGAGCACGCGCAGCCCGCCGACCGCGAGGGGGCCGCGCACCGCCGAGACCAAGCGCCTGGCCGCCTCGTCGCCGAGCCCGTCGGCGACCACGAGGACGCGGTTGGGCTGCGGCGACTCGGGCCAGAGGAGCACGGCCGCGGCCACGCCGACGAGGACCACGGAGAAACCCGCGAGATACGGCCAGACGGGGCGGCGCTGGGTCAGGGCGCGCTCGAGATCGTCAGACTCCGTCATGGTCCCCGGCCGCATGCTACACCGACCCTCGCCCGCGGCGGCCCTCGCGCCGGACCGGCGAGCGACCGGGTCGGAGCGGGAGCGGAGAGAGACACTCGTGGACGTGGAGCTGACGATCGACCGCATCGGCCCGGCGGGCGAGGGCGTGGCGCGGCACGACGGGCGGGACGTGCACGTGGCCGGGGCGTTCCTCGGCGAGCGGATCCGCGCGCGGCTCGGGGCGCGCTCCCGCCACCACGCCCGGGCCCACGCGAGCGTCCTCGAGGTGCTCGCCCCGCACGCCGGCCGACGCGCCTCGCCCTGCCCCCGCGCGGGCCTCGAGCCCGGCCAGTGCGGCGGCTGCCCGTGGATCACGATCGACGAGGCGGGCCAGCGCGCGCAGGCGCGGGCGATGCTCGACGCGCTCGGGCTGTCGGTCGACGAGGTGAGGCCGAGCCCGCTCGCGTGGGGCTACCGCCGCGCCAGCAAGCGCGTGGCGTACGCGCACCGCGGCGCATTGCGGCTCGGGAGCTGGTCGCCGCGCACCCACGTCGGCGCGTCGATGCGCGGCTGCCTGGTCGATCCGCCCCGCGTCGTCGAGGCCTTCGACGAGCTCGAGGCGGCGGCCCGTCAGCTCGGCGTGACCGCCTACGACGAGGCGAGCCGCGCGGGCGAGCTGCGCTACGCCTGGGCGCGCGAGGACGGCGGGCGGCTGATCCTTACCCTGATCACCGCGGCGGGCGATCCGCGGCCGCTCGCCGACGCGCTCCGCGTCCCCGACGCGGTCGCGCACAGCCGTCAGGCGGGCGAGAGCAACGCGATCCGCGGCGAGGCGCCGGTCCTCCTGCGCGGGGACTACGCGGGGACGCCGCTGGGCTTCACTCAGCCGAACCCGGCCGCGATCGAACGCGCGATCGACGCGCTGCTCGAGACCGAGGGCGGAGACCCGGTCACCGCCGACCAGGCCTGGGACCTCTACGCGGGGGCCGGCGCGATCACCGCGCGCCTGCGCGGGCTCGTGGGCGAGGTCCTCCCGTGCGAGCGCTACCCGGCCGCGGCGGAGGCGCTGGGCGTGGCGCCGCAGGACGTGCTCGAGCGGCTGCGCGAGGCGACCGAGGCGCCGCCCCTGGTGATCGCGAACCCGCCGCGCAAGGGGATGGGCGAGGCCGTCTGCGCGGAGCTCGCCCGCCTGGCGCCGCCGCGCCTCCACGTGATGAGCTGCGGGCCGCGCGGGCTCGCCGACGATCGCGACCGCCTGGTCGAGGCGGGGTATCGAGCGACCCAGCTGCTGGCGTTCCAGAGCCTCCCCCAGACGCCGCACGTCGAGCTGGTGCTCAAGCTGGTGCGCGATCCGGCGGCTTGAGCCCCGCGGCCCCGAGACCGCCGCGACGCGGCCAAGGAACGTCGGGGTGGCCCGGTCGGACGCCCCATGCCCACCCCGCGCCCCCCTCGCCCCGAGGTCTCCGGGGACGCGACGCGCTCCGCCGACCACCGCGCGTCCTCGCCCGCGTCGAGGCGGACGGTCGCCCGCGCGACGCACGGGGCGCGCCGCCGCGCTCGCCGATCCGCGGTCCGGGCTCTCGAGATGTGCTCTAGTGAAGGAGGCCCCTCGTGCCCTCAGCCACGATGTCCATGGACGCCGAGATGACCGCCTCCGCCGCGCCGACCGAGCGCGCCACGCCGCGCGCGCGAGCGACGGAGGGCGCCGAGTCGGCATGGCTGTCCGCGGCGCGGGCGGCCGCGCCGTGGCCGGTCTGGGCGGCGATCTTTGCGGTCGGCCTCCCACGCGACGGGGGGTGGGCGATGGTCCACGGGCCGCTGGCGATCGCGGTCGTGCTCGCGGCGATGGTGGTCTGGTCCCACCGGCCGCCCCTCCGCACCGCGCTGCGGTGGGTCCCGACGATCGTCGGCACGGGCCTGATGGGCGAGCTGCTCGCCAACGCGCTGACCGACATGGGGCGCGCCGGTGGGCTCGGCGGGCTGACCGACCCGGCGCGCGCGATCGCGACCTGGACGATCGCGGTCGGGATCTACGAGGTCGCGCCGATCCTGGCCGCGAGCAGCCGGATCACCCGGACGGAGCGGCGCGCCTGGCCGCTCGACCTCGTCGCCCACACCCTGTTCGCGGTCGGCGCGGCCCTCGCTTACACGTCGCGCCCGGTCCACGGAGAGCTGTGGATGATGTCACCGTGGCTGGCGGCCGCGGTCGCGCTGCCCCTCGCGGCGGCTCGCTGCGGCCCCGCGCGGACGGTCGCGCTCCCCGAGCCGGCGACCCGCGGCGCGGCGCTCTGGGGCCTGGCCGCGATCGCCTGGGGGCTCGCGATCGCGATGGGCCTCGGGGCGCAAGACGGCATCCGCGCGACGCTCTGGGAGATGCGCTGGGGGGTCGCGCCGGCGCGCGGGGCGCTGCTCGCGGCCCCCGCCGCCTCGATCGCCCTCGGGCTCGGGGCCGCGGCCTGGCTCATCGCCCAGGCGCTGCGCGCGCGGCGCGGGATCGTCGGCCAGGTCACCCAGCGCGGCGATCGCAGCGTGACGCTCGAGGTCGAGGGTGCCCCCGAGCCGATGGTCGTCGCGCTCGACCGAGGCGCGCTGCCCGACGCGGGCGAGGTGGTGACCCTGGTGGGCGCGCGGCCCGATCGCCGCGACCACGGGCCCTACCGCGACGGCGCCCCGGGCTGGCGCGCGCGGCGGGCGTGGCGCGGTCGACCGAGCGCGCTCGCGGGGGGGCTCGGCCAGCGAGCCGGCGGCTGGGCGGCCTGGGCGGGCCTCGCCGCGATCGGCCTGCTGATGCTGCTCTGGTGAAGCGCCTGGCCAGATCGGCCGCGACGCCCTAGGGATCGCGGCGATGGGACGGATGATCGAGGGCGAGTGGCGCGCGGACACCGACGTGGGCGCGACGAACGACGACGGTGAGTTCGAGCGCGCGGCGACGACGTTCCGCGGCTGGATCCGGCGGGGCGACGACGCGCACCCGCCCGCGGCCGGCCGCTACCACCTGTTCGTCTCCTACGCCTGCCCGTGGGCGCACCGCACGCTCCTCTACCGCGCGCTCCTCGGCCTCGAGGACGCGATCGGCGTCTCGGTGAGCGAGCCCGAGATGCTCGAGTCCGGCTGGGTCTTCGAGGACGAGCCGGTGCTCGGGGTGCGCGCGCTGCACGAGGTCTACACCGCGGCCGATCCCACGTTCACCGGTCGGGTCACCGTGCCGGTGCTCTGGGACAAGGAGCGCCGCACGATCGTGAGCAACGAGTCCTCCGAGATCATCCGCATGCTCGACGCGGCGTGGGGCGAGCCGGGCGAGCGCTTCCGGCCGGAGGCGCACCGCGACGCGATCGACGAGCTCAACGCGCGCATCTACGAGACGCTGAACAACGGCGTCTACCGGTGCGGCTTCGCCCGCTCGCAGGGCGCCTACGACCGCGCCGCGGCCGAGCTCTTCGACACCCTCGACTTCCTCGAGGATCGCCTCGAGGGGCGCCGCTGGCTCGTCGGCGACACGCTGACCGAGGCGGACCTGCGGCTCTTCCCGACGCTCATCCGCTTCGATCCCGTCTACTTCATCCACTTCAAGTGCGCGAAGCGGCGGATCCGCGACTACCCGAACCTCTGGGCGTTCACGCGCCGCCTCTACCAGCGCCCCGAGGTGCGCGCGACGGTCCACTTCGACCACATCCGTACGCACTACTTCTACAGCCACGAGTCGATCAACCCGCACCGCATCGTGCCGATCGCGCCCGACCTCGGGCTCGACGCGCCGGTCGACTGAGTCGCCGCGGTCCGTCAGCCCGGGCGACCGCGCATCAGCGGCGCGAGGAACCGGCCCGCGTCGACCGGCTCGGCGCTGAGCACCGAGAGCAGGCCGCCCATCATCGCGCCGATCACGCCGACGGTCGCGACCTCGCTCCCCGCGAAGAAGAGGCCCTTCACCGGCGCGCGCGGGCGCAGCCACGGGCTCTCGAAGCGCCCGACCGTCGGCTCGAGGCCGTAGATCGAGCCGCGCACCGGCCGGACGAAGTACTCCGTCGAGACCGGCGTCGACAGCTCGGCGAAGCGGAGCATCGGCTCGAGCTTCGGCAGGCGCGCGAAGAGCTGCGCGAGGAGCTGATCGGTCATCCGCTGCTTGAACGCCTCGTAGTCGTCGCCGCGCTTCTTCCAGCGTCCGTCGCGCCACGGCGTGAACACGTCGTAGGGCACGAAGGTCACGACCTCACCGGTGTGTCGCACGTGCTCGCCGGGGTCGTGCTCGGGATCCTTGAGCGAGGGGAACGAGCAGTAGAGCACCGACGCCGGGTCGAGCGACTCGGCGTCGGGATCGACGCGCCAGGCGTCGTCCTCCATGTCCCACGTCTCGTAGAACCACTTGTTGGCCGCGCTCGCGCCCGCCTCGCGGATGTCGCCCTCGAAGCCGAGGTAGAGGCAGACGTGGGCCGGGCCCGCCGGGAGCGCCTCGACCTCGCGCGCCCAGGGGTCGTCTTTGAAGGGCGCCGGCAGGAGGCGCCGCACGGTGGACGCGACCCCGGCCGCGCTGATCACCCGCTTCGCCTCGATGCGCCGGCCGTCCGCGAGCTCCACCCCGCGCGCGCCCCCGTTCTCGACGAGGATGCGCGCGACGTCCGCGCGGATCGCGGTCCAGCCGCCGGCGTTCGACACCGCGCGGAGGAGCGTCTCGGCGATGCGCGAGGCGCCGCCCACGGGGTAGTAGCCGCCGTGCGAGAAGTGCTTCACCACGAGCGCCTGGATCGCGAAGGACGACCGGCTGGGGACCGAGCCGTAGTAGCCCCACTGCGCGGTGAAGACCGCCCGCAGCCGCTCGTCGTCCGTCAGCTCGTTCACCACCTCGGCGGTGCGCCTAGTCAGGTAGTCTTGCGCCTTGCGCGCGAAGAGCCGGTCGGTCACCTGGCCCACCTTCGCGGGGGTGACGCGCGAGAGGTAGTAGCTCTTCATGCTGTTGGAGACCGCGCGCACCAGGTGCAGGTATCCGTCGATCGCCTCGCGCTCGTCGGGGAAGGCGTCGAGGAGGTTGTCGCGGAACTGCGCGGGCGAGTCGGGGAAGTCGATCCGGAAGCCGTCGGGGAAGTAGAACTCGTCGTAGACCGGCCCGAGCGAGGCCCAGCGCAGCTCGCCGTCGGTCAGCGCGCGGAGGACGCGGCCGGTGAGGGCGTGCTCGGTCACCTCGCCCACCGCGTGCACCCCGACGTCCCAGGTGTAGCCGGGGCGCTTGAACATGTGGGTGAAGCCGCCGGGCACGTAGTGCTGCTCGAGCACGAGCACGCGTCGCCCGAGCTTCGCGAGGGTCGCGGCCGCGGTCATCCCGCCCATCCCCGAGCCGATCACCACGTAGTCCCACCGACCGTCGGGGATCTCCTTGCTCCAGGGCTTCTCGTCGCGCGTCATCCACGCACCCTACCCGGGCCCCGGGGGCGCCGTCGACGCCCCGCGCCTGCGGCCGGGAACGCCCCCCCGAACGGTCTCGGAACGCTCTCTGAACGCCGAGCTCCGATGGGCTATCGTCCGTCCGTGGAACCGATGATGACGAGCCCCGACGACGCGTCCGTGCGCCGGCTGGTCGGCCTGGTGCTCCGGGCCGCCGAGCGCGGCGAGACCGCGGCCCTCCTCGAGTCGGTGAGCGACCCGGCGGGGCGCCTGTTCCTTCAGGAGCTCGCGGCCTGCGCCGGCCAGTCCCGCCTGCTGCCCACGACGCCGCCCTACCCGATGAGCGGCGAGCTGAGCATGCTCAACCCGACCAGCGCGGAGCTGCTGCTCGAGGAGCAGCTCGAGGAAGAGCTGACCCTCGCCGACCCGGTCGAGACCCAGCTCCTCGTCTGGCTCTCGCAGCAGGGGCCGTCCGCCGCGCAGGACATCTGGGAGCGCGCCCTGACGCTGCTCGCCGACGAGCTCCCGGCACGCTGACCCGCGCGCTAGCGGGCTCGCTGCGGGCCCGGGCGCGGAGCGAACGAGACCCCCGCGGGGGCACTCATTCGCCGAGCGGGGTCTCCATGTCCGCGAGTATGTAGACCGTCGCGGTCATCGCGGCGACGCCCTGGAGGAACGCGTCGCGGTCGACCGCGTCGATGGTGTCGGCCGCGGTGTGGTGCAGGTCGAAGTAGTGCGCCGGGTCGTGGACCATCCCGACCCCCGGCATGCCGAGCTCGCGGAGCGGCGACAGATCCGCGCCCGAGTGTCCGTCCACCGCGCGCGTGACCCCGAGCGGGGCGAGGAGGCGGGTGATCTCCTCGAGCCGGGCGAGCGCGGCCGGACCGCGCGCCTCGTCCGGGTGCTCGACGCTCAGCGCGATGACCGGCGCCGCGCCGATGTCCGACTCGACGCCGGCTACGTGGCGCGCGGAGGCGCCGTGCTCCGCCGCGTAGGCGCGCGCGCCCGCGAGCCCGTTCTCCTCGTTCGTCCAGAGCACCACCCGGACGGTGCGGCGCGGCCGCAGCCCGAGCTCGCCGATCAGCCGGAGCGCGGCCATCGCGCTCACCACGCCGGCGCCGTCGTCGTGGCAGCCCTGGCCGACGTCCCACGAGTCGATGTGCCCGCCGAAGACCACCACCTCGCCGGGGCGCTCGCTGCCCTCGAGCTCGGCGATGACGTTGTGGGAGGTCGCGGTCCCCTCGAGGCGCGCGCCCATCGCGAGGCGCACGCGCACCGTCTGCCCGTCGTCGATCATGCGGTGGAGCCGCTCGGCGTCGGGGATCGTGATCGCGGCCGCGGGGATGCGCGGGCCGCCCTCCTCGTAGCGCGTCATCCCGGTGTGGGGCGGGCTGTCGGGGTCGGCGGTGATCGAGCGAAGGAGCACCGCGACCGCCCCCGCCGCCCCGGCCGCGGCCGGCCCGCCGATGCGGAGCCCGACGAGGTCGCCGTAGCCCGTGCTCATCGACTCGGGGTCGTAGGCCGGCATCGCGGCGTCGAAGAGCACGACCTTGCCGCGGACCTCGTCGCCGCGCGCCGCGAGCTCCTCGAGCGACCCGACCACCACCACGTCGGCCTCGACCGGGGTCTCGCCCGTGCCCGCGGAGTTGCCGAGCCCGATCATCGCGAGCGGCTCGTCCGGCTCGCCGAGGAGCACGAGCGACTCCTCGCCCCGGACCCAGCGCTCGACCTCGACCGGCTGCAGCTCGACACGCGCTCCGTCGATCGTGGACAGCTCGCCCTCGGCCCAGGTCACCGCGCGCTCGAGCGACTCGGAGCCGGACAGCCGATGACCGATGCCGCCGCACAGCGCCTCGAGCCACCGCCAGGCGAAGTCGGCCTCCCGGCTCGCGGCCGCGACGCGGTCGACCGGAGCGCGGTAGCGGGCCTCCAGAGTCTCGGGCGCGGCCGGCGCCGCGGGGGGAGGCGAGGCGCCGCCGCACGACGCGACCAGCATAGCGGTGAACAGACCGACGAGGGCGGACGGTGCGCGACGCATGGGACCGCACGTAGCAGCCCCGCGGCCCGCGACCAACGCGGCGCCGTCCTACTCGATGCGGCCGCTACTCGATGCGGCCGCTACTCGATGCGGCCGCTAGTCGATGCGGCCGCTGCTCGATGCTGCCGCTACTCGATGAAGGCGGAGCGCAGGTTCGCGCTGAGGCCCGCCATGCCGGAGTTGCCGCAGGAGCTGCCGGCGTTGCCGCCCGCGCCCGGGATGTAGGAGACGCTCGACAGCTCGCGCACCCGCGCGGTGCTGCCGTTGCCCCAGACCGCGATCGACGGGCCCCCGCCGCCGCCGCCGCCGCACCCGCCCGGGCCGCCCGCGCCCCCACGACCGCCCGAGCCGCCGGCGCCCTGGGACGTGTTCGAGGGGGTGCCGCCCGTGCCGCCGCCGCCGCCGCCGCCGCCGT
>JAUHXR010000286.1 GCA_030426845.1 Polyangia bacterium | reverse complement strand
GCCTCATCGAGCCGCTGGGCGACGGTGGAATGGGCAAGGTCTGGCTCGCCCGGCACCTCGGCCTGCGCCGCACGGTCGCCCTCAAGGTGCTCCATCGATCGGTCCACGCGATGGAAGACCACCGCCGCCGCTTCGAGCGCGAGGCGGTTGCGATCGGCACCCTGTCGCACCCCGGGATCGTGGAGGCGCTCGACTTCGGCGAGCTCGAGGACGGGCGCAACTTCCTCGCGATGGAGCTCGTTCACGGCAAGACCCTCGCGCGGATCGTGGAGGAGGAGGGCCCGCTGGGCTGGCGCGACGCCGTCCGGATCGTCGCCGAGGTGGCCGACGCGATCGCCTTCGCCCATGCCCACGGCGTGCTCCACCGCGACCTCAAGCCCGACAACCTGATGATCGAGGGGTCCGACCCCGCACGCGGGCGCCCGCGCATCCTCGACCTCGGGCTCGCCCGGGTCGACGGCGCGCCGGGGTTCAGCCTCATCAGCGACCAGGACGTCGCCCTCGGGACCGCCAATTACTCCCCGCCCGAGCAGCTCCGCGGTGGCCCCACCGACGCGCGGTCCGACGTCTACGGCCTCGCCGCCGTGCTCTACCACGCGATCGCGGGGCGCCCGCCGCACCCCGGCGCGAAGCTCGCCGACGTCGTCCTCAGCCAGCATCGCCGCGAGCTCGCGCCGCTCGGCAAGGTCCGCCCCGACCGCAGCCGGCCCCGCGCCCTCGACTCGCTCGTCCACGCCTGCCTGGCCCACGACCCCGAAGAGCGCGTCGCCACGGCGGCCGAGCTGCGCGATGAGCTCCGGCGCTTCCTCGCGCCTTCGCGCCCGCTTCCCGGGCTCCGGCGGCTCCTCCTGGGCGCCGGCCTGGTCGGTGTCGGGGTGATCGTGGGCGTCGCCAGCGCCCTGCTCCTCGCGCACTGACCACATCGCACCGCGGCACGGACTTCGCTTTCCCCCTCCCGGGTGGCGACCGTTGACCTTAGCTCTAGGCGGCGTAGACCACCGAGCCTCGCTCGGCGTCAGGTCGGGCGATCCGCCCGGAGGTCCGGTATCCTTCGCGCACCCGGAGCGAAACCTGAAAGGCCACGATGAGTGAAGCAGACATCCCTAGCCTAGGGACCTTGATGCTCGGCGCCGTGCTGATCAGCGCGGGCTACACCTTCATGGTGAGCGTCGCCGCCGCCGGGGGGCGGCCTCACCTGCTCCGCTCGGCGCGTTTCGGCACCTTCGCGACCACCGCCCTCGTGTGCGTGGCCGTGTTCCTCCTGGCCTACGCCTTCCAGGCCCACGACTTCCGCATCCGGTACGTCGCCCGCTACAGCGACCGCTCGATGAGCCCGATGTACCTGTGGACCTCGCTGTGGGGCGGCCAGGACGGCTCGCTCCTGTGGTGGACGTTCCTCTCGAGCGGCTACATCGCGGCCTTCACCTGGTGGGTGCGGGACAAGTACCAGGCGCTCCAGCCGGTGATGTTCGCCACGCTGATGAGCATCCTCTCGTTCTTCGTGGTGCTGCAGCTCTTCGCGGCGAACCCGTTCGCGACCACGTTCGGCGGCGCGCCGGCGGACGGCGAGGGCCTCAACCCGCTCCTCCAGAACTACTGGATGACCATCCACCCGCCGGCCCTCTACATGGGCCTCACCGGCTGGGCGGTCCCGTTCGCGTTCGTGGTCGCCGCCCTCTTCACCGGGCGGCTCGACGAGAGCTGGATCCATGGCGTCCGCAAGTGGGTCCTCGTCGCCTGGGGCTTCCTGAGCCTCGGCAACATCCTCGGGATGTTCTGGTCCTACGAGGAGCTCGGCTGGGGCGGCTACTGGGCGTGGGATCCGGTCGAGAACGCCTCGTTCCTCCCGTGGCTCACGGGCACCGCCTATCTCCACTCCGTGATGATCCAGGAGCGGCGCGGGACCATGAAGGTCTGGAACGTCTTCCTGCTCGCGATGACGTTCGTCCTCACGATCTTCGGCACGTTCCTGACGCGCTCCGGCCTCATCTCGAGCGTCCACTCGTTCGCGCGCTCGGACATCGGCATCTACTTCGGCGCCTACCTGATCGCGCTGATGTTCTTCGTCTTCGCGCTCATCGGCTACCGCCTGCCCGACCTGCGCAACGGGCGCCGCATCGGGGTCGTGCAGTGGGTGCTCGGCGCGGTCTTCGGCCTCGCGTTCGGCGTCTTCCTCGTGATCGCAGACGTCGCGATCACCTGGGGAGCGCGGCTCGGCGTGGCCTTCGTCGGCGTCGGCTTCGTCGCGCTCCTCAAGATCATCGAGCTGGTCCGGCTGGACGCGCTGAAGATCCCGGCCGCCATCAGCAAGCCGCAGCGCGGCATCGAGTCGATGCTCTCGCGCGAGTTCGCGTTCCTGATGAACAACTGGATCCTGCTCGGGATGGCGGTCTTCGTGATCCTCGCGACCACGTTCCCGCTCATCAGCGAGCTGCTGCGCGACGAGACGGTGACCGTTGGGCCCGGCTACTACAACAAGTGGATGGTGCCGCTCGGCTTCATCCTCCTGTTCCTCACGGGGGTCGGGCCGCTCATCGCGTGGCGCAAGGCCACCGGCAAGAACCTCGCCCGCGCCTTCCGCGCGCCGGTCGCGTTCGCTGCCCTCGTCTTCGTCGTCCACCTCGCGGCCGGCGAGTCGCTCGGCTTCCCGGCCACCGCCGAGTGGGACGACATCTACGACACCACCGTCGGCGCCGTCCTCGCGGCGATCTACAGCGTCGCGCCGGTCGTCTCGACCACCCTCTGCGCCTTCGTCCTCGGGACGGTCGTCCAGGAGTACGCCCGCGGCGTCTCGGTCCGCATGAAGGCCAAGGGCGAGAACGTCGCGGTCGCGCTGTTCGAGCTCGTCACCCGCGCCAAGCGCCGCTACGGCGGCTACGTCGTGCACCTCGGCATCGTGATGATGTTCTGGGGCTTCACCGGCGCGGCGTACGACGTCGAGGCGGAGTCGAGCCTGCTGCCGGGCGAGAGCCTCCAGGTCGGCGACTACCAGTTCCGCTACGACGACGTGCGGATGGAGCAGGACCCGAACAAGCGGATGGTCTTCACCGAGGTGAGCATCCTCGACGACGGCGAGGTGATCGACGTCGTCGAGCCGGCGAAGTTCATCTACCGGAGCCACCCCGAGATGCCGACCACCGAGGTCGCGATCCGGACGTCGCTCCTGCACGACCTCTACGTGATCATGAGCACGGTCGACCCGCAGACGCGGCGCGGCACCTTCCGCGTCATTCAGCGGCCGCTGGTCGTCTGGATCTGGCTCGGCGGCGCGGTGCTCCTGTTCGGCGTGATGATCGCGGTCTCGCCGCGCCTCAAGGACGTGCTGGGCGAGTCTGACGAGCGTCGATCCTCGGGCGCGGGCGGCGGCAAGGCGGCGGCGGCGGCCGCGGCGCTCCTCGTGACGCTCGGCGGGCTCGGCGCGTGGGCCCTCGCGCCACCGTCTCGCGCCTCCGCGCAGGCAGACAGCACCAGCTCGCTCCACGCCGGCACGGTGGTCATCAACGATCCGGAGGAGCGCCGGCTCTTCCAGCGCTTGCTCTGCGAGTGCGGCGACTGCCAGCGCCTGCCTCTCGACTCGTGCAGCTGCAGCTGGGCCGAGGGGATGCGCGCCGAGATGCGCGGCCGCCTCGCGCGCGGCGACGACACCCCGGCCATCGTGGCCGAGTACCGTGAGCGCTTCGGCGCGCAGGCGATCGCGATCCCTTCCGACGAGGGCCTCGACCGGATGCTCTGGGCGGTCCCACTCGGCGCGATCCTCCTCGCGGCGGTGGCCCTCGTGCTCCGCGCGCGCACCTGGGTCCGCCAGGGGTCGCAGGACACCGAGGCGGCGGCCGAGGACGACGACCTCGAGGCGCCCGACCTCGACGATCAGCTCGAGGACGAGCTCCGACGCCTCGAGGGGGAGTAGATGCCCGTCCTCGCCTTCTCGCTCCCGGGCGTCTTCATCGGGCTCGCCGGGGTCATGCTCCTGCTCGCGATGGCCGCGCTCTGGCAGAGCCTGCGCAGCGCGTTCGGCGGCGGTCCCCCTCAGCAGGGGCTCGCTGGCGGCCCGCTCGACGAGCGGAGCGCGCTCCTCGAGGAGAAAAAGACCTTGCTCCGTGCGATCAAGGACATCCAGTTCGAGCGCGAGGTCGGCAAGATCTCCGACGAGGACTTCCAGCGGCTCGACAAGGCCTACCGCCGCCGCGCCAAGGAGGTGCTCCGCCTCCTCGATCAGGACCTCGGAGAGTTCCTCGGCGAGGCCGAGCGGATGATCGCCGACGCGATGGGCGAGGAGAGCGGCGACGCCTACCGGGGCGGCGCGGTGAAGCGGCGCAAGAAGACTGGCAAGGCGGCCAGCGCCCGCAAGGGTGCGCCGCGCAAACGCGCGAAGGGCCGGGCTGCGTCGGCCGACGATCGCATCGAGTGCCCGAGCTGCGGCGCAAAGAACGCCGCGGACGCGGTCTTCTGCAAGGAGTGCGCGGCCCGGGTCGCGCCGATCGAGTGTGCGGCGTGCGGCGCGACGAACGACGCGGACGCGCGGTTCTGCAAGGCCTGCGCGAAGAGCCTGGGCGACGAGGAGCCGGCGGCGGCGGGCGCGGCGGCGGGCGCGGTGACCTCGGGCGCCCGGCGCTCGAGCGCCGAGTCCTCGGGCGGCGAGTCTTCCGGCGCCGAGTCCTCTGGCGCCGAGTCCTCTGGCGCCGAGTCTGGCGCCGATGTCGAGGCCTCGAGCGCCGACGCCTCGAGCGATGAGCCCTCGGACGCGTCGAGCGCCGCGAGCGGGGAGGAGGAGGAATGATCCGCCGCCCCGCCGGTCTCGCCGGTCTCGTCTGGTTGTTCGCGGCGACCGCGATCGCCCAGCCCCCGTCCGAGGCGCCGGCCCCCGCGGCGGAGGATCTGCCTCCGGGCCACCCCGCGCCCGCCGAGGCGCCAGCCCCCGCGGCGGAGGATCTGCCTCCGGGCCACCCCGCGCCCGCCGAGGCGCCAGCCCCCGCGGCGGAGGATCTGCCTCCGGGCCACCCCACGCCGCCGGCCCAGGCCCCGGCCGGGCCCGAGGCCCAGGGGATGCCCGCCGGTCACCCCCCCAGCGCGGTCTCCCCCGGCCAGGCGGTGACGCCCTCGGCCGGCGAGATGCGGCGCCTCGAGGACGTGCTCCGTCCTCCCGCGAGCGGGCGGGCCGAGCCCTCGCGCGACGTCCCGATCGGGGGAATCCGCGTGACCGTCATCGACCCGACCGGCCGGCCCGTGCCGGACGTCGCGGTCGACGTCGGCGGCCTCGCCTCGGGCGAGCGCTCGCGCTTCAACGGCCGGACCGATGCCTCCGGAGTCGCGACCTTCTCGGACCTCCCCACCGGCAACGGCCAGGCCTACCGCGTCAACGTCCCGAACGAAGGCGCGACCTTCAGCACCTCGCCCTTCCAGCTCCCGACGGACCAGGGCTTCGACGTCCGGATCCTCCGCTACCCGGTCACCCGCGATCCGCGCTTCGTGTTCTTTCACGTGTTCCGCGTGATCGCGGAGCAGCGCGGCGAGCGCATGCACGTGATCCACCAGGCCGAGCTCAGCAACGCCGGCGACGAGGCGTTCGTCTTCGGGGACGACTACGCCGACATCGAGCTGCCCGAGGGCTACGTCAACTTCCGCTTCCAGCGTGTGATCACCGATCAGCGCATCGAGGAGGAGGAGGGCGAGGGCGCCTACGCGATCCGCGGATCGCTGCCGCCCGGCACGGTGCGGCTCGCCTGGGCGTACGAGCTGCCCATCGGCGAGACCGAGATGAGCATCCCGGTCCAGATCCCGCTCCGCTTCTTCAGCCTGCAGGCGCTCGCCGAGGCGGTTCCCGGCCTGGAGCTGAGCGTCCGCGGGATGCCGAACGCGGAGCGCCGCGATCCGCACGGCGAGGTCTGCGTGGACAGCACCCAGACCGAGGGCTGCGCCTGGGTCACCCTGGTGCGCCGCGGCCCGACCGACCCTGCGCTCCGCGCGATCACGATGCGTATCACGGGGATCCCTGGGCCGAGCCCGATCCGCTGGATCGCGGTGGGCGTCGCGCTGCTCTTCCTGCTCGGCGGCGCGCTCGGCTTCCTGATGGGACCGGCCCGCTCCGGGCGCTCCGTGGTCGAGGCGCTCGAGCGGCGTCGCGCCGCGCTGCTCCGCGAGGCCGAGGAGCTCGAGGCCGACTTCGACGCGGGCGAGGTGGGGCCGACCTTCCGCAAGCAGCGCCGAGAGCAGATCGTGCGCGAGCTCGCGGGGGTGCTCCACCGACTCGACCACGAGGGGAGCGCCGACGCGCCGGACGACACGAAGGGCTCGGTCTGGTTGGGGCTCGGTCTCGGCGCGGTGCTCGGCGTGCTCGGCCTGGTCGTGGTCGGCTACCGCTACAACGAGCCACAGACGGTCCGCGGGGTCGCCGTCGGCTTCGGGCTGTGGTCCCTCGCGCTCGTGTTCGGCGCGATGATCTTGAGCTTCTGAGCCGTTTCCGTCAGTCCGGCCGGCGCGCCCGCGTCCTGCCTCGTTGATCCGCCCGGGGCCTCCGACTACGGTCGGGGCCTCGTTCGGGCCGACGATCCTCCAGGTCGCTCTCTGAGGCGATCTGCGGGAGCGCCGATAGACCCCCTGGACTCACGAACTGCGAAGGCGACGACGATGGCATCCGAAGGGCTCAACAAGGTCATGCTGATCGGCAACCTCGGGATGGATCCCGAGCTGAAGTACGGTCAGAGCGGCAACGCGGTGCTGCGCATGCGGCTCGCCACCACCGAGCGTTACATGACGCGCGGCGGCGAGCGCCAGGAGCGCACCGAGTGGCACACCGTGATCTTCTTCGGCAACCGCGCCGAGGGCCTCAACAAGTTCCTCAGCAAGGGCAAGACGGTCTACGTCGAGGGGCGCCTGCAGACCCGCCAGTGGGACGACCGCGACGGCAACAAGCGCTACACGACCGAGGTCGTCGGCACGCAGCTCCTGTTCCTCGGCGGGCGTCGTGACGACGACTACGGCGGCGGCGGCGGCGACTACGGCGGCGGCGGCGGCGGCGGCGGCTACAGCGGCGGCGGTGGCGGCGGCGACTACAGCGGCGGCGGCGGCGGCGGCGGTGGCGGCGGCGGTGGCTACAGCGGCGGCGGCGGCGGCGGCGGCGGCGGTCCCAAGGACGACTTCCCGGCCGACGACTTCGGCGACGACGACATCCCCTTCTGACGGTGGCTTCGCCCCGGCTCGACACCGCTGAGCGGCGGCGCCGGCTGGTCCGCCGGCACGCGCTCGATCGCACCGCGGTCGACGTGCTCGACGCGGTGCGGCGGCTCCTCGCGCTGCACTCGAGCGATCCGATCACGCCTCCGCTCGCCCTCCGGGCTCGGGTCGCCGACTTCTCGGCCGACGACCTCGACCGCGCCCTCGCCGAGGACCGCACGGTCTGGCGACTGCACGGCATGCGCCGCACCCTGTTCGTCGTCTGCGCGGACGAGGGGCCGCACGTCCAGGCGGCGAGCCAGGACATCGCGGCCAAGGAGCGCAAACGAGTGGAGGGTTGGGTCGAGGCCTCGCTCTCCACCAAGGGCTCCGGCGCGGACTGGCTGGCGCCGCTCGAGGCGGACGTGCTGCGCGCCCTCGAGGGCGGCCCGCTCTACACCCGGGAGCTCTCCGAGCGGGTCCCCGCGCTTCGCACCCGGATCACGCTCGGCTCGGGCAAGTGGGTCACCGAGGCCCCGATCGGCTCGCGGCTCCTGTTCCTCATGGCGATGGATGGGCGCGTCGTGCGCGGTCGACCCGCCGGGAGCTGGCGCGGGAGCCAGTACGCGTGGTCGACCGTCGAGGGGTGGTTCGGCGCGCCGGTCCGGCCCGAGCCGCGCGACGCCGCACGCGCCCGCCTCCTCGGCCGCTACCTCGCGACGCACGGCCCCGTGACCCTGACCGATCTGCGCTGGTGGTCGGGGTGGACGGCCCGCGTGACCTCCCAGGCGCTGGCAGCGACCGGCGCGGTCGAGGTGGCGCTCGACGACGGCGCGGTCGGCTACGTGCTGCCTGACGACACCGAGCGCACCTCTGCGCCCAAGCCCTCGGTCGCGCTCCTACCCGGGCTCGACTCGACGCCCATGGGCTACAAGGAGCGCGACTTCTTCCTGGGTCCGCACGGCCCGGCGCTCTTCGACCGCAACGGCAACGTCGGCCCCACGGTGTGGGTCGACGGGCGCGTGGTCGGCGGCTGGGCGCAGCGTCCGGGCGGCGAGGTGGTGGTCGAGCTGCTCGAGCCGCTCTCCGCCGCGGCTCGCCGGCGGGTGGACCGCGAGGCGGCCGCGCTCACGGCCTGGCTGGACGGGGTCGTCGTGACGCCGCGCTTCCGGACCCCGCTCGAGAAGCGCCTCTCGGCGGAGTAGGGGCGGAGCGGATGGCGGCCAAGGAGCGAGCGGATGTCCTGCTGGTCGCGCGGGGGCTGGTCGAGAGCCGCGCGCGGGCCCAGGCGATCATCCTGGCCGGCAAGGTGTTCAGCGCGGAGCGCCGCGTCGACAAGGCCGGCCAGCGCCTCCCCGTGGACGCGCCGCTCGAGGTCCGGGGGCGAGACCACCCCTACGTCTCGCGCGGCGGGGTCAAGCTCGCCGGCGCGCTCGACGCCTTCGCGCTCGACCCCGAGGGGAGGGTGGTGGCCGACTTCGGCGCCTCGACGGGAGGGTTCACCGACTGCCTGCTGATGCGCGGCGCAGCGCGGGTGTACGCGATCGACGTCGGCTACGGTCAGCTCGCCGACAAGCTGCGCCGCGACGACCGCGTGGTCGTGATGGAGCGGACGAACGCGCGCCACCTCGGGCCCGACGCGCTCCCCGAGCCGATGGACCTCGTCGTGATCGACGCCTCCTTCATCTCGCTCGCCAAGCTCCTGCCCGCGGCGCGCGCGGTCCTCCGCGAGGGCGGCGAGGTGGTCGCGATGGTGAAGCCCCAGTTCGAGGTCGGCCGTCACGCGGTCGACAAGGGCGTGGTCCGCGACCCGGCCCTGCGCGCCCGCGCGATCGACGAGGTGGCCGCCCAGGCGGGGCGGCTCGGCCTCCGCGAGCTGGCGCGTTGCGACTCGAGCCTCGCGGGCCCCGACGGGAACGTGGAGGCGTTCCTCTGGCTCGGCCGTGATTCGGACCGCGGGGATGAAGCGGACGGCGAGGTCGGCCGTTGAAGAGAGGTGCCTGTCCACGCCTCTCTCGCGCGGACGAGCCCTCCTCTCTCCTCCGCGATGCGCCTCGTCTCCCGATCCGATCGCGACCGCCGGACGCAGTCGGCCCCGCCTCTGCGTACGCGGCCCCGCTCCACGCCTCGTGACCCCGCGGCTCTCCTGCGGGTGCCCCCGGGGCAGAACGAGGTCAGCTCGGACCTCAGACGGTAGAGTGACGGAGTGCTCGACCGGGACCGCTACCCGCTCCTCGCCGACTACCTGGACCGTCTCCCCGACGGGCTCGCGTCGTACCCGGATTGTCAGAGCAAGGCGACCCTGCTGCAGAGCTCCCTCGACGCCGTGACCCTCGACGAGGCGGTCGGCCTCCCCGACGAGCTCACGGCGCTCCTCCGCGATCCGCCAGCCGCCGGCCTGTGGGTCCCGGCGGTGTGGAGCGACGCGATGTTCTTCGTCGCGTGCGATCTGTACTACCCGACCGAGGCGCAGGTCCTCGCGTGGACGCGCGAGCGCACCGAGTCGATCGCGAAGCACCCGCTCTACCGGACGCTCCTGCGCGTCCCCGGGCCCCGCGTCCTGTTGCGTATGGGCGCCTCGGCCCACGACCTCGTCCAGCGGGGGACCGAGCTCCACCTCGAGGCCGACGCCGAGGGCGCCTGGATCGAGATGCGCTTCCCGCCGCACCTCCACGTCGGCCTGAACCTCGTGTCCAACGTCGCGCTCTGGCAGTCCGTCGTCGAGATCACCGGAGGGCGCAACGTCGCGTGCACGATGACACGAGCTACCGCGACCCTCGCGCGCTACCGCGTGACGTTCGAGTAGCGGAGCTCAGCGCGGCAGCGCGGCCGCGATCCACACGAGCAGCCCGCACCACGCCGCGACGGTGAGCCCGGCCAGGCCGGCCACCGCGCGGCTCGGGCGCACCGCGTCACGCGACCTGAGGATCGAGGCGGCGAACGCGAGCGCGGCCGCGATCCACGCGACCCAGGCCGACCGGCCGACGAGCGCGGTCGGCGCGCTGGGCCTCGAGGACGCGACCGCGAGGGTCGCGAGGAGCACCGGCGCGGCGGCGAACGCGGCCCACCCGAGGGCGCGCGCGTAACGCAGGGCCCGTTCGCTCACGGGGTCGACTCCGGCGGCTGGATTCGAACCAACATAGACGGATCCAAAGTCCGCAGTCCTACCATTGGACGACGCCGGATTGCGCCGAGCATAGCTCAAGGATCGACGGGCGCGAGACGCGCCGGCGAGCGATCCGGGGGGATCCGCGTGCGACATCGGGGAGCTGGGGTCGTGTGATGAAGAACCTCCCCGCGCGCCTCCCGGCCGGGAGCCCGCGCCTGCGTGGCGCATCGCTCCTCGTTCGTTACGCCCAGCCACGCAGAGGACCCGCGGCGCTCCGGCATGCTCGGTCCGGGGTTCCTGGTCAGCGCTCTAGGGAGCTTGATTCACCACCGTCGCGGGGCGCCTCCCGGGCGGCAGGCGTTCGCCTCGCCGCCGGCCGCTCCTCGACGATGCCCGAGCATCGCCTCGTCACGTCCGACGCCGATCGGAACGCATGGCGCTCCGGGATCCGCATCGCGCCGGTAACGAATCAAGCTCCTAGGACCGCGATAGTCACGGTATGTAGTCACGGCTGCGTTCGAGAGCATGCCTCCCGCCAGAGTCGAACTGACTTCTCCCGAGTACGAAACGGGTGCGTCACCACTAACGCTTGAGAGGCGAGGCGGGCGCCCCCTGCTCTGCGAGAGGGCGCCCGGGTTGGGATCACTGCTGGATCAGAGCGCGACCTCGCGGATGAGGTCGAGCCAGTGCGCTCGCCCGCCGCTCGCCGCGAAGCGCGCGACGACGTCGAACACCTGATCCGAGAAGCCGCCGACGTTGAGGACGTCCTCGCGGTCCGGGGCCTGGGTGTGCGCGTACGGCTGCACGTCGATGCAGACCATGCGCGCGCCCGGGCAGCGGCGCCGAAGCGCCTCCCACTCGCGCATCGTCTCCGTGGAGCGGTGCTGAGCGGGGTCGACCCAGGACTGGTTGTCGCTGACGAAGACCACGAGATCCGCGCGCGCCCCCGTCTCGTTGAGGCGCGCGAGCGGCGCGCTGACGCACGTCCCGCCCCCGCCCACTCGGGCGAGCGCGGCCGCGTTCGTCATCACGCTGTCGCGCGGGTTGAGCGCGACCTCCACCACCCGGTGCTCGAACGGGAGCACGCGGGCGCGCGGGTTGCGCCGCAGGATCGCGGCCGTGAACAGCGCCGCGACGTCGACGCATCGGACCTTGGAGCTCGCGCCCTTGCGGTAGCCGGTGACCGGCGAGCACATCGAGCCGGACACGTCCGGGAACACCCAGACCTGGCCGTCGATGACCGGCACGTTCGCGATCGCGTGCTCCATCGCGTCCTGCAGCGCCTCGGTGACGATCGCGGGGATCGACGGTCGAGCGTGGAGGAACGCAA
>JAUHXR010000285.1 GCA_030426845.1 Polyangia bacterium | reverse complement strand
AGCGTCGAGTCGGGCAACGGCGCGGCGATGCTGTTGACCGGGGCGACGGCCCCGCCCGAGGAAGACTACGGACGACAGCCCGGGGAGACCCGGGAGGAGTACTTCGCGCGCATCCGGGCCGCGACCGACGGGCGCCCCCGGGGTGACGCGGGTTTGCAGTCACGGGTTACCGACATCGAGGGATACACCGCGGGGGTCACCTCCGACCGGGACTTCGGTGCTTGGCAGCAGAGCATCCCGGCCGAGCTGTACCACGACCCGCTCGGCCAGCCCGGAGTGTCGCTTGACGAGCTCAACACCGAGACCGCGAGGTTGGTCACCGCGAGCGGCGGCGACCCGATCGACGTGATGGGGCCCATGCTGGGAACCCACAGCTTCATCGGGGCCGACGGCAACGTCTACAACCTCGCGCCGAACGGCCAGGCGGGGGTCTGGGGTAGCGACCCCTCCGACGTGAACGCGCTGCTGGGGAGCTTGGACCAGCAGTACATCCTTCAGCGCGAGCGCCTCGGCGAGCCGGTGTCGGAGGACTACCGGCTGTCCGACGCGATCCCGCTGATGCTCAACATGGACGGGACGGTGGGACCGCGGCCTGGCATGGCGGTGGCGCAGCCGCCTCCGCCGGCGCGCGGGCAGCCCGCTCAGCCGGTCATGCCGTTGTTCAGCCAGTCCACCGCGACCCCGGTGTTCCAGAACGGGCCCTTCCAGGGACAGACCATCGGGCAGGTCGCGGCTGGCCTCCGTAGCGGCGCGATCAGCCCCAGCCAGCTCCCGCTGGACATCATCACGCGGAACGGGGAGACGCTTTCCATGAACACGCGCTCACTGCTGGCTCTTCGACGAGCGGGAATCCCCGCCTCGCGTTTCGTAACGCGGAACGTGACGGGCGTCCCCTTCTTCGAGAACTTGCTCACCCAGCGACTGGCCTCCCCCGGCAACCGCGCTCTGGGAGGCAGAGGCTCGCCGACGATTCGCATCACCGGAGCGGGGGTCCCTCGGACGAGCTCCTTCTTCTAGCGCGTGGAGTGGACAATGGACATTGTTTGGACGATGCCGTTCTCGTCGGCGACGATCGAGGGAGGGCCAGATCTGCAGCTGCGGTTGGGGGTAATGACTGTTCGCTGCGAGGACGAGGACGGGCAGGTCGCTCACCTCACGTTCACCGGCGTCGCTGCGTTTGCGTTCACGGAGTTCGGGGCGTGCAGCGCGGAGCAGCTCGACAGCTACGAGAAGGTCACCGCCCGCTCGGCGTCACCGATGCTCGATCGTGTGACCTCGGTGCTCCGCGACCGGGCTCTCACGCACTATCGGCTCTTCCTCGACGACGTCGGGTGCTACGACGTGATCGCGGCAGAGTTCGCACCCGCGGAGTGACGCCCTTGCCCCGCGCACCCGACCGGGAGGAAGAGCCTCGAAGATGAGCGAGCCCGAAGAAGCCGACGAGTCGGCCGCGGTGGAAGAGGCCGCGGCCGACGAGGAGGAGGCGGCTCCCCTCTATCCCGTGCCGATGACGGACCTGATCTCGGGTCGCGAGGACGGCACGAACGTGATCGTGTCGACGGGCCCGGACGTGTGCCTGACGCCGGTGGGCTCGTCGCTGGTGCCGGTGGCCTACTCGTCGGTGGCGTTCGCGGGTGACTCGACGCGGGTGTCGCCGACGGTGCTCGACAACGAGTGTGCCGACTTTCACCTGAACTCGCGGATCTGCACGTCGACCGGGCACGAGCCGGGGGTGGGCGCCGGGGTGGCGGTGCCGGGCTACCAGGGAGAGGCGTTCGTGCAGACGGCGTCGCCGACGGTGTTCACGGACGGCTGGGCGACGACGCGTCACCGGGACCCGGCGATGATCAACCGGCCCGGGACGGGGGCGGTGGAGCCGCAGTTCGAGCGGACGAGCTACTACGACCAGATCGTGGCGCGCATCCAGGGGCGCGGCGAGGCCGAGTCGCTGGACATCTGCTACGCGAGCGACGTCGAGGCGAACATGCCCTCGCGGGACGTGGAGCCCGGCACGAACGTGAGCGTCGAGTCGGGCAACGGCGCGGCGATCCTGTTGACCGGGGCGACGGCGCCACCCGAGGAGGACCTCCGCCGGCAGCCCGGCGAGACCGTCGAGGAGTACTCGGAAAGGATCCGGCCGATCATCAACGGGCGCCCGGACCGAGGCCCGGGCGGGGTGGACGCGAAGCTCACCGAGCTCGAGACGATCGCGGACGCGGTCACCTCCGATCCCGACTTCTACGCCTGGCAGCAGGGGATCGATCCCGAGCTGTTCCACGATCCGCTCAGCCATCCCGGCGTCTTCCGCAACGAGCTGCTCAGCCGGACCGCGAACGGCGACCCTGCGTCCATGATGGCGATGAGGCCCATGATGAACCCGTACGACTTCATCGCCGCGGACGGGAACGTCTACAGCACCAATGGAGGCCCGGTTCCCATCCAGGGCAGCCACCCTACTGGGATGATCGCCAACATGGCCGCTCTCGACCAGCGGTACCTTCGCTGGCGAGAGGAGGCCGGTCTGTCGCTGCCGGACGACTACCGGCTGTCGGAGGCGATCCCGCTCATGGTGCGCGCGGACGGAACGATCGGGCCACGCACCGGGATGGCGGTGACACAACCGGCGGCACCGCCTCGACAAGGCCAGCAGCCGGGCCAGCCCGCGCGGCCTGGTGGGCCGTTCGAGCTCGCGCCGCGGGTCCACGGGCAGCTCAACGACCCGCGTCTGGGCTCGCTCCAAGGTCAGCTCACGCCGGAGCGGCTCAATCAGCTCGCGAACAACCCCTCGGCGATGCGCCTCATGGACGCTCGAAGTGGTCACATCAATGTCATTCAGGACGTCGGGGGCCGCCCGATTCGCATCACGGTGCCCCGCGACGCGATGCGCATCATCTCCGTCGGGCCCATGCGGCCGAACCAGATCACCAACGGGATCGCGAGCGGCCGCTTCATCCCCATGCGCTAGTCAACCGGAGCAGGACCCGCCATGCCCGACTACGAGCTGGACTCTTCACACGAGATGGACGCGCGCAAGCCGCTGGCCGACGCGTTCTACGTCGCCGCGTTCGACGCGGAGGACCGGCCGTTCTTCGTGTCCGACGCGGCTACCCTCTACGAGCTGTGGGCCGGTGACGAGTCCGAGCTGATCGAACGCTGTCAGGACACCCTCGGGTTCACGCTCGAGGAGCGGCACTTCCGGCTTCCGGTCTGGAGACTCCTCGACGAGATGGCGCACGTGCTGATCTCGGCGCCACGCGAGGACGGGTAGCCGGGGGGCGGCCTGCCGATCAGCGCGGCAGCTCGCCCTGGAGCGGGGCGCGGAACGCGCCGCGGACGCGGGTGAAGCCGTCGTCGAGCTCGATGCGGCCGCACACGTGGTCGTCGGTGATCTCGGTCAGCTCGACCGAGCCGATCTCGCGCGTGCCGAACGTGAGCGCGGCGTCGGCGGTCACGACGCGGGCGTGGGTGAGGCCGCCGCGGGCCGACTCCGGGGTGCCGAGCACGCGCGGCTCGAGCGGGCCGCGGCGGGTGCGGCGCGCGTCCATCTCGAAGCGGGCGCCGCCAGGGGAGGGCGCCTCGAAGCGCCCGAGCGCGTCCTGCTGAAGCGGCGCGTCGGCGAGGACCACGCGGATGCGGCGGCCGTCCTCGGAGCGCATGGCCACCGCGTGGCCGAGCGCGGGCGGGAGCGCGTGCTCCGCGTGGGCGAGCGCCACCTGGACCGCGTCCGGGCAGGGGGTGGTCGGGAGCGGGGACTCGAAGTCGGGCGCTGGCGCCGGCTCCTCCTCGGGGCGCGCGGCCGGAGCCGGCGCGGCCGCGGCGATCGGCGACGCGGGCTCGTCGCCGGCCTCCTCCTGCGGCTCGGCCGCCACGCGCGTTCGGCGCGGGTCAGCCCGGCCCTCGCCCGCGCACGCCACGAGGAGCTGAGCGGTGACGAGCAGAGCGGTGAGGAGCAGAGCGGTGAGGCCGGCCCGGATCCGCCGCCGATCGGTGCGAACGCCCACCCCCGGACGAAAGCGGATGCGCGGCCATCGGTCAACGTTTCGCCTCGGTCGTCGAGCGCGGGGTGGCGCGCCGCGGTCGGTTCGGGGATGCTGCGCGCGCGATGGGAGTGCTCGAGGAGCTCGCGCTCGGCGGCGCCGACCGCGTCGAGCGAACGCTCGGCAAGCGGCCGGCGCTCCGCGCGCTGACCGCCCTCCGCGAGACGCTGCCGGCGGGCGAGCAGCGAGCGAGCGCGACCCTGCGGACCATCGTGCTCGCGGTGGAGCTCGACGAGCGCGCGGCCTGGGCCGGCCTGATCGCGGGCTGGTCGGTCACCGACGGCGCCCGGCACCTCGAGGTGCGGCGGTCGGTCGGCCGCCTCCTCGCCGGCGGGTACGCCGCGGCGGCGCTCGCGCTCGCCGAGTCGGAGCGCGCGCGCTGCGCGGGCGGCATCGACGAGCCGGGCGCGCATTACCTGCGGGGCCGCGCGCTCGAGGCCGGCGGGGAGCTCACGGCGGCGGCCGCCGCCTACGCCCACGTGGGGGAGGTCGCCGCCCGGCAGCCCCGGCTGGTCCGCGCCGCGCGGACCCGGCGTGCGCGGGTCCTCGCCGCGACAGGCGACGCGGCCGGCGCCGCGGCCGAGGCGAGCGGGCTCCTCGACGAGCTCGGGGCGCTCGCGCCCGAGGACCGCCTGACGATCGGCGCGCTCGCGCTGGCGTCGCCCGGCCGCTACCGGCGCGCGGCCGCGCTCGACGCGCTCGAGGGGGTCGCGGCCGGAGGCGACGCGCGGCTGCGGAGCCTGGCGATCGCGCGGGCGGTGACCCACGCGGAGCGCGCCGGCGCGGCGCTCACGCGGATCGAGCTCGACCGGGCCCTCGCGGTGCTCGCGCACCACCCCGACGCCGCGGCGCGCGCGTCGGCGCAGGCCCGGCTGGAGGCGAGCTTCGCGCTCACCCACGGGCAGCCCGAGGGCCCGGCGATGGCGGCGCGGGCCGACGCGCGCGGCGGGCGGCGGCGGTCCTCGAGGGGAGCGCGCCGGGGCCGCGCCCCACCGACGAGGCCGACGTCGGCGGCTGGCTCGCCCTCGAGGCGGTGCACCGGGCCCGCGCGGGGCAGCGGCGCGAGGCGCTCGACGCGCTCCGCGAGCTCACCGAGCGCGTCCGGGCGGACGGACGCGCCGAGGCGGCGATGTGGACGGCGGCCGAGGCGGGGCTGCGGGTCCTCCCGACGCCGGCGCGGGCGCTGGTGCGCGCGCTCCTCGAGGCCGACGGGGACCCGCCGCCGCGCGGGTTCCTGGCCCTCGCCCGCGCGCTCGAGGCGGTCGGGGCGGCGGCGGACGCGGTGCCGGTGCTGCGGCGGGCGACCCTGCGACGTGAGGACGGGGCGCGCGCTCACCTCGCGGACCACGCGCGGGCCGAAGGGTGGCTCGCGTCCGCGCGCGGCGATCGGGACGAGGCGCTGGCCCGCCTCCGCGAGGCGCGCGCGCTCTACGGAGGCGACGCGTGAGGGCGTGGCCGACCTGCGCGCTCCTGGCGCTCTTCGGGCTCGCCTCGCCGGCCGCCGCCCAGGACACCGCTCAGGACGCCTGCGCGGAGGGCTGCGCCCCCGCCGAGCGGGGCGCGGACGGCTGCTGCCCGGACCCGGTCGCCGCGCTCGTCGCGGCCTGCGATCCGGCGCACGCGGAGGCCTGCGTCCAGGCGGCCGAGCTCCTCGACGCGCGCGACGAGCCGCGCCGCGCGCTGTCGCTCTACGAGCGCGCCTGCCGCGCGGGTGAGCCGCTGGCCTGTCGTCACGCGGGCGCGTTGCTCCTTGCGCGTCGGGGCGGGATGGAGGCGCGGCCGGCCGAGGCGATGTCGATGTTCCTTGCGGCCTGCGATCGGCGCCTCGGGCGCGGCTGCTTCGACGTCGGGCGGATGCACGAGCGCGGGGTCGGGACGCACGAGGACGCGGTGCGCGCGAACCGCTACTACGAGCAGGCCTGCGAGCAGGACTACGCCCCGGCCTGCACTCACCTCGGCCGGCGGCTCGCGGGCAGCGACGTCCGCCGCGACCGCGCGCGCGCGGTCTCCTACCTCACGCGCGGCTGCCGGGGCGGTGACGGCATCGCGTGCACAGCGCTCGCCCGCCTGCACCTCGAGGGGCGCGGCGTCGCCGAGGACCGCACGCACGCGGCGCGGCTGTTCGAGCGCGGCTGCGAGCGCGAGGACCCGGAGGCCTGCGTCGCGCTCGCCCACCTGGCCCTCGACGGCGACGCGCCCGACGAGGCGCGCGCGCGAGAGCTCTTCCGCGCGGCCTGCGACGCCGGGCAGCTCGGCGCCTGCAACGACCTCGCGCTGCTCCTCGAGGAGGGCGACCTCGCGGCGGCGACCGCGCTCTACCGCCGCGCGTGCGAGGGCGACGTCCCCGTCGCGTGCACCAACCTCGGGCGCGTAGCCGAGGCGCGCGGCAACCCCGAGGCGGCGCGGCGCATCTACGGCGCGGCGTGCCGCGAGCGGAACGCGGAGGCCTGCGCGGCGCTCGGCGGGCTGTTCGAGCAGGGCCGCGGCGGCGCGGTCGACCTCCAGCGTGCGGCGCGCCTCTACGAGCGCGCGTGCGACGGCGGCGATCAGCCGGGCTGCGTGTTCCTCGCGATGCTGCTCGAGGACGGTCGCGGGCTCGCGGCGAACGTGGCCCGCGCGGTCACGCTCTCGGAGCGCGCCTGCAACCAGCGCGAGCCGCTCGGCTGCAACAACCTCGGCCTGCTCCGCGAGCGCGGGCGCGGCGGGGCCCCGGACTTCGCCGCCGCGGCGCGCCTCTACCGCCAGGCCTGCGAGGCCGAGCTCACCGTGGCCTGCGTCAATCTCGGCGCCCTGCTCCAGACCGGCCGGGGCGTCCCGCGGGATCCGGGCGCCGCGGTGCGGCTGTTCGAGCGGGCGTGCGACGAGGGCGAGCCCTACGGCTGCACGCGGCTCGGGCTCGCGCACCAGTCGGGCGAGGGCGCGCGGGAGGACGGCGCGCGCGCGCGGGCGCTGTTCACCCGGGCCTGCGACGCCGGCGACCTGCGCGGCTGCAACAGCCTCGGCTACGCGCTCGCGCGCGGGGTCGGCGGCGTCGAGGAGCCGGAGGCGGCGGTGGAGCTCTACCGCCGAGCGTGCGACGCGGGCCTCGCCGAGGGCTGCACGAGCCTCGGCGTCGCGAGCCTCACCGGGCGGGGGATGCCGCGGCACCCGGGCCGCGCGCGGGGCTACTTCGAGCGCGCCTGCGCGGCCGGGCACATGCTCGCGTGCAGCAACCTCGGCTCGCTCCACGAGATCGGCCGAGGCGCCCGGCCCGATCCGCGGCGCGCGGCCGAGCTGTACCAGCGGGCCTGCGCGGGCGGCGAGCCGCGCGCTTGCTTCAACCTCGCGCGCGTCCACGAGCGCGGCCTGGTGGGCGGCGCGCCGGACGCCGCGGCGGCTCGAACGCTCTACGCACGCGCCTGCCGCGAGGGCTACGCCCCGGCCTGCGAGCGCGGCGCGGCTCCTTGACCCTCACCGGGCCTCGGGGGAGAACGCCGGCCGCTCAGCGTACTCCCGCCACATGCCGAGGTTCTTCATGCGCCCTCTCGTTTCGCTCGCCTTCGCCTCGCTCCTGTTCGCGGCGCCCGCCGCGGCCCAGGAGATCGACCCCGAGACCGGCGAGGTCTACATCCCGCCCGACGACGAGCAGACGACCGAGGAGGTCGAGGCTCCGCCGCCCGTCGACACGAGCCGCGGCTCGTCGCAGCCCGCCTGGTACAACGGCGGACCGACCGAGCAGCGCCCCCAGCCCCCGCCGGCCGCGAGCGACGGCGGCGCGCGGGAACAGGGCGGCGACGACGACGACGGCCCCTCCGATCACGCCCGCGTGGTCGGGCGCCTCGCGGTGGGCTTCCTGGGCGCGACCACCGTGCCGGTGGGTAGCCCCGGCGGCGGCGCGGTCACCGAGGACACCGTCACCGCGCCCGCGCTCGGCGTGCGGTACTGGATCAGCGAGCTCGTCGGCCTCGACGTCGGCGTCGGCCTCGGCTACCTCGGCGGCACCGCGAGCGCGGGCGACACCTCGATCCCGCTCGACAACGCCTTCGCGATGAACTTCCACGCGGGCCTGCCGCTCGCGATCTTCCACGAGGGTCACTACAAGTTCCTGATCATCCCGGAGGTGAACTTCGGGTTCGCGACGGGCACGGCGTTCGGCGCCACCCCGGCCCAGGATCGCTCGCGCGGCGGGCTGCTGTTCCAGATCGGCGGCCGGCTCGGGAGCGAGATCCACTTCGGCTTCATGGACGTGCCCCAGCTCTCGCTGCAGGCGAGCGTCGGGCTCTACTTCGAGTACACGAGCGCGAGCTACGGCTCCCTCGCCTCGGCGATCCCGGCGGACGGCGCGAGCGTGTCCCGCTACGGCTTCGGCACGAGCGTCCAGGGCGAGCCGTGGGACATCCTCCTCGGCGCCCTCAACGCGCTCTACTACTTCTGAGCCGGGGACGCTCGACCTTCCCTCGCGCGCGCTCGCCGCGACGCCCGCGGTCGCACCGGGCGGGGTCGGGCTGTGCCACGGCCGCGCACCCCACGTCGATCCTCATCGGCACGCGACTTGCCCTGACTCCCGAACGGCGGCGCCCCCCCGGCGCGCGCACGAAAGGGAGTCGACGTGCAACGAATCTTGATGCTTGCCGCGCTCTGCGCGGCGATGGCGGGGTGCGCCTACGAGGCCGCGTCCGAGCCGGAGCCTGCGGACTTCGATCCGGCCCAGGAGGCGGCCGCCATCGAGCGCTCGCGGACCGACCGCGCGGCGCGCGCCGAGGACGCGGTCGAGGACTGGCTCGAGGCGCACCCCGAGGACGCGCCGCTGCGCGAGGAGCTCGTCGCGTGGGAGCGCGAGCAGCTCGTGGTCGATGACCTGAGCGAAGGCAGCTTCTCGGCCGTGCGCTACGGCTTCGGGCGGGAGCAGTAGCCATGCGCCGCGCCACCCTCTCGACGCTGCTCACGCTCGCGGCGCTCCTCGCGCCCCTCGCGCCGTCGACCGTCGAGGCCCAGTGCCTGCCGACGTCCGAGCGAGACGCCTTCGTGGCCGAGCTCGCCGCGGCCATGCGCGCGAGCGACCTGACCCTGCCCGAGCTCTACGATCACGCGGCCAACCGCCTCGGCTACGGCTGGCGGGGCGATGACCGATCGGGTCGAAGCGTCGACGCGCTGGCCAACGCGATCGCCGATCGCCTGCGCGGCGCCGCGGCGCGCCCGACCGGCATCGACGAGGCGCTCGCGACGATGCCCGACCCCGGCCGGGGCGACCTGCCGGCGGAGCTGCAGTACCCGTTCCGCGCGGCCGACATGACGATGGCCGAGAGCCTCGAGGAGACGCGCCGCTACCAGGACGCGGCCCGCGGGGCGCAGGGAACTCCCAACGAGCGCGAGGCGTCGCGACGCCGCGCGATCTCGATGAACGACCACCGCGCGATCGGCGGCGTCGTCACGTTCAACCAGGCCGTGCGCCGTCCGAACCTGGACGTCGGCACGGTGCTCCGCGAGTTCTGGTTCAACCACTTCAACGTGAGCGGGCGCGACGTGCCCTGGGCCATCGCGGACTACCAGCGCGCGATCCGCCGCGCGCAGTGCTCGACCTTCCGCGAGCTGCTCCTCGCGAGCGGGCGTCACCCGGCGATGCTCACCTACCTCAACCAGCGCCGCTCGCGGGCCGGTCAGATCAACGAGAACTACGCGCGCGAGCTGCTCGAGCTCCACACCTTCGGCGACGACCGCTTCCTCTACTACACGCAGCGCGACATCGTCGGCGTCGCCGAGATCCTGACCGGCTGGACCGTGACCGGGACGACCGGCGCCACCCTCGACCCGCGCTTCCTGTTCCGGGGCAGCCTGCACGATCGGAGCGCGCAAGACCTGTTCGGCGCCGCGCCCCGCGGCGTGCGCTTCACCCTTCCGACCGGCGCCGCCGGCGCGCTCGAGGAGCGCCCCGAGGCGCTCATCGCCTACCTCGCCGGTCACGTCGCGACCCGCCGCAACATCTGCGGCAAGCTCGCCATGCGCCTGCTCGGCGCGCGCCCCGCGGCGGTCGTCAACGCCTGCGCGGCCGACGACGTCTGGGGTGAGGAGGGCGACCTCGGCGCGGTCTACCGCTCGATCCTCACCTCGGAGGAGATGTGGTCCGCCGCGCGCTACGGCACGCGGGCCAAGTCGCCGCTCGAGCTGATCGTGTCGGCGCGCCGCGCGGTGGACGCGCCCGACGTCGGGACGCCGGCAGGCATCCGCCTCGGGCTCGGGTTCACCGCCTCGCTCGGCCAGCCGCTCGGGATGGTCGCGCCGCCGACCGGCTACCACGACGTCCCCGCCAACTGGATCGGCGCGAGCTCCCTCGTGCTCTGGAACCAGCACGTCTTCGAGCACATCGGCACGAGCCGCGTCGACATGGTCGTGGGCCCCTCGACCGCGCGTGAGACCCTGCGCGGCGGCGCGCTCGACCGGTGGGTCGCCGACCGCCTCGCGCGCTTCACGGGGGCGGAGCTCACCGCCGAGCGGGATCGCCTCACCGGCCGGTTCCTGCTCGAGCTCGGCCTCCCTCGGGACGCGGCGATGCGCCTCGGCCACACCCGCACCGCGCTCGCGCGCCCCGACGTGACCAAGAGCGGCGGCCTCGCGCGGCCGGCCCGCAGCGTCATCCACGCCATCCTCACCAACTCCCGGTTCCTGCGAAAGTGAGCTCCGCAATGAAGTTTTCTCGACGGAATTTTTCCCGACGCAAGTTCGTGCTCACCGTCGGCGCCGCCGCGGGGGCCTCGATGGTGCCGCTCGGCCACCTCCAGGGGCAGGCGAGCTCCAACGTCCTGCTCATGGTGTTCCTGCGCGGGGGCGCGGACGGGCTGCAGATGCTCGTGCCGGGCTCCGGTCACGCGCGGGCGATGTACGAGGAGCGCCGCAACCCGGCCGGGACCTCCGGCTCGATCGTCATCCCGCCCTCGAGCGGGAGCGACCCGAACCGCGGCATCCAGCTCGGCTCGAGCCGCTTCGACGTGAACCCCGCGTTCGCGCCGCTCGTGAGCGGTGCGGGCAACCCCTTCGACGCCGGCCACCTCGGCTTCGTGCCCGGGACCGCGGGAGCGCGCGAGAACCGCTCCCACTTCCAGCAGATGGACCTCATCGAGACGGGGACCGACGTGACGGGCGCGGTGCTCGGCTCCGGCTACCTGCAGCGTGCCATCGAGTCGATGGGCCTCGCGTCCGCGCCCCTCGCGAGCCTGTCGCTCAACGCCGAGATCCCGCTGATGCTGCGCGGCGCGAGCAGTCAGGGCCTCGCGATCGCGAACTTCGACACGTTCGGGCAGCTGGGCAACGAGGTGTTCGACGCGCCCGCCAACCGGGGGCTCACCGATCGCCTGCGCACCGCGTTCTCCGCGAACCCGTGTACGTCGCTGTTCTGCCAGGGCGCGACGAAGGGGATCGGCGCGGTCGAGGCGGTCGACGCGCTCCCCACCCGGTCGCCCGGGCGCGGGATGGCCGGCGCGCTCGTGGAGCTCGCGCGCCTCATCGCCGCCGACACCGACGACCGCTTCCGCGTGTGCACCCTCGACGTCGGCGGGTGGGACACGCACACCGATCAGGCCAACCGCTTCCGC
>JAUHXR010000007.1 GCA_030426845.1 Polyangia bacterium | reverse complement strand
GCTCGGACACCTGATCGTGGGCGGTGCGGTGATGGTGATGTGGGCCAGCCCCAGCCTAGTGTGGATGAACCGGCCCGAGCTTGCGGCGGCCACAGAGGCCGAGGTGCGCAGCGGGCTCGGCGGGCTCAACGGTCGACGGCTCCCACCGCGAGGCCTCCGGCGGCGGCGGCACGTCCACCGGCGCGGGGCGGGCGCCGCGGGCGACCTGGCCGATGAGGGCCCCGAGCGCCTCGGCGCGCGGGCGGATCGACGAGGGCATCGGGAGCACGCCGCTCGTGAGCCACAGCTCGAGGGTCTCGCCGAGGTCGGCGGCGACGTGCCGCCCCTCGCCCGCCCGGAGGCGCTCGACCAGCGCCAGGACTCGCTGCGTCAGGCCGTCCATGAGAGGGCCGGGTAGCACCCCGCCCCACACCGGTCAAACCCCGTAGGTCCGCATGAACACGCAGGTTTGTTGACCGCCTGGCGCCCGCTCCACTACCTCGGGCAGGTGACGCTCCGCTCGCCCGCGCGCCTCGCCGTGACGCTGGTCGCCCTCGCAACCGGGCTGGCGGGGTGCGAGGCGGACCGCGAGGCCGAGCTGCTCGAGGTGACCGAGGTCAGCCCGCTGCGGCTCGAGCCGGGGCGGCTGGTCGTGGTCGAGGGGCGCGGCTTCCCGCCGGGGCGCGAGGCGCGCGTGCGGCTCTCGGGGACCGCGTCGCGGCCCGGGGCGGCGCCGACCGAGGTCACGGTCGAGATCGACGGGCGGGCCCGCTCGGCCGAGCGGGTCGAGGCGCGCTTCACGCGCGAGGCGCTGGCTGCGCTCGGCGGGCGCGCGACGCTGCACGGGCGCGTGGCGGTGGTCTTCGACGCGCAGGGCGGCGGCGGCCGGGTGATCGGGCGCTCCGACGAGCTGACGGTGGACGTCTCCACCGCGAGCACGCGCGGGCTCTCGGAGGCGCTCTCGCGCCGGCGGCGGGCCGAGACGCTGGTGGCCGGGCTCGGGCTCACGCTCACCGAGGAGAGCCCCCAGGCCGAGGGGCTGCCGATCACCGAGGTGCGCGAGGGCTCGGTCGCGGAGCGCGCGGGCCTCGTGGCGGGCGACCGGCTGGTGGAGCTCGAGGGCGTGCAGACCCACGAGCTGGCCGACGCGGTGCCGCCGCCGGGGCGCGACGCGGTGACGTTGCGGATCGGGCGGCGCGGCGAGCCGGTGCCCTTCGCGGTGCGGGTGCCGACGCCGACGACCGATCGCGGGGCGGACCGCGAGCTCGTCACGGCGGCGCAGATCGCGCTCGCGTGGGTGCTCCTGACGCTGCTCCTCGTCGCGCCGAGCGCGGGGCTGATCGACGCGATCGCGCGGCGCACCCTGCCGGGCGGCGCGCCCCGGACCTCGCCGCGGCGGCTGCGCGCGAAGCTGCGCGAGGCGTGGCGGCGCCACCGGGCGGAGCTCGGGATCGCGGCGCTCGCGCTGGGCCTGGCCGGATCGCTGCCCGGGCTCGATCGCGCGTTCGGGGTGGAGCTGCCGCTCGAGTGGCTCGCGCTCGGCGCGCTCGCGGTGCGGGTCTCCGCCGCGTGGGTCGCGAGCCCGAGGGGCGACCGGGGCGCGCGCGCCCTCGCGCTTGGACAGGCGTTCGGATCGATCGCGATCGCGGCCGTGGCCATCGGCTCGATCGCGGCCATCGCGGGCACCGCGCAGCTCTTCACCGTCGCACGATCGCAAGGGGAGCTGCCGACCGACTGGACGCTGCTGCGCACACCGATCGCGCCGCTCGCGCTGGGGCTCCTGGTGTGGGCCGCCGTGCACGCGCCGCCGGATCTGGCGCGCGGGCGGGACGTCGCGGCGCGGATCGCGCGCGGGCTCGACGATGTGGTCCTCCTCGCGCTCGCGATCGTGGCCACCGCGATCTTCCTCGGCGGCTGGTCCGCGGCGAGCGACGACCCGGGGGCGCGGCTGCGGCGTGCGTGCGTGTTCGCCGCCTTCGCGTGGGGCGGCTGGCTCTGGATGCGGCGGGCCCGTCGGATCGCGCGGTGGACGCGGCTCAACACGGCGGGGGCCGCGCTCGGCACGCTCGCGCTCGTCGGCCTCGTCGCGCTCTGGGTCGGCCTCGAGCCCGACCCCGCGCTCGTCGAGGGGCTGGGCCAGGTCGTCGCCGGCGCGCTCGCCTTCGCCGGCGCGCTGCTCGTCTACCGGCTCGCGTCCGGCAAGCTCCGTCGCGCGCCCCACCCGGCCCAGCCGTTCCTGTAGCCGCGGCTCGGCCAGCGCGGCGGCCGCTCAATGGCAGATCCTGGGGGACCGGGGAAAGCTCGACGAGCTCGGACCGTCCCCTCAGGAGAGGCGGGCGAGGAAGCGCTCGAGGCGGTGGCGCTGGTCGGCGGTGGCGCCGATGAAGCGCAGGCCGATCAGGGCGCCGCCGGAGGGGCGCGGGCCCGCCCAGGCGACGACGGCGCGGATCGCGAAGGGCTCCTCGTGCGGATCCTCGATGCCGTCCTGGGTGAGGATGAGGGTGACGTCGAGCTCGAGGCCCTCGTCGAGCGGGAGGTCGAGCGCGAGGGCGACGCCGCCCGCGCTGATGTTCTCGGTCTCGGCGCCGACCGTCTGGTGCTCGAGCGTGACCTCGGCTCGGAGCGCGACCGAGTAGCGAGGGTGCTGGCGGTTCTCGACGCTCATCGGTGGCCCATCATGCGCGTGAACGCGCCGGCCGTAAAGACGTCGAGCAGGGCCTCCAGCTCGAGGATCCGCACCGCGCGCGCGAGGTCGCCCGGCGCGAGGAGGTCGCGCTCGAGCTGGAGGCGCCGGCGCTCGAAGTAGAGGTGCACGATCACCCGCGCGAGCTCGGCGTTCGTCTCCTCCACCACCCGCAGCTCGCGGAGCAAGGTGGTCTCCTCGCTCGCGAAGACGACGCGGTCGAAGCGGAACACCAGCGAGGCGTCGAAGGAGAGCGCGTCGTCGGTCGCGATGCTGCTCGCCTCGCCGTTCGCGAGGCCGCGCAGGTCCACGGTCTGGCCGCGCCGGAGGCTGCCTCGCGCGGTCGGGAGCCAGCCGGTCGCGCGCGCCCGATCCATCGCGTCGCGCACCCGACCGGGCGAGGCGGAGCGCGCGCGGATCGCGGCCCGGACGACCGCGCCCGCCGACGGCTCCCGACGGTAGCGCGCGAGCGCGGCCCGGAGGCGCTCGGGCGAGACGCTCGGCGCGACGGTCGACTGCGGCGCCTCCTGCGCGCGGGTCGGCGCCGCGACGAGGAGGAGCAGCCCAGCGGCCAGCCGTACGACCAGCCCGGCGAGCGCGGGCCTCATCGCGCCCTCGCGAGAGCCCGGGCGCGGGCGCGGCGGGCCCAGCGGCAGATCGTCGGGTCGAGGCAGGGCGGGCCCTCGGGGAGCGGGCGCGGCGGCTTGCCGAGGGTCGGCGCGGGGCTCGGGCGCGCGGCGCCGAGGCGCCAGCGCAGGCCGGCCTCGACCTCCCACCGATCGGACGCGCGCGTGGGGGTGACGGCGGTGCTGCCGCGCGCGGACAGCGCGAGCGCGGGGATCCACGGCGCGAGCCTCGATGGATGGGCGCAGCCGAGGGAGAGGGTGAGGGCGAGCGGCGCGAGCCACGACACGGAGCGGCGCGAGGGCATGGGCGCGTGCAACGCAGCTCCCGTGCCGGATCGGCGGTCACGTGATCTCGCGACGTTAGGCGGACGGATCGGCGGATCGGCGGGCGGAGGGGCGGCGGCCGCCACCACCCTGCTACGATTGAGGGACGGAGGACGACGAGCCACTCGTATGCAGCTTCACCTTCCGATCCCCGACCTCCCGCCCGATCGCGCGCCGGCCGAGGTGCCCCGCCGGCGGCGGCTGTTCGTGAACCGAAACCTGCGCTTCGACCTCGTCGACACGGTCGGCTTCGACATGGACTACACGATCGCGATCTATCGCCAGGAGGCGATGGACCGGCTGTCTATCGAGGCCACCGCGCAGAAGCTGGTCGGCTCGCTCGGCTACCCCGAGTGCCTGCTCGAGGCGCCGTACCGGACCGACTTCCCGATCCGCGGGCTCCTGATCGACCGCAAGTACGGCAACGTCCTCAAGATGGACCGCTACCGGTACGTCAAGAAGGCGTACCACGGCATGCGCGAGCTCGACCGCGACGAGCGGCACCGGCTCTACCACTCGCGCCCCGTCCGCGTCGGGAGCGGGCGCTACCACTGGGTCGACACCCTCTACGGCCTCAGCGAGGTCGCGATGTACGCGGGCGCGATCGAGGAGCTCGACGCGCAGGGTATCGACGTCGACCACGGGACGCTCTTCGACGACATCCGCCGGAGCATCGACCTGTCGCATCAGGACGGCTCGATCCTCGATCAGATCCTCGCCGACAAGGAGCGTTACCTCATCCGCGACCCGGAGCTCGCGGTGACGTTCCACAAGCTCAAGAGCGCGGGCAAGAGCCTGTTCCTGCTCACGAACAGCCACGCGGGCTACACCGAGGCGATGATGAGCTACCTCTTCGACGGGCAGCTCAACGGCTACTCGTCGTGGCGCGCGTACTTCGACGTGATCGTGACCGCGGCCAAGAAGCCGCGCTTCTTCACCGCGGACGACGTGCCCTTCGAGCCGGCCGAGGAGGGGCTCAGGCCGCCGGTCGAGGGCTTCGAGCGCGGGCGCCTCTACAAGGGCGGCTGCATCGCGGAGCTGCACCGGCTCTTCGACTCGGAGAGCGATCGCGTGCTCTACGTGGGCGATCACATCTACGGCGACGTCCTCCGCGCCAAGAAGGACAGCGCGTGGCGCACCGCGATGATCATCCAGGAGATGGATCAGGAGCTGCGCGTCCACGAGGAGGTCAGCCCGTTCTTCGAGCGGATGGACCAGCTCGAGTCGATCCGGGACCTCCTCCACGAGGAGCTGCGCTACCGGCAGGCGACGCTACGGCAGCTCTCGCGCGAGCTCGAGGCGGCGCGAGAGGCGCGGGCGCCGACCACCGAGATCGGCGCGCAGCGGGTCAGCCACAAGAAGGCGGTCGACCGGCTCAAGCGCCGGCTGCGCGACCTCGACGTCGAGCTCGAGGATCTCGAGCACCGGATCGATCGCGCGTTCCACCCGTTCTGGGGCTCGCTCTTCAAGGCGGGCCCGGAGGTGAGCCTGTTCGGCGATCAGGTCGAGCAGTTCGCCTGCCTCTACACGGACCGGGTCAGCAACCTGATGCACTACAGCCCGCTGCACTACTTCCGATCGCCCCGCGACCGGATGCCGCACGAGATGTTCTGATCGCCTCCACCGGTCGCGCCGCGCCTCAGGGCGTCGGCGCGAGGGAGCGCAGCGCGCGGTGCAGGCGCGGGCCGAGGGCGCCGAGCTCCGCGCGCCAGCCGAGGAACCAGGGCCGCTCGAGCGGGCCGGTGGCGAGGCGGCGCGAGACGAGACCGGGGCGCGCGAGGTACGGCGCGACCACCCACTCGGTGAGCAGGCCGATCCCGAGGCCGGCGCGCGCGAGCTCCACGATCGCCTCGGTCACCGGCACGTAGGTGACGTCGAGGCGCGGGCGGCCGCGGCCGAACACCGAGCGAAGGAACCAGCGCGCCTCGTTCTCGGCCGGCCGCGACGCGTAGAGCGGGCTCGCCTTGAGGTCGTCCGGCGTGAGGTGCGGCGCCCGCGCGAGCGCGTGGCCGCGGCCGAGCAGGAACACGAGCTCGTCCTTGAACAGCGGGCGCACGATCACCTCGTCGGTGGTGTCGCGCGCGCCCGTGAGGAGCGCGACGTCGACGTCGCCGTCGGCCAGCGCCGTCCAGGCGTCTTGCGTGTGCTCGAGCCGCACCGCGAGGTCCGCCTCGGGGAGCTCCTCGCGGAGCGCGCGGAGGGCGCCGGGCACCCAGTGGTAGGCGGTGTAGCACTCGCACACGACGCGCACGCGGCGCCGCGCCGGGGCGGGCTCGCGGAGGCGGCGCTCCACCGCGATCAGCCCCTCGAGCACCGCCGGGGCTTCGGCCGCGAGGCGCTCACCGGCCGGGGTGGGCACGAGCCCGCGCGGGGTGCGGCGGAAGAGCGGCGTCTCGAGGCGCGCCTCGAGCGCGAGCAACGCGCGGCTGACGCTCGGCTGGGCGAGGTGGAGGGCGCGCGCGGCCCGCGCGGTGGTGCCCTCGTCGATCAGGGCGAGGACGAGGCGGAGGTCGCGGACGTCGAGGGTAGGCGCGGGGGGCGAGCTCATACGTCTTTCGTATCGAGAGTAGTCGATAAATACGTTCGACGCATCATGCCGCCGACCGGAGACTCCACGCATCACCCAGGAGGAACCCATGGAGCTCTACTACGCGCCGCTCGCCTGCTCGCTCGCCACCCGGATCGCCCTCGCCGAGGTGGGGCTCGAGGCCACGCTGATCGAGGTCGACCGGCGGACCAAGCGCGCCGCCAACGGCCAGGATCTCACCGCGCTCAACCCGCTCGGCCTCGTGCCGACGCTCCGCACCGACGACGGGCGCGTGCTGACGGAGAACGTCGCGGTGCTGCTTCATGTCGCGGACACCGCCGGCCAGCTGGCGCCCGAGGGCGGGCCGGCGCGGATCGAGCTCTACCGCTGGCTCGGCTTCATCAGCACCGAGCTCCACAAGGGCGTCTTCAACCCGCTGTTCGACGCGAACGCGCCGGACGAGGCCAAGGCCTACGCGGTGCAGAAGAGCGCGAGCCGGCTCGCCTACCTCGATGGGCACCTGGAGGGGCGCGCGCACCTGCTCGACGATCGCTCGGTCGCCGACCTCTACCTCGTCACCGTCCTGAACTGGGCGCAGGCCACCCCGATCGACCTGGCGGCCTACCCGAACGTCGAGGCGTACCTCCGGCGCGAGGCGGCGCGCCCGCACGTGGCCGCGGCGATCCAGGCGGAGCTGCCGCTCTACCTCGCCGAGCGCAAGCGGGCCCGGGCCGCGAGCTGAGCTCGGCGGTCCAATTGCGAAACGCCCTGGTCCCATCGGGGACCAGGGCGTTCGTGCGTCCGGAGGACGGTGACGCTCAGGCGCTGGCGGCCTCGGCGCCGAGGCGCGGGTCACCCTCGGGGTAGACCGAGATGCGCTTGCGGTCGCGGCCGAGGCGCTCGAACTTCACCACGCCGTCGATGTGGGCCCAGAGGGTGTAGTCCTTGCCCGTCTTCACGTTGTTGCCGGCGTGGAAGGTCGAGCCGACCTGCCGGACGAGGATGCTCCCCGGCGTGACCTTCTGGCCGCCGAAGACCTTGACCCCGCGGTACTGCGGGTTGGAGTCGCGCCCGTTGCGCGAAGAGCCCTGTCCCTTTTTGTGAGCCATGGTGTTGCTCCTCCGTCAGGCGCTGACGCCGGTGATCTCGAGCTCGGTGAAGGGCTGGCGGTGGCCGTACTTGCGGCGGTAGCCCTTGCGGCGCTTGTACTTGAAGACGATGACCTTCTTGGCCTTGTCCTGCGCGACGATCTTCGCGCTGACGCTAGCGCCGCTCACCGTCGGGGTGCCGACCGCGACCTTGTCGCCGCCGAGCATGAGCACCTCGTCGAAGGTGACGTCCGCGCCGACGTCGCCGTCGAGCTTCTCGACCCGGATGCGGTCGCCTTCGGTAACCCGGTACTGCTTGCCGCCGGTCTTGATCACTGCGTACATGTGCTTCCCTCTTGGTGAACAGCCCCGGGACGCCCCGGGCGCTGTGGGGGGCGGGAACCTTACCCTCGCGCCCGGGGGCCGCAAGATCTTTTTTGCGGGCCTCGCCGCGGCCCCGAGGGCGCCCGGGCGGGGCTTTGATACGCGGCCGGCCCTGCTATAGAAGCCGCCTGATGGCTCGTTCCAAGCAAGGGCGCGACGATCGCCGGGTAGTGAAGCGCGACGCGAGCGAGCGCAAGGGGGTCCCGCGCGACCTCGAGGCGTTCGCGTCGGGCGA
The DNA here is from genome assembly GCA_030426845.1 of Polyangia bacterium. Classification (GTDB taxonomy): domain Bacteria; phylum Myxococcota_A; class Polyangia; order Polyangiales; family Sandaracinaceae; genus JAUHXR01. The sequence continues at coordinate 60,628 of JAUHXR010000007.1, read as the reverse complement.
CGACGACGCGATCTGGCGGCGTAAGCAGCGCAAGCGGCTCAACGATCCGCGGTCGGTGATGCTGGTCCCCGGGGTCGCGAACCGGGACGCGCGGTCGGTCTACCATGCCCGCGAGGCGCGCACGCGCCGGCTGATCGAGGCGGGCGAGGACGACGCGGTCACGCTCGAGCTGCGCGAGGCGCGGCAGCTGCGCCTCTGGCGCGGGCAGAGCCTGGTGAGCTGGGAGGCCTACGTCGAGAACGTGCTGGGCCTCGACGCGCGCGAGGTCGAGCCGCGGCTGGCCGGCGCCGAGCCGGAGAACGACGAGACGGTCGCGGCGTGGATGCGGGCCGAGGCCGGGCTCCTCGAGGGCGATCCCGACGGCGCGGTGCGGCTGGTCGACGGCCGGCTGGTGATCGCGGTACCCCTCGAGTGTGCGCCCACGGCTCTCGCGTCGATCGGCCGGCGCGCGGCCCCGCTCGCCAAGGACGAGACGGGCGCAACCCACAGCGTGGTCGACCGCCCCAAGGGCGTGCGGCGGCTCAGCAAGCTGATGGAGCCGCCGAGCGAGGACTGAGGGGGGCCGAGAGCGGCGGCCGAGAGCGGCGGCCGACGGTAGGCTAGCCCGGCTAGCGCCCCAGCCCCTGCCGGGCCGCGCGGTTGGTCGGGTCGAGCTGCAGCGCGCGCTGATACTCCAGCCGGGCGGCGCGGGCGTTTCCCGCCGCCTGGTAGGCCCGTCCGAGCGCAGCGTGGAAGCCGGCGTGGTCGGGCTGGAGCTGGCTCGCGCGCTGGTAGGCCGCGACCGCCTCGCGCGGGCGTCCCTCGGCGAGCCGGCTCGCGCCGAGGCCCGCGAAGCTCCCGGCGTGGCGTGGGTTGAGCCGGGTCGCGCGCTCGTAGGCCGCCGCCGCCTGGCCGAAGCGGCGCGCCCGGAAGTGGGTGAGGGCCTCCTCGCGCGCCTGCTGGAACTGCTGGAGGCGGTTGGGCCCGGCGGGGGCCGGGGCGGCCGCGCGCGGCGTCGAGCGGCCGCGACGTGAGCGCGGCTCTGGACGCGGCTCTGCGCGAGCCCGTGCGGGCTCGGCGGGCGGCTCACTCGGCGTCGGCTCGACCGCCGCGACCGGCTCGGGCGCGACCGGCTCTTCCGCGATCGCCGCGGGCTCGGCCGGCGCGGGCTCGGCCGGCGCGGGCTCAGCCGGCGCGGGCTCGGCCGGAGCGGGCTCGGAAGGCGCGGGCGCAGGCGCAGCGACGGGTGCGGCCACGGGGGTGGGCGCGGGCGCGACGACCGGGGCCGGGGCCACCTGGGTCGGCTCGACGGGCGCCTGGGCGATCGGCGCGGGGTCGTCGTCGCTCGAGAACAGCCAGACCGCGCCCGTGATCACCGCGCTGAGCCCGCAGAAGCCGACCAGGCCGGCCGCCGCGAGGATCGGCAGGAGCTTGCCGCCGGGGAGCCCGCTCGACGCCGGCTTCGCAGGGACGGGCGCGGCGGGGACGGAGGCCCCCGCGGCGGGGAACGCGTCCTTCGCGACCTCGTCGGCCGGCGCGTCCGTCGGGCCGGCGTCCTCGGCCCGGGCCGTGGGGTCGTAGGCGTGGGTCTCGGCCAGGTCGTCGTAGTCGAGGCCGCCGACGTCCCACGCGGGGTTCGTCCCGAGGGCCGCCGCCTCGAGCATCCCGGAGTCGGCGGGGCGCGGCGGGTCGAAGGTGCCGGTCTCCCCGTCGGCGACCTCGAACGGCGGCGTCCCCGACGCGGGGGCGCCCGCCGTCCCGTCGCCCTGCGTGGTGGCGGGTGGATCGAACGGCCGCGCCGTCGACGGGCTGTGCGGCGAGACCGGGCCCCCGCCCATCGCGACGGCGGACGGCCCGGGCGCCGGATCGACCCCCGCCGCGGTCGGGGCGAAGGCGGCCGGCGACACGTCGGCCGACGCGGGCACAGACGCGAACCCCGGCGCGGGCACAGACGCGAACCCCGGCGCGGTCGACGTCGGCCCCGGCGGAGCGCTCGGCGTCTGGGCCGACGGCGCAGACGCGAACCCCGGCGCGGTCGACGTCGGCCCCGGCGGAGGCGCGCTCGGCGGCGGCGCGGACGGGAAGCCCGGCGCGGTCGAGGTCGGCCCGGCGGGGGGCATCCCGACCGTCGGCGACGCCGGGCTCACCGCGCTCGGGCCGGTCGGCCCGGCGGGCGCCCCCAACCCGGGCAGAGGCGCGGCGCCCACGGGCGCGGTGAGCGGCTGCGCGAGGGTCGGGCCGGTGGTGGACACGGGACCCGCGGCCGCCATGACCACCGCGCTCGGCGACGCGCCCGGAGGCGAAGACGCGGGCGGCGGAGAGGACGCGGGCGGCGGAGAGGACGCGGGCGGCGGAGAGGACACGGGCGCCGATGGCGGCACCGAGCCGGGAGGCGGCGGAGGCGACGAGGGGCCGGCCGCGCGCTGCCGCTGGAGGACCTCCTCGGCCTGGGCGAGGTCCATCGGGGTGAGCTCCTGGGTGCCCTCGGGCGAGGCGTCGTCCGGGGCCTCGGCGGAGGCCTTGCTGGCGGACTCGTCCCCGCCGGCGCCCGGGGGCGCGGCGGCCGGCATCCCCAGCATCGTCTTGGCGACCCGCGGCTTGCGAGAGGCCGCGAGCAGCTCCTCGGCCTGCGTCAGGTCGAGGGGCGTGAGCTCCTGGGTCATGTCCTCCGGCTCGTCGTCGGCGGCGGCCGGAGCACGGCCCGGCGGCGGAGGAGGCGGGAGGCTCGGCTTCTTGCGGGCGCCGGGCGGCGGCGGCGGCGGGACGCTGCGCGACGACGGCGCGCTCGGCGCGGGCCGGAGCGTGCCGATCCCCGGCAGCGGGGCGCGCCGCCGCTCGTTCATCTTGTCGAAGGTCTGGGTCGACTCGCGCTTGCTGCTCGCGTCCTCGGGGAGGAACGGCTTGAGCGCGCGGCGCACCTGCTGGGCCGAGAAGGGCCGCTCCCGCGGGGCCTTGGCCAGGAGCTGGCCGAGCAGCTTGGCGACCCCGGCCGGTAGCTCCACCCCGGGGGTCGGGGGGCTCGCGCTGGCGTGGGCCTCCAGCAGCTCCGCGACGGTGCCCTCGAACGGCGGCCCGCCGGTGAGCATCTCGTAGAGCACGCAGCCGAGCGCGTAGAGGTCGCTGCGGAAGCTGACGAGCTTGCCCTGAGCCTGCTCCGGCGCGACGTAGGCGGCCGTGCCCACCACGTCGAAGCTCGTCTCGGTGTCGAGCTTGGCGGCGACCCCCGCGTCGATCACGCCGACCCGCGGCACGCCGGACGGACGCGGCTCGAGGATCACGTGACCCGGCTTGAGGTCGCGGTGCAGCAGGCCGCTCCGGTGGAGCGCGTCGAGCGCAGAGGCGATCTGCTCGGTGATCGCGATCGCCTCGGGCACCGGCAGCGCGCCCCCGCGGGTGAGCCGCACCCGGAGCGACACGCCCTCGCGGAGCTCCCGGAACACCCAGGGCCGCTCGCCCGCGTCTCCCGTCGCGAGGGGGACGGCGAGGACGTCGTGGGTGATCGAGGCCTGCTTGAGGATCTCGCGCTTGAGCCGCGAGCGCTCGGCCGGCGTCGCGCCGGACGGAAGCCGCAGCACCTTCAGGAGGCCGCGCCGCCCCGTCTGCTGGTCATCGACCAGGTACAGCTCGCCGTTGGGCCCCTCGGCGTAGGGCTGCACGAGATGGAAGCGATCGGCGAGCTCGGCCGGGATGCTCGCCCCCCCGCCCTCGACGCCGGCCTGGCCGTCGCGGGGGCAGGTGGTTTCGTCGTCGGCGAGGCAGAGCCGACAGAGGGGGCAAACGAGCATGACCGAGTGTAGCGAAAGGGGGCGGGGTCGAGCCGGCGCGACGGCGCCAGCGGTGGCGCGCGGTTCTACGCGCGGCGCGTCCCTAGCCTACCCGACGGGGCGCCGAGATCTCCACGATCGCGACGCCCCGACCGGCTCAGGGCATGTTGAAGATCGCGACGGCCTGACGGTCGCGCGGGTTGAGCACGACGTTGTAGGCGCCGATGATCTGCCCGCCGACCGCGATGCTGAGGGTCGCCTGGGTGGTCCCCGCGACGCCGCACTCGCCCCAGTAGTGGACCTCGACCCGGTACTGGCCGCCGGGCGGGTTCTGCGCGTCCCAGTAGACGTTCTCGATCGTGTTGCCCTCCTGGCGGCGGTTGCACGCGCCGCGGGCGTCGTGATCGAGGTGGCCGCCGGTCGGCGACTGGCGGTTCTGGTAGCTGATCTCGAACCCGGAGGGGTCGATCACGTAGAGGTCGAGGTCCGCGCCGGTGGCCCAGGCGAGCGTGATCTGGATGTTGCCGCTGCTGAAGCCGCAGCCCTCGTCGATGACGCCGTTGCAGTTGTCGTCGAGGCCGTTGCACACCTCGGGCTGACCCGCGTTGCAGTAGTTGTCGACCACGGTGACGCCGGCGCCGCCGGTGGTCACGGACACGGTCGCCCCCGGCGGCGGCGGCTGCGGCGCGCGCGCCTGAACGGTCACGCTCGGCCGCGGAGCGCGGACCCGGACCCGCGCGCGACATCCACCAACAAGGACCAGAAGGCTCGCGGCCAGCAAAGTGAAGACGATCCGCTTCATTCCATCTCTCCCTACGTCCACGTGGGGCGGACGAGCGCGCCGAATATACACCCGCGCGGCGAAACGACGACACGGGACCCCCCTGGATTCACCGGCCCCGCGGATCGCGCTCAGGCCGCGTGGGGGACGCTGGGCCGCGAGGGGCGCCCGAGCAGGAGGCTCTTGAACGCGGCCGGGTCACGCAGCTCGTAGAGGATCGGGGGGACCGAGTCGCGCGACGGGGTGATCACGCCCAGGGCGCCGCTGTCCGCGAGGGCGCGGGCGTCGGGGCCGTCGAGCACGAGGTACATGTGGGTCAGGCCCCACCAGCCGCGCGTCTCGGCCACGTCGACGATGCGCCCCCGATCGAGCGACAGCTCGGTGAGCCCGCGACGGATGAGGAGCCGGCGATCGGTGAGCAGGTACTCGGTGTCCTGGCCGAGGCCGCGGGCGCGCACGATGCCGTGCCACGCCAGCCAGACGCCGACGGCCAGGATCAGGGTGGCGGTGAGGGCCATCGCCGTGAACAGCATCAGCCAGGTGCCCGACGTCATCGGCAGGCCGAGCTCCTCGAGGTGGGCGAGGAGCACCGCGGGCCGGACGCCGCTCGGGAGGCCCACCAGGAGCACACCAACGCCGAGGAGGGTCGTCAGGACGTGGCGCCAGTCGATGCCCGTGCCCTCGGGCGCGCCGCCCCAGAGGACGACCTCGTCCGGGTCGAGCCGGTCGATCAGCGGGGTGAGGCGGTCGCCCGCGTGCTCGCTCGGCGCGGCGTCACGGATCAGCGCGAGGACCCGGTCCGGCGCCTCCACCGCGTGGAGCACGAGGCGCTGCTTGCGCGCGAGCGGCCCGAACGGGACCGCGCGCACCAGCTCGAGGTCGCCCAGGTTGGGCGCGGCCGACCACTTGATGCGCGCGTAGGTCAGCGCGTGGCGATCGATCGAGCGACGGATCTTGCCGCGCTTCCAGAGCACGCGGCGGTCGGTCACGACGTAGCGGCAGGGATCGAAGAGCAGCGACGGAGCGACCCAGATGGCGATCGCGAAGGCCAGCAGGTAGACGCCGATCAGCGCGACCTGCGAGCTGCCCGGAAGCTCCACGAGGTGGAGGAGGCCGGCGAAGAGGCCGACGATCGCCGAGAGCGTGACGAGGATCGCGGGGACGAGGCGCCAGCCCTGGGCGCGGGGGGCACCGCGGCGGGGCCCGCCCTCCCAGAGCACACGCTCCGAGGGCAGCAGCCGGAACGCCGCCTCGACCGGCTCCATCTCGACCGGCTCCATCTCGCCCACCAGAATAGCACCTCGGGTCACTCTCTGCTCCACGTCGCTCGCGCTCGCGCGCAGGGGGCACGCACCGTTTCGACCCCATCGCGCGCCCGGTGTTCCCCGCCCTCTGGACGGATCTCTGGACCGATCTCTGGACGGATCTCTGGACGGATCTCTGGACGCACGGCCCCGGCCCCGCGATCATCGCGCCCATGAGCGAGCACCCCCCGCAGGCTCCCCGGATGTCGGCCGCGGCCGACGACGTGCGACGGCACACCGACCGCAAGCCGGAGGTCGCCCTCGTCCTCGGCTCGGGTCTCGGCGCCTTCGCAGACACCCTCGAGGACAAGGTCGTCGTCCCGTACTCCGACATCCGCACGATGCCGATGTCCAAGGTCGTCGGCCACGCCGGCAACCTCGTGCTCGGAGACGTCGCCGGTCGCTCCGCCGTCGCGATGCAGGGCCGCGTGCACCTCTACGAGGGCCACCCGGCGAGCGACATCGTCTTCGGGGTGCGGCTGATGCATGCGCTCGGGGCGCGGACGTTGCTGATCACGAACGCGGCCGGCGGCTGTGGCGACGGGCTCGCGGCGGGCGACCTGATGTGCATCACCGACCACCTCAACCTCACGGGCACCAACTGCCTCGTCGGGCCCAACGAGGACGCGCTCGGGCCGCGCTTCCCCGACATGACCGCGGCCTACGATCCGGCGCTCGGCGCGCTCGCGGGCGAGGCGGCGGAGGGCCTCGGCTTCGAGCTCAAGCGCGGGGTCTACGCGGGGCTGCTCGGGCCGACCTACGAGACGCCGGCCGAAGTCCGCATGATGAAGACGGTCGGGGCCGACGCGGTCGGGATGAGCACGGTGCTCGAGGTGATCGCGGCGCGGCACCTCGGCATGCGGGTCCTCGGCATCTCGTGCATCACCAACCTCGCGGCGGGGATCAGCGCGCAGCCGCTCAGCCACGACGAGGTCACGGAGACGGCGACGCGGGTGCGGTCGCAGTTCGAGGGTCTGCTGCGCTCGGTCCTCGAGCGGATGGAGCCCGCTTGAGCGGCGCGGACGTCGAGGTGGACTGGGACGCGCTGGAGGCGGCGGCGGCCGCGGCGCGCGAGCGGGCCTACGCGCCCTACTCCGGCTATCGGGTGGGCGCGGCGCTGCTCGGCGAGGACGGCGCGATCTACGTCGGGCAGAACGTCGAGAACGCGTCCTACGGGCTGAGCCTCTGCGCCGAGCGGGCCGCGGTGGCGACCGCGATCGGCGCGGGCGTGCGGCGCTTCCTGGCGCTGGTGGTGACGACCCAGGGCGCGCGGCCGGCCGCGCCCTGCGGGATGTGTCGCCAGGTGCTCGCCGAGTTCGCGCCCCCGTTCGACGTGCGCTGCGTGTCGGTCGACGGCGGGCGGCTCGACACGAGCGTGCGCGAGCTGCTGCCCCACGCCTTCTCGGGTGCCTACCTCGATGACTGACGCGGTGCTCCTGCGCGGCGGCGCGGTGGTGACGATGGACGCCGCGCGGACGGTCCACCCGCGGGCGGACGTGCTGATCGAGGGTGGCCAGATTCGCGAGATCGGGCCCCGGCTGCGGCCCCACGCGATGACGCGGGTGGTGGACGCGCGCGACGCCGCGGTCCTGCCGGGGCTGGTGCAGACCCACGTCCACCTGTGTCAGGCGCTCTTCCGCGGGATGGCGGACGACCTGCCGCTGATGCGCTGGCTCCGCGAGCGGATCTGGCCGCTCGAGGGCGCGCACGACGCGGCGTCGATGCGAGCGAGCGCGGAGCTCGGGCTCGCGGAGATGCTCCTGAGCGGGACCACCTCGATCCTCGATCTCGGGAGCGTGCACCACCAGGACGCGGTGTTCCGCGCGATGCGCGCGAGCGGCGTGCGCGGGCGCTCCGGCAAGTCGATGATGGACGCGGGCGTCGGCGTGCCACGGTCGATGCGCGAGAGCCGCGCCGCGAGCCTGCGCGAGAGCATGCGCCTGGCCGAGCGGTGGGACGGCGCGGCCGGCGGGCGTCTCGGCTACGCGTTCGGCCCGCGGTTCATCCTGTCGTGCAGCGAGCAGCTGCTCCGCGAGGTGGCCAACCTCGCGCGCGAGCACGGGCTGATGATCCACAGCCACGTGGCCGAGCACGCGGGCGAGCGCGCGGAGGTGCGGGCTCAGCTCGGCCGCGACGACATCGACGCGCTCGCCGACTGGGGGATCGAGGGGCCGCACGTCGCGCTCGCCCACGGAGTCCAGCTCACCCGCGCCCAGATGCGCCGGGTGGGCAAGGCGGAGACGCGGATCGTCCACTGCCCGAGCGCGAACCTGAAGCTCGCGAGCGGGATCGCGGACGTGGTCGCGATGCGCGAGGCGGGCATCGTCGTGGGGGTCGGCGCGGACGGCGCGCCGTGCAACAACCGGATGGACCCGTGGACGGAGCTGCGCCAGGCGTCGCTCCTCGCCAAGGGCAAGCGGCTCGATGCCACGGCGCTCCCGGCGATGGAGGCGCTCGCGATGATCACGATCGACGGCGCGCGCGTGCTCGGCTGGGACGCGCGGGTGGGCTCGCTCGAGGTCGGCAAGGCGGCCGACGTGATCGTGGTCGACCTCGACGGCGTCCACGCGCTGCCCGACGTGGACCCGGTGGCGCGCCTGGTCTACTCGGCGACCGCGGCCGACGTCCGCCACGTGTTCGTCGACGGCCGCTGGGTCGTGAAGGACCGTGAGCTGACGACGCTCGATCTCGCGAAGGTGAAGACCCGCGCGAAGCGAGAGGCCCGCCGCGTCCGCGCCCGCGCCGGCCTGTAGCTCGGCGAGCGGAGCGGGCCCCGCTCGAAGGCAAGCCGAGTTGCCGAGGCGTCCGGCCGCGGGTCCCTTTCCCGACGCGCACGAGCACGAACGGCGCTCGTCGTCTCAGTCGGCCGGAGCCGTCAGGGGACCTCGCCCATGTCCATCAGCAGCTCGCGCACGGCGCGGCGATCGATGGCGGAGGCGGGGGCGAGCTCGAGGTAGCGTCGGTAGTGCGGGATCGACTGCGCGCGCTGGCTGCCGCGGCGGAGGACGTCGCCACGCAGGCGGTGGGCGTCGGCGAGCCAGCCGGGCAGCGGGGAGGTCGCGTCGCCGATGAGGGTGGCGCGCTGCAGCGCCTGGCCCGCCGCCTCGTCGCGACCGCGGTCGAGGCGGAGGCGACCCAGTCGGTACCAGTACTGGCCGTCGTCGTCGACGTGCTCGACCGCCTCCTCGTAGCTCGCGATCGCGTTGTCGAGCTGGCTGAGCTGATCGTAGGCGTCGCCGCGCGCGGCGAGGGCCTCGTAGCGGCTCGGCTTGAGCACGAGCGCGCGCTGGAGATCCTCGAGCGCGGCGGACGGGTGTCCCGAGCGGAGCCGCACCACCCCGCGCACCCAGTAGGCGTCGCCGAGGCTCGGGTCGCGCTCGATCGCCGCGTCGGCGCTCCGGAGCGCCTCGCCGAGCTGCCCGATCTCGAGCGCGGCCCGGCCGACGAACAGGTGGAACTCGCCGCGCGACGGGTCGAGCTGCACCGCGCGCCGGAAGAAGGTCAGCGCCTCGGCGTAGTTGCCGCGCGCGAAGGCCACCCGGCCGACGAAGTGGTTCGCCTCGGACGAGTTCGGGCGCTCGTTGCGCACGCGGTCCAGGGTCGCGTCGGCCTCGTCGATCCGTCGCGCGGCGACCTGGGCCGCGCCGAGGCGCAGGAGGAGATCGACGTCGTCGGGGTTGCTCTCGAGCGCGGACTGGTAGGCGTCGGCCGCGCGCTCCGCCTCGCCCCGCGCCTCGAAGAGGAGGCCGCGCTCGAGCGAGAGCCCGGGGTGGCCGCCGTCCACCGCGCCGAGACGCTCGAAGGTGCGCGCCGCGTCGTCGAGCCGGCCCGAGCGCCGGTACGCGACCCCGAGCGAGAAGAGGGCGGGGGGCATGTCGGGCTCGAGCGCGAGGGCGCGCGTGAGCTCGCGGATGGCCGCCTCGTTGTTGTTGCGCCGGACCTCGAAGGCGCCGAGCTGGTAGCGCATCTCCGCCGTCTCGGGCACCTCGGCCTCCGCGCGCTCGAGGAACGCGCCCGCGTCGTCGCCGCGGTCGGTCGCGAGGAACAGCTCGGCGAGCGCGAGGTAGGCCTGGAACGTGGTCGGCGACAGGCGGATCGCCTCGCGGAAGTGACCCTCCGCCGCCTCGTGGTTCGGCGGGTCCTGGGCCTCGCTCGCCTTGCCGAGCCAGAGCACCACCTCCGCGTCCTCGGGCCGCTCCGCGAACAGCCCCTCGAGGGTCTGGCTCGCGTCCGAGATCCGCTCGAGGGCGAGCTGCGCGCGGCCGATCCCGAGCCGGGCCTCCTGCTGCGCGGTGCGGCCCTGCTCGACGATCAAGCGCTCGGGGCCCTCCGTCTGGAGGACCGAGTCGAAGCGCGCGAGGGCGTCGGCCGGCCGGTCCGCGAGGAGGACCCGCCCCGCTCCGAGGAGCGCCGGCACGTGCGAGTCTTCGGCCGCCAGCGCGGCCTCGTAGGCCTGGAGCGCGGCGGTGACCCGGCCGCGGGACTCCTCGATCCGACCGATCGTCGTCTGCGCGCTCGCCCGCGCGCTCGGCGCGGCCCGCAGCGGCGCGTCGCCGAGGGGCTCGAGGCCCGCCGCCTGGCGCGCCATCGCGAGCGCCGGCTCCGCCTCGCCCATCTCGGCGTGCAGCGCGGCCCTCGCGGCCAGCGCGTCGCCGTGGCGCGGGCTCGCGTCGAGGACGGCGTCGACCGCGGCGCGCCGGGCCTCCAGGACCGCCTCGCGCGTCTCGTCCGTGATCGGAGCGCGCAGCCGCGCCCGCGCGACGCCCCAGAGCGCCCGAGCCCCTCCGCCCTTCTCGTGCGCGGCCAAGAACGCCTGGGCGGCCTCCTCGAGGTTGCCCTCGGCCAGCTCGACCTCGCCGAGGACGAGGTCCGGGTAGGGGTCGTCGGCCGCGGCCACCGTGCGCGCGCGGGCGATGAGAGGACGGGCCCCGGCGGCGTTGCCGCCCGCGAGGTTGCTCGCCGCGAGCCCGAGCGCGATCTCGGGGCCCTCCATGCCGCGCTCGTTCACCCGCGCGGCGATCCGGGCCGCGCGCTCGGTGGCGCCGAAGTCGTCGCCGAAGCGCACGCGGTAGAGGTTCTCGTGGACGAGGCTGCGGCTGAGCAGCTCCGCGTTGAGGCCCATGCCGCGGCGCGCGCGACCGAGGGTGACGAGCGACTCGCGGACGTCCAGCCACGCGTCGCTCGCGGCCTGCTCCTCTGCGGTGGTGATCGCGGCGCGCACCTGCACCGGGTCCCCCGCGCCGGGCAGGAGCTGGTCGATGAGGTTGATCCCGAAGACGCCGTACGGCGTGAACCCGAGGGCGCCGCCGGCCGCGAGCAGCAGAGTGAGGAGCGCCGCCACCCACACGATGGCGCGGGACTTCTTCTTGCCGGCGGCGGCCTTCGCCTTGGGCTGACCCTTCTGGGCCACCACGCGCGGAGGCGGCAGCGAGTCGACGCCGGCCGCGGCAGCGGCCTCCCCCTCCTCGGGGATGTCGGCGAACTCCATGTCGTCGCCGCCACCGCCGTCGCCGAGGTCGAGCTCCCCGAACGCGACCCCGCCGACGCCGGCGCGCCCGGCGGCGTCGCGGAGCGGCTCGGGGGTCGGCGGGCTCGGCTCGCCGAACGACGCGTCGGCGAAGTCGGAGCCGAGCGGGCCAGACGCCTCCGGGAGCGCGAGATCGTCGAAGTCGCCGCCGCCGTCGCGCGCGACGGGGAGGTCGGCACGATCGGCCACGACCGGCAGATCGGTGCGATCGGCGGCCTGGGGGAGGTCGACGCCGTCGTGGACCTGCGGGAGGTCGGTGACGTCGCGCGGGGTCGGGAGGTTCAGGTCGTCGAACGCGAGGTTGCCCGGGTCGGAGCGCGGGGTGGGCAGCTCCAGGTCCCCGAACGCATCGTCTCGCGGGGTCGGGAGATCGGAGACCTCCTTGGGGACCGGCAGATCGAGATCGCCGAAGCCCGCGCTCGCGGCCGGCTTCGGCATCGGGAGGTCCAGATCGCCGAACACCTCATCGGCCTCGTCGACGACCGACCGGCGCTTGGACTTGGCGGCCGGGAGATCCGCGCCGAAGTCCGAGCGGAGCGCCGGCAGGTCGGCCGCCTTGGGCGCGGGCAGGTCGGCGCTCGGTCCCGGCCTCGACGCGCCCACCGGCGCGGGCAGGTCGAGGTCGTCGAAGGGCGTGCCCTCGTCCTCGAGCGCGGAGCGCGGAGCGGCGGGCATCTCGAGCGCGGTGGGGGGCAGCCCGTCGCGCCGGCGCGCGGGTAGATCGAGGCCGAGGTCGCCGAGCGGATCGGCGGAGGCGCCGCCGCGGGGCGCAGGCAGGTCCAGGTCGAGATCCCCGAGCGGGTCGGGGGCGGCCGCGCCGCGAGGCGCCGGCAGGTCCAGGTCGAGATCCCCGAGCGGGTCGGCGCTCGCGGGGGCGCCGCCGCGGGGCGCGGGCAGATCCAGGTCGAGATCCGCGAGCGGGTCGGCGCTCGCGGGGGCGGTCCCTGCACGAGGCGCGGGCAGGTCCAGGCCGAGATCCCCGGTCCGCTTGCTCGCGGCCGCCGCGCCGCGGGGCGCGGGCAGGTCCAGGTCCAGGTCGGGCGCGGTCGGCTTGGCACCGCGGGGCGCGGGCGGGGCCGGCGGCTGGGCGCCGCGGGGCGCGGGCAGATCGAGATCGAGGTCGCCGAGGGGCTCGCGCGGCTTGGCCGCGCCCGGGATCGGCGGCGCGAGGGGGCGCTTCTTTGCCGCGGGCGCGGGCAGGTCGAGGTCGAGGTCGCCCGATGGCGGGGCCGGCTTGGCGCCCCGCGGGGCGGGAAGGTCGAGATCGAGGTCGCCCGACGGCGGCACCGGCGGCGCGATCTTACGCCGGGCCGGCGCTCCGGGGCGCTTCGGCGCGGGGAGGTCGGCGCCCCCGATCGGCGGCGCGGCTCGCCCGCGCGGCGCGGGGAGATCCGCCTCGCCCGGCTTCGGGAACGCGCCGGCGCGCGGGCCGGGGTTGGGGAAGGCGCCCGCGGCCGGCTTCGGGAACGCCGCCCCCCCCGGCTTCGGGAACGCGCCGGCCGGGGGCTTGGGGACCGCGCGGCGCGGCGCCGGCAGATCGGCGTCGGGCGGGCTCGGCGCCGCCGGCTTGGTCGCCGACCCGTCGGCCGAGGCGACGCGGCCGTCCGGGTGGACGTGGAAGCGCGCGCCGCACTTGGGGCAGCGCATCTTGAGCCCGCTGGCAGGCAGGCGACGCTCATCGACCGGGTACTCTGCGGCGCAGGAAGGACAGGCGACTTGCATGACTTCAGCCGTCGTGGTCGGCACCCGACGGAGCCCTCGCGAGGAGGTCGAACAGTACCACGGTGTCGCGCTTGACGAAGATCGATCGCGGCACTTACAGTCGCGGCGGATTCAGGTTCTTGGTGGACAAGCGCACAGTCACTCTCGAGATCGCCGGCGCGAAGTACCGGATGACGTCGGACGCCGACGAGGAGCACCTCCTCGAGCTGGCGCGCATCATCAACGACCGCATCGACGATCTCGGCCCCAAGGCGCAGCGCACCGCGACGCCGGCCCAGCTCCTCGCGGTGGTCGCGCTCGGCCTCGCCGACGATCTGCTCACGGCGGAGCGCCGCCGCGAGGAGGTCGAAGAGGTCACGCGCGAGGCGGTGACCAAGGCCATCGCGCGCATCGACGAGCGGCTCCAGACGTCGCAGTAGCGCGGAGGTCGCCGTGGACCCCGAGCTCGAAGAGGCGCTCCGCGCGCAGGTGAAGCAGGAGATCCGGCGGCGGCGACGCTCGCTGCGCCGCGCGTTCCCCGCCGAGGCGCGAGCCGCGCGCTCGGAGGCGATCGCCCGACGCGTACAGGCGCTCGAGGCGTGGGGGAGCGCGCGCACGGTCCTCGCGTTCGTGTCGATGCGCACCGAGGTGCAGACGGGCGCGCTCGTCGAGGCGGCGTGGCGTGCGGGCAAGCGGGTCGCCGCGCCGGCGATGAACGAGGACCGGACCGACCTGGTGCTGCGCGAGTGGACGCCGGACACGGCGCTCGAGGAGAGCGGGATGATGTTCCTCGAGCCGCCCGCCGGCGCACCCTCGGTGCCGGAGTCGGAGGTCGACCTGGCGATCGTGCCCGCCCTCGCGATCGACCCGCGCGGCCACCGCGTGGGCTACGGCAAGGGCTTCTACGATCGGCTCCTGCCGCGGCTCACGCGCGCGCTCCGGGTCGGGGTCGTCTTCGACTTCGAGCGCATCGCAGAGGTGCCGGTGCGCGCGGGGGACGTACCGGTGCACGTCGTCGTGACCGACGAGGACACGATGCACGTCGCCGAGCCGTAGTACGTTGGGGCGGTGTCCGCCCGGATTCTGATCGTCGACGACGACGCGGGGTACGCCCGCGCGCTCGAGCGGATCCTCTCGCGGGCCGGTCACGAGGTCGTAACGGCGGGGACCGGGGCAGAGGCGTCCGAGCGCTACGAGTCGCTCGAGCCCGAGGTCGTGATCCTCGACTACCAGCTCCCCGACATCGACGGGCTCGCGCTCCTCGATCAGCTCAAGGTCCACCAGAGCGGCTCGGTGTTCCTCCTGAACACCGCCTACCCCGACCTCGACATCGCCGTGCAGGCGATGCGGCGCGGGGCGTTCGACTACGTCGCCAAGGACGCCGAGATGCGCGAGTGCGTCATCCGGGTGGAGCGCGCGGTGGAGGTCGCCCGGCTGCGCACCCGGGTCGTGGAGGCGGGCTCCGCGGTCGACGGCGGGACGGTCCTGCTCGGCGAGAGCCCGCCGATGCGCTCGCTCCTGCGCCGGGTCGAGGCGCTCGCCGCGTCCGACGACACGACCGCGTTCATCAAGGGCGAGACCGGGACCGGCAAGGGGGTCCTCGCGCGGCGCATCCACGCGCGGAGCGGCCGCGCCTACGAGCCCTTCGTGGCCGTCGACTGCACGACGATCCCCGCGACCCTCGTGGAGAGCGAGCTGTTCGGTCACGAGAAGGGCGCGTTCAGCGGCGCGACGCACTCGAAGCTCGGGCGGGTCGAGGCGGCGGCGGGCGGGACGCTGTTCCTCGACGAGATCGGCGAGCTCGAGCTGCCCATGCAGGCCAAGCTCCTGCGGCTCCTCGAGGAGCGGGAGTTCACCCGGGTCGGCGCCACCAAGAGCCGCCGCCTGCAGGCGCGCGTGATCACCGCGACCAACCGTGACCTCGAGCGCGCGGTCGCGGCCGGCACGTTCCGCGCGGACCTGCGCTTCCGGCTCGAGGTGTTCGTGCTCGAGGTCCCGCCGCTGCGCGAGCGCGGCGACGACGTCCACCTCCTCGCGGGACACTACGCGCGCGAGCGCGCCCGCGCCCTCGGCCGCGACGAGCCGGTGCTCGAGCCCGAGGTCCTCGACGCGCTGCGCGCCTACCCCTTCCCCGGGAACGTGCGCGAGCTGAAGAACATGGTCGAGCAGGCGGTGCTGCTCAGCGGCGGCGGGGCGCTGAGCCTCGACACGTTCCCGGTCCTCTCCAAGCACGCCTCCGGCTGGCAGCCCCCGCGCACGATCAGCCGGCCCCTGCGGCTGCTCGACGCGCCCCTCGAGGCGGCGCCGCGGGAGGAGCCGCGCAACGAGGACTTCCGCCCGGCGCCGCCGCGCGACCTCCAGAGCATCCGCGAGGCCCACGCGGACAAGGAGCGGCAGGAGATCGTCGACGCGCTCGAGTCCTCGGGCGGCAACGTCGCGGCCGCGGCGCGGAGCCTCGGGCTCTCGCGCTACCAGCTCCTGCGGCGGCTGGCCAAGTACGGCCTGCGCTGAGGCCCCCTGAACCCCGGCCCACGCACCTTCTCGCCTCGAGACGAGGGCGACGCTCCGGGTGTGTCCCGGCGAGACGCCGATCGTTCGATAGTGTGCGGACAAGTGCGGGTTTGAAGGGCGTACCCGCGCCCGATCCCGCACTTGACCGCACGCTTCCGCACAAGTTGCCCGATCGCCCCGTTCTGAGACACTTTGGGTTTTTCCGAATATCTTCAAGCAGATAGATGAGATCGGGCTCGGGCTACGGCGACTGGCACGAGGGTTGAAGTAGGGAGGTGCACGGCAGGACGCGGAGGACGAGTCATGAGCAAGAAGAGCACGGCATCGAGGGTTGAGTGGAGCGAGGTTGAGGCGCGTGAGGCGCTGGCCCGCTACGAGGGTCTTGTGCGGGCGATGGCCCGGCGGCTGCGCCCGCTGGCCACGGCCGGCCGCGCGCTGGACGAAGAGGACCTGCACTGCGAAGGCCGCGTCGCGGTCCTCGAGGCGCTGCGGAGCTACCAGGGCTACGGCATCCAGGAGCAGACGTGGGTCCGCACCCGGATCCGCCAGCGGATGATCGACGCGATCCGTCGCCTCGACCCGCGCAGCCGCGACGAGATGCGCCTCGTGGTCAAGCACGCGGCGGGCAAGACGAGCGGGGACGAGGAGCGCCGCGGCCGCGTGGTCAGCGCCCGCCGGCTCGTGTCCATCGACGCCTGCGCGCCCTACGAGGAGCCCCTCACCGCGCGCCTGGTCGACGACACCACGCCCCGCGCGGACGACGCGGCGCACCAGAACCATCAGCGCAAGCAGCTGCTCAGCGCGCTCACCGTGCTCCCGCGGCGTCAGCGCATGGCCCTCGAGCTCGGCCTCTTCGAGGGCCTCCCGCTCAAGGAGATCGGCAAGCGCATGGGGATCAGCGAGTCCCGCGTCTGCCAGCTCCAGAAGCGCGCGGTGCAGCACCTCAACGTGCGCCTCGCCGACGCCGCCTGATCCCGACCCCTGGCCTCGCCCTTCGAGGGCCACGACGCTAGAACCCGCGGGTGCTCCCCGACCACGTTCAGCGCAAGCTCGACAACCTGCCGACCGCCCCCGGTGTGTACCTCTTCGAGGATCACGCGGGGGCGGTGCTGTATGTGGGGAAGGCGCGCAGCCTGCGCAGCCGGGTGCGGAGCTACTTCAGCGCGAGCCAGGGCGACGACCGCTTCTTCATCGCGCGCCTCGGGCGCGAGCTCGGCGACCTCACCACGGTGGTCGTCGGCAACGAGAAGGAGGCCGCGCTGCTCGAGAACGAGCTCATCAAGCAGCACCAGCCCCGCTACAACGTCAAGCTCCGCGACGACAAGGACTTTCTCTCCATCCGTATCGACCCGGAGGAGCGCTGGCCGAGGCTCCGCGTCGTGCGCCGCCCCAAGCCCGACGGCGCGCGCTACTTTGGCCCCTACGACTCGGCGACGAGCGCGCGGCAGACGCTGCGGCAGATCAACCGCTACTTCCGGCTGCGCACGTGCAAGGAGGGCGAGTTCCGGGGCCGCACGCGGCCCTGCCTCCAGTACCAGATCAAGCGCTGCCCCGCGCCCTGCGTGATGGACGTCGCGCGCGACGAGTACCTGGCGCAGGTCGACCTGGTGGGGCTCTTCCTCGACGGACGCCACGACGAGCTGTCGGAGGACCTGGAGGCGCGGATGCGCGCCGCCGCCGAGGGCCTGCGCTTCGAGGAGGCGGCGGTCTACCGCGACCAGCTCCGGTCGGTGGAGCGCGCGCGGACGAGCCAGCGCATCGCGACGGTGACGCGCACCGACCAGGACGTCTTCGGCCTGCACCGCGCGGGCGAGCAGGCGGAGGTCGCGGTGCTGCGGGTGCGCGGCGGCCACCTCAACCACGTGCGGACCTTCGCGCTCAAGCAGATGACCTTGCCGGACGACGAGCTGCTCTCGAGCTTTCTCGGCGAGTACTACCGGGTCGCCGGACAGCTCCCCGACGAGGTCTTGCTCCCGACGCGCGTGGAGGCGGCCGAGGGGATCGAGGCGTGGCTGAGCGACGAGCGCGGCAAGCGGGTGAAGCTGGTGTTCCCGCGGCGCGGGGCGCGGGTGAGGCTCCTCGAGATGGCGGCCGAGAACGCGGCCCACGCCTACCGCGAGAAGGCGCGCCAGGAGGAGGACCTCGAGGAGCGGCTCGGGGAGCTGATGCAGCGCTTGCGGCTCCCCGCGCTGCCGCGGCGGATCGAGTGCGTCGACATCTCGCACCTCGGGGGCGAGGACACGGTCGCGGCGGTCACGGCGCTCCACGACGGCGAGCCGGACAAGGCGCGTTACCGGAGCTTCAAGCTCAAGCGCGCGCGCGGCGGCGACGACTACGGCGCGATGCACGAGGTGATGAGCCGGCGCTTCCGCCGCGGGCGCGACGGCGAGGCGGGCTGGGAGCTGCCGGACCTCTTCGTAGTCGACGGCGGCAAGGGGCAGCTCAACGTCGCGATCCAGGTCGCGCGCGAGCTCGGCGTCGAGGGCCTGCCGCTCGCCGGCCTGGCCAAGGAGCGGAGCGAGGGCGGCGAGACGACGGCGGTCGAGCGGGTGTTCCTGCCGGGCCAGAAGAACGCGATCACGCTGCCGCCGCGGAGCGCGAGCCGCTACTTCCTCACCCGGGTGCGCGACGAGGCACACCGCGCGAGCAACCGGCTGCGGGTGAAGGTCGGCAAGCGCCGCCGGATGAAGAGCGGGCTCGACGACGTGCCGGGCGTCGGCCCCAAGACGAAGAAAGCGCTCCTGACGCACTTCGGCTCGCTCAAGGCGATGCGCGCGGCGAGCGTCGAGGCGCTGCGCGCGGCCGGCGCGAACCAGCGCCAGGCCGAGGCGCTGTTCCGCCGCTTCCACGGAGCGAGCGGCGACGAGGCGGCCGACGCCGAGCGCGCCGCCCTCGAGAACGCGTTCGAGGACTGAGCTCGCTCAGGGCTGCTCGGCTGGCGGCGCGATCTCTTCGTCGCAGTTCCCAACCGACTCGCAGTCTCCCCCGACCTCGCCGGCCCACGGATCCTCCCGCGCTGGCTCGGCCCCGGCGGGCGCTTCGGTCCCTCCGCAGTCGCAGCCTCCGCCCGAGTGAGGGGCGCAGCCAACGGTCCCGTCCGGACAGGCGCACTCGGTGCCGTAGCTCGCGCAGGTGCCGCCGACCTCACCCTCGGGAGGTTCGGGGGCGGTCGAGGAGCCACACGCGGCGACGAGCGCGGTCCACAGGAGGAGTACGAGCGAGAGCGGTCGAGGTGTCATGGTCTGTCCCGGGTGAGGTCAGCGTCGGTCGCAGGCCGCGCGGTAGCCCGCCTGGCACGCGCGGGTGAACAGCTCGCGGGCCCGGCTCTCGCTCTGGCCCACGCCGTTGCCCGCCTCGTGGAGGAGGCCGAGGTTGAAGCAGCCCCGCGGGGCGCCGAGGGTGCACGCGCGGCGGAACAGCTCGGCCGCGCGGGCCGGGTCCGCCGGGGTTCCCGATCCGTCGAGGTGGAGGGTGCCGAGGTTGGAGCAGCCGAGGGCGTTCCCCCCGCGGCACGCCCGCTCGAAGAGCTCGGCCGCGCGCCCCGGGTCGGCGGGGACGCCCGAGCCACGCAGATAGAGAAAGCCAAGGTTGTTGCACCCCCGCAGGAGTCCGCCGTCGCACGCCGCGGTGTACTGCTGGCGCGCGATCGTGAAGTCCTGGGGCACACCGCGGCCGCGCTCGAAGACGTAGCCGAGGCTGGTGCAGCCGCGCAGGTCACCGTTGGCGCACGACGCCCGGAAGATCTCGGCCGCTCGCTCGTCGTCGCGGGCGACCCCCTGGCCGGAGAGCATGAGCAGCCCGAGGCGCGTGCAGCCGTGGGCCTCGCCGTGGTCGCAGCCGTAGCGGTAGAGCCGCGCGGCCGCCTGCGGGTCGGCGTCGCCCCGCGCGCCCTCCTCGACGAGGACGCCGAGCCGCGTGCACCCGAGGCCGTCGCCGAGGTCGCAGGCGCGGGCGTACATGCGGGCTGCCGCGTCCAGATCCCGCGCGAGCCCGTGGCCCGCCTCGCGGAGATCCCCGAGCGCGACGCAGGCGAGGGAGATCCGCCGCTCGCACGCGCGCTCGTGCAGCTCCACCGCGCGCGACAGGTCGCGCGGCGTCCCCCGACCCTCCTCGGCGAGGAGCGCGAGGTGGTAGCAGCCGAGCGCGGCCCCGCCCTCGCAGGCCTGGGTGTAGAGCGCGGCCGCGCGGGACGGGTTCGCCTCGACCCCGACGCCCTCCTCGTAGAGCAGGCCCAGGTTGTTGCACCCGAGGAGCGCCCCCGAGGCGCACGCCTGCTCGTAGAGCTGGTGCGCCTGCCCGAGGTCGCGCGCGACCCCGCGGCCGACCTCCACGAGGCGCCCGAGGTTGCTGCAGCCGAGCGGGAAGCCACCCTCGCACGCCTGCTGGAAGAGCCCCGCCGCCCGGGTCTCGTCCAGGCTCACCCCGCGGCCGTCCTCGTGCAGGAGCCCGAGCTGGTTGCACGCCGCGGCGACCGAAGGGCAGGCCCGGCCGAGGTGATCGGCGGCCGCCTCCGCGTCCTCCTCCACGCCCGTCCCGTCGAGCTCGAGCTGGGCGAGCCGGAAGCACGCGCTCGCGTCGCGCCGGCGCTCGCACTGCCGCCGCTCGTGGCGGTAGGCCTCCGCCAGCTCCTCGGGTGAGGGCCCGGTGTCCTCGAGGCCCGGCGGCTCGAACGGCGGGTCGGGGACCGCCTCGTCGGAGCCCGGCGGGGGCAGCGCATCCTCGCCCGCGGGCGGCGGGGGCGCCTCGGCCACCGCCTCCTCGCGCGCGTCGGCCGGGCAGGCGGCGCGGGTCCCGTTGGCGCACTCCCACTCGGTCAGCCGCGCGGCGCGGGTCGGGTCGACCGGCACGCCGATCCCCTCGCGGTAGCAGGTCGCGAGCTGCCCGCAGGCCCCGCGCACCTGCCCCCGGCAGGCGCGACCGAGGAGCTGGGTGGCCCGCCGCGGCTCGGCCCGCGTCCCGTGGCCGTGCAGCAGCATCATCCCGTAGTTCATGCAGCCGGCGAGGTTCCCCTGGTCGCACGCCACCTCGAACAGGGTGGCCGCGCGCGGCAGCTCGCGCTCCACGCCGCGGCCGAGGGCGTAGAGGGCCCCGAGGCGCCGGCAGCCCTCGGAGGCGCCCCGGTTGCAGGCCTCGCGGTAGAGGGCGACCGCGCGCTCGAGGTCGCGGTCCTCGGAGACGAGGGTGTTGGCGCGGCCGACGCAGAGCTCTGCGTCGCCCGGGCACTCCTCCTGCGCGCGGGCCACGCCGCCGATCGACAGCGCGGGGAGCGCGGCCGAGCAGAGCACGAGCGCGAGCCCGAGGCGGGGTGCGGCGGAGGTTCGCACGGGACGCCCGAAGGCTGCGGGAGTTGGCCCGGCCGCGCAACGTGGGTCGGGGCGCCGCGAGGCGCAGGGGGTGCGTCCTCGGGGCGGGGCGCGCAACCGTTGCGAGGGCGAGGGCCGAGACCCGAGGGGACCGACGGAGGTACGCACCATGCTTGGGACGCGGGCATGTCTCACTTCAAGGTCCCTGCGTCCACCTACATGTCCTCCCCCGTCGTGACCGTCACGACCGACACCTCGGCCGCCGCGGCCGAGGCGCTGCTCGACAAGCACGGCATCACCGCGGTCGGCGTGATGGACGAGGCCGGGCTCGCCGGCGTCCTCTCGCGCACCGACCTCCTCAACGCCGCCTCGGGTGAGGTGGGAGAGACCTTCGCGGT
Source organism: Polyangia bacterium (assembly GCA_030426845.1). Taxonomy (GTDB): domain Bacteria; phylum Myxococcota_A; class Polyangia; order Polyangiales; family Sandaracinaceae; genus JAUHXR01. The sequence goes on along the minus strand of JAUHXR010000007.1, from coordinate 39,360 downwards.
GCCGGACGTACCGGTGTCCGAGCTGATGACCGCCGACCCGGAGCGGTTCGAGGCGAGCACCCCCCTCGACGAGGTCGCGGCGGCGATGCTGAAGAACCGCATCCACCGTGTCTTCCTCGACGGCCCCGACGGGGTGGTCGGCGTGGTGAGCACCCGCGATCTGATGCGCGCGGTCCACGACAAGAAGGTCCGCACCCCCGCGAACGAGATCGCGACCAAGAAGGTCTTCCGCGTGAAGGCGAGCGACCCGATCGCGCTCGCGGTCGACCGGCTCGACGTGAGCCACCGCCACGGCCTCGTGGTGGAGGACGAAGGCTTCCCCGTGGGCACCTTCTCCCAGCTCGACGCGCTCGACGCGCGCGCCCACGACCCCCGGACCCCGGTCGACGAGGTGATGAACCTCCAGCTGCTCGTGCTCCCGCACGACATCCCCCTGCACCGCGCGGCGCGCCAGGCCCTCGCGATGGGCGTGCGCCGGTTCGTCCTGATGGACGAGGACCGCATGGTCGGCGTCGTGAGCTCGTTCGACTTCGCGCGCGTGGTCCGCTGAGCGGCGCGGTCACTCGCCGCGCGCGGCGCCGATCGTGCGGGTGAAGCGGATCAGCGCGGCCCGCTCCGCCGGGTCGAGCTGCGTGCCCCAGTCGTGGCCCGGCGCGTCCCCGAGGCGCGCCGGGTCGAGCAGCGCCTCGAGGCTCTCGATCGAGCCGTCGTGGAGGAGCTGCCGGCGCTCGACCACGCGCCAGAGGCTGGGCGTGCGGTAGAAGCCGGTGCCCCGCGTGCGTGACTCGCCGACCGCGGGGTCCGTCCCCACGTCGGCGATCCGGACGCGCGGGGTCGGCACCTCGCCGTCGGCGCCGTGGCAGCTCGCGCAGTGGCGCTCGAACTGCCGCGCGCCCTCGGGCTCGGACGCCGCGTCGCCGGGCGCGCCGCCCTCCCCCATGCGCCAGACGTAGAGCGCGAGCGCGAAGGCGACCTCCCGCGGCGGCCGTCGGGCCTGCTGGACCGACGTGATGAGCAGCGTCTCGAGCCGCAGCGCGAGCGCGACCAGGTCGTTCTCGATCGTGCCGGCCCAGTGCAGGTAGCGGTGACGCGAGACGCCGCGCAGGTCGGTGATCGCGGCCGCGTTATCCGCGTCGTCCGGCGTCACGTCGACCTGACCCGGACCCCACGTGAGGAGGTACGCGAGTGCGTCCGGGTCGCCGCCGCGGGCGAGCGCCCGGTCGTAGGCGATCGCGCCCCAATCGAAGCGCGGGTTGGTGGCGCCGTGGACGAGCCGGCCGCGATCGTCGGTGCGCGCGTGGCACGTGGCGCAGGTCACCGCGAAGTGCTCCGAGCCATCGGCCACCCGCACGCGGACGAGGCCGCCAACCCGCGCGCGGTCGTCCACCCAGAGGCCGCCGCGGTCGAGCGCCTCGCGGCTCGCGGTCGCCTCACCGATCGTGTCGGCGAGCTGCACCGGGTAGCGCTCGAACGCCTGCTCCCCGAGCGCGAGGAGCGCCTCCTCCGTCCACTCGAGCTCGCCGAGCACCGGCCGCAGCGCGCCCCCCTCCGCGGTCGACGGGCGCCACGGGTCGTCGACGAACGCGCCTACGTCGGCCTCGGTCACCGCGCGCACCGGCGGGTTCCAGGGCTCGAGCGCGCTCCACTGCTCCCCGTAGCGCTCGATGCGGAGGCCGGAGTAGCCGTTCTCCGGCGCGACGAAGCTGGCCGCGAGCCTCGCCTCGCGGAAGTCGGCGTCGCTCACGTAGCGCGCGCCCTCCGCCAGCGCGCCGTCGTCAGTCGCGCAGCCTGCCGCGACCAGCGCGACCAGCGCGAGGCCCGCGAGCCGCGCGCTCACCCGGCGCAGAACGAGTACGAGCACGCCCACCGCGCCGACACCGGGTTGTATGCGCAGTAGCCGTTGCCCTGCATCGGGTCGACGCAGTCGGAGTCGTTCAGGCACTCGTCCTCGCACGTCCGACAGTAGTAGCCGACGATCCCGCCGTAGTCGCCACAGTCGCCGAGGCTCGGCGCGCAGAACCCACCCGAGCCGCAGTCGGAGTCGACGCGGCAGTTCCCGCCGACGCAAAGGTTGTTGCCATACGAGCCGACCCCGCCACGCGCGCCACGGCAGAGGCAGAGCCCGCCGCCGCACTCCCCGTCGGAGAAGCACTCGTCGTAGCTGCACTCGTTCCCGAATCGGCTCGCGGAGCAACGGCCGTTGGCCCCGTCGGTGCATTCCGCGTCGGAGGTGCAGCCCTCGAGCCCCGGCGACGGCGAGCCCGGCGGCCGGGTCATGTCGCAGACGTCGGCCGTCGGCCGGTGCCGCTCCGGCACGGGCAGCACGCAGAAGGGCCCCGCGTCGACGAGCCCCGGCGGACCCGCGTCGACGAGCCCCGGCGGACCCGCGTCGACGAGCCCCGGCGGACCCGCGTCCTCCGATCGGGTGTGGCTCTGGCAGCCGATCGCCCCCGCCATCGCCACGATCACCCACGCGCTGCGCACTCTCATCGGTGTCCTCGTCCTTGTGCCAGACCGTGCCCTTCGCGGCCTCGCCGGCTCAGTGTGCAACCGGCGATCCATCACGCCACTGGAAGCCGCACGATCATCCGCGCCCCGCCCTCCGGCGCGTTCTCCGCGGTGAGCTCTCCGCCGTAGCGCTCGATCAGGGTGTGGCAGACCGCGAGCCCGAGCCCCGTCCCCTGGCCGGTCGGCTTGGTCGTCACGAACGGCTCGAACAGGTGCTCGCGCACTGCCTCGTCGATCCCGGGCCCGGTGTCCTGCACCGCGAGCGCGACCATCCCCGGCGCGTCCTCGTCCAGCCCCACCTCGAGCACGATCGTCCCCTCGCCGTCGATCGCGTCGGCCGCGTTCAGCAGGAGGTTGAGCACCACCTGGGAGAGCCGCGCCGCCTCCGCCCGCACCGGCGGGCAGGCCTCCGCGAAGCGGCGCTCGATCGTGACCTGGCGCAGGTCCTTCTGCGGCCCGACGAGGCGCACCGCGTCCTCCACCACCTCGCGCAGGTCGCAGGAGCGGCCGGCCGCGTCCTCGTCCGGCTCGGCCCGCGCGAAGTCGAGGAGGTCCCGGATGATGTGGCTGATCCGCTCCGTCTCCTTGCGCACCCGCGCGAGGAACTCGCGCTGCTCGTCCGGCTCGAGGTCACCCTCCTGGACGAGCTCGACGAGGCCGAGGATCGCGCTCAGCGGGTTGCCGATCTCGTGCGCGATCCCCGCGGCGAGCCGACCGACCGAGGCCATCTTCTCGGAGCGCAGCAGCGAGCGCTGGGTCGACTCGAGCTCGCGCGTCGTGCGCTCGAGCTCCGCGAGCCGACGCCGCAGCGCCTCCCGCTCGTCGTCGAGCTGCGTCTGCATGTCGTTGAACGCGCGGGCGAGCTGCGCGACCTCCGCCGCCCCCTGGACGGGCACCCGGACCCCGGCCCCGTCCGCGGCCTTGAGCGCGGCGCGGGTGAGCCCCTCGACCGGCCGCACGATCGCGCGCGTGAGCAGGACGTAGACCACCAGGAGCAGCGCGGCCGCGGTGACCCCGACGTAGAGGAAGAGCAGCCCGGGCAGCGAGCGCTGCGGGTCGGCCTGCGCGCCCACGAGGTACACGCGGACGGTTCGCTCCCCGAGCGTGACCTGGACGTCCTGCTCGCCGCTCGGCTCGCCGAAGGTGAGCGTGGTGCCACCCTCGATGAGCTCGGCCCCGCGGACCGTGTCGCTCTCGAGGACCCGCTCGAGCGCGCGGTGCTGGGCGTCTGGGTCCTCGATCTCGGCGATCGCGAAGGCGGTCGCGCGGGTGCTCCGGAGGCGGTCCGCGTCGATCGCGCGCGCGCCGAGCCGCGCGGTGGTCAGGCCCAGCAGCAGGACGGTGAGGCCGAAGCCGACCGCGAGCGCGACCATGATCTGCCCGCGCAGGCCCAGCCCGCCGCCCACCGGGGTCTCGGGCCGGAGGCTCACAGAGGCGGGATGACCAGCTCGGCCGGCGTCGGCGGGACGTCGTCGTGGGTGGTGTCGGCGGTCGCGTACCAGATGGAGATCACGTCGAGCGGCATGTCGACCTCCGCCCAGTGCCAGACCTCCTGGTCGAAGCGGAGGCTCTGGCGGAACGGGATCGGGTCGAGGAGGTGCCAGCGGAAGTTCGACGTGCGGCCGTAGTTGCCGGGCCCCGCGGGGGTGATGGGCTGGCCGTGGAACGGGCGGCTGAAGTAGGCGGTGTCGGTGTGCGCGTAGCCGAAGTAGTCCTCGGTGCCGGTGCCGAAGTAGCCGGGGAAGGTCTCGCCGTCGACGTAGATCTTCTCGTCTCCCTCACCCCACCACATCATGTCGGGGTTGGTGATGTTCAGGATCGTGCCGACGTACTGCCCGCGCCCCGTGAGGTCGGCGATCGTCCAGTCGTAGTTCGGCCGCGTGCTGCGCGCGTCGTTCTGGCGCCATCCGGCGTAGAAGTAGAGCAGCTCACCGGCGGCGGCAGGCCGCGGCTCGACGTGGACCCGCGCGCGGACGGTGACGTCTCGATCGCCCTCGACCGCGATCGTGGCGCTCGTCGTGAAGGGCATCGCCCACCGCGCGATGAAGGTGCCGTCCGGGTGGGCCTCGGTGATGAGCGAGGCGTGCTGCGAGATCCCCGGTCCGCCGCCGAAGAAGTCGCCGAGCGGGACGCGCACCGTCTCCTGGCCGTCGAACTCCATCACGAGGAGGGTCGCCCGGAGCGCCGCGTCGGAGAGGTCGTTGGGGTGCAGCTCGATCCGCCGGATCTGAGAGCCGCCGGCGTCGGCGTCGAGGGTGATCGCGTCGCCGGTCGTGGTCAGGTTCCCGGTCGACTCGGTAAGCGTGACGAGCTCGTCGTCGAGCACCGACGGGTCGGCGAGGATCGCCCGGGCACGCGCGATCGAGGGGCCGGCGGCGGCGAGCGCAGCCGGCGTGTAGGGCTCGACGTCGACGCCGTCGTCAAAGCGAATCGCGTTGACGTGATAGTAGAGGTTGCCGCCGAGCTCGGGGCCCGGGAACGCGTCGGTGGTGACGACGCAGTGGGTGCGGAAGGGGATCGGGATGTAGAGGTTCGCGCCGCGCGCCGCGGTGTACGAGAAGGGGTCGTCGAAGGGCGCGACCATGCCGCGCATGAGCGCCTCCATGTCCTCCTCGAGCGCCGGCTCCTCGGCGTCGTCGAGGTAGACGCGCAGCGTGCCGGACGGGCTCGCGCTCCAGAGGCGCACGATCGCGCCCGGGCCGGTCGCGTCGAGGAGCACCATCTCGGTGCGGCCGTCGCGGTCCTCCATGCGGACGAACTCGTTCCAGTCGCGGTTCGCGAACCAGTCGTCGTTGCCGGGGGTGACCGAGCGCCGATCATAGCTCGACGACTGCAGCGTGTGGTGGAACGGCGCCGGCATCTCGGCGAGGCGCGCGGGGTCGACGAGGCGATCGTAGAGCGAGGCGAGGGTCACCTGGCCCGCGGACGGCACCCCGGCGTCGGCGAGCGGCGGCCCGGCGTCGCTGGCTCCGCCGCCGTCTTCGTCGCAGCCGGCCGCGACCAGCGCGAGCGCGAGGAGGAACCGGACCGCGCGCGGGGCGCGCCTCAGGGCAAGCATGAGGGCACTCTGATGAGCACCGCGACCCTCGGCAAGCCGTCAGGCGCGGCCGGTGCGCCGGGCGAGCGCGCCGAACGCGTCGAGCGCGCCGCGCACGTGGTCCTCGCGCTCCATCGACTCGAGCGACCAGGGCAGGCGCCAGGACCAGTTGTGCGGCCCGACGGTGCTCGGGACGTTGACGCGGCCGCGCAGCCCGAAGACGTCCTGGACGGGCACGATCGCGAGGTGGCTCGGCGCGCCGAGGAGCGCCTCGAGGATCGCCGCGTGGACGTGGCGGTTGTAGCTCCGGGCGACGTCCTCGGGGACGGCGCCGATCGGCGCGATCGCGCGGAGCTTCTGCCGATCGTGCTCGGCGAGCCCGTCCCACCACGCGGCGGTCGTCTCGGTGTCGTGGGTGCCGTTGGTCGCGACGGACACCTCCGGCCACTCCGGCGGCGTGCGGTAGCGGCCGTCGCGCTCCTCCCAGCGGAGCACGCGGAAGCCAGGGATCTGCAGCGCGTCGAGGGACGCCCGCACGAAGTCCGGGATCACCCCGAGGTCCTCGGCGATCAGCGCCGCCCCGCCCTCGCCGAACGCGCGGAGCACCGCCTCGCCCTGCGCGCGCTGGCTCGGCTCGTCCGGCGGCACGAAGGTGCCGTCGCCGCCGTCGAGCGGCCAGCAGAACGTCCGGTAGAGGCCGACCACGTGGTCGATCCGCGTCAGGTCGAAGAGCCTCGCCGCGTGCTGCCCGCGCGCGCGAAACAGCGCGTAGCCCTCGGCCGCGATGCGATCCCAGCGGTAGGGCGGCAGGCCCCAGTTCTGGCCCGTCGCGCTGAACGCGTCGGGCGGCGCGCCCACCGTCGCGTCGAACCGGTAGAGGTCTTGACGCGACCACACGTCGGCGCTGTCCTCGGCGGTGAGGAACGGCTCGTCGCCGCCGAGCGCGATGCCCCGCGCGGCGAGCGAGGCCCGCGCGGCCTCGAGCTGGCGGAACGCGATCCACTGGGCGTACTCGAGCTCGCCGATCCGCGCGCTCAGCGAGGCCCGGGCCGCGTCGACGGCGGCCGGCTCGTGGGTCGAGAGCGGCCCGTCCCACGCGCGCCAGCTCGCCGGGCGCTGCTCCTTGAGGGCGCGGAAGAGCGCGTAGTCCGGGAGCCAGCCCGCGTGGGCGTCCTTGAACCGGGCGAGGTCCTCACGCCGGTCGGGCTCGCCCTCCGCCTCGAAGCGGGCCGCGCACCGCGCGAGCCAGCGCTGCTTGAGCGGGCGCACGAGGTCGTGGCGGACGCCCGAGGCCGCGCGGGCCTCCGCGAGCGCCGCGCGGTCGTCGTCGTCGAGCGCGTCCCGGCCGCCCATCGCGCGCAGGTCCACGCAGGCGTCGAGCGACACGTAGAGCGGGTCGATCGCGAAGGCGCTGACCGGCGAGTAGGGGCTCTCCTGGCCCGGCGAGGGCTCGAGGAGCGGCAGCGTCATGAGCACCCGCGCGCCCGCGCGCTCGAGCAGCGGGCCGAGCGCGGCGAGGTCGGGGAGCTCGCCGACGCCCCAGTCGCGCGCCGTGCGGAGGGAGAACACCGGGATGAGCAGGCCGGCCAGGCGACGGTGGGTGACGAGCATCGTGGTTCCTGACGAAGAGGCGCGGTCTATACACGGGGCCCCGCCTGTCGTCGACCGACGACACCTGTCGTCGACCGACCGCGGGCCCGCGGGCTGGCGGCCTCGGCGCGCGCCGCGACGGCGGCCCGGTACGGCGCTTGCGCTGAGGCCTCGGCATGCCGCACCGCCTCCGCCTCGCGCTCGCCGCCCTCCTCGCCCTCGCCGCGCTCGGCCCCGCCGCCGCCTCCGCCCAGGCCCGCCTCGCCTCGGGCGGGATGGACCTGCGCCTCGTGCGCCCCCCGCTCGACAGCAAGGGCCTGCTCACCCTCAACGGCACCGACATCCTCGGCGAGAACGCGCTCAGCTTCGGCCTGATCCTCGACGCGGGGTTCGGGCTGCTGCCGTTCGACGGCTTCGTCAACGACTCGAGCCTCCGCGCGTCCGACGCCGAGCGGCGCGGGCGCCTGGTCGACGCGATGTTCACCGGGACCCTCCACGCCAACTGGGGGATCGCGAACCTCCTCGTCGTCGGCGCCCAGCTCCCGGTGAGCGTGGTGACCGGCCCCGACGTGACGGTGCCCGGCCAGTACGGCTCGGAGACCGGCGAAGGCGGCCTCAGCTACCAGGGCCTCGGCGGGATCGTCGTGCACGGCAAGATCCGGCTGCTCCGGAGCGAGCGCGACCCGATCGGCCTCGCCGCGTCCGTGCAATTCGAGTTTCCCACCGCGAGCCCGGGCGAGATGATCGGCGACCCCACCCTCGCGATCACCCCGTCGCTGATCGCCGAGTGGCGCCCGGTGCGCGAGCTGCGGATCGACGCCGAGGTCGGCTACCGCCTCGGGATCGGGGCCGGCGCGACCCTGCGCGTCGGCGGGCGCGCGGACCCGGCCAACCCGGACGGCGCGGCCCAAGGCGCGGTGCTCGACCCGACCGCGGGCCGCGACCTGACCTACGAGGACACGCTGCGCTTCGGCGTCGGCCTCGGCTGGCGCTTCACCGACGTGACCGAGCTGAGCGCGGAGCTCGTGGGGAGTCAGATCATCGACGACTGGGGCAACCCAGGCGCGCTCTCGCTCGAGGCGCTCGGCGGCCTCAAGGTCTTCGTCGAGCGCAACAGCTACCTCATGCTCGGCGGCGGCGCCGGCATCCCGACCGGCGGCTTCCAGGCCGCGGACGCGCGCGCGATGCTCGGCTTCGTCTTCGAGCCCTCGCTCGGCGACCGCGACGGTGACGGGCTGCGCGACGACGTCGACCAGTGCCCGGCCGAGCCGGAGGACTTCGACGGCTTCGCGGACGAGGACGGCTGCCCCGACCTCGACAACGACCGGGACGGGATCCTCGACGTCGACGACGAGTGCCCGATGGTCCCTGAGGACCGCGACGGTGACGCGGACGAGGACGGCTGCCCCGAGGGCAACGAGGGCGACCGAGACGGCGACGGGATCCTCGACGTCGACGACGACTGCCCGGACGAGCCCGAGGATCGGGACGGCTTCGAGGACGAGGACGGCTGCCCCGACATCGACAACGACCAGGACGGCATCCTCGACACGGACGACATGTGCCGGGACGACCCGGAGGACGTCGACACGTTCCAGGACACCGACGGCTGCCCCGACCCGGACAACGACGGCGACCGCATCCTCGACGTGGACGACGACTGCCCGCTCGAGCGCGAGAACTACAACGGCACCGAGGACGAGGACGGCTGCTACGACATCGGCGTCACGCACATCGACGAACACGGGCTCATCACCTTCGACGACATCGAGTTCGCCTACGACAGCGCCGAGATCCAGAGCCAGAGCTTCCCCATCCTCGACGCGATCGCGGCCACCCTCCTCGGCAACCCGCACATCACCTACGTCGAGGTCCAGGGCCACGCGGACGACCGTGGCTCGGACGAGTACAACATCGCGCTCACCCGCGACCGCGCGGCCGCGGTGGTGGTCGCGCTCCTCGAGCGCGGGATCGCCCCCGCGATGATGCGGAGCAACGGCTACGGCGAGCGCTGCCCCGCGCTGCCGGGGACGAGCGATCGCGCGCGCGACGCGAACCGCCGGGTGGAGATCCAGATCCTGCGGACCGAGGACGGCCCGACCGGCGCGGGCCTGCCCTGCGCGGCCGCCCGGGACCTCGCCGACGCGTGGCGGCCGGCCGGCCGATGAGGAGATCCCGGGGCCACGGTTCTGCTACCGTGCCGCGGATGAGCGACTCCGACGATCTCAAGCCGACCCGTCGCCAGATCATGGCGGGGACCCTCGCGCTCGGCGCGACCACGCTGCTCGGCGGCTGCTTCGAGGACGAGACCCCCGAGGACGCGGGCCCGGGGGGCTCCGACGCGGGGCCCGGCGGCGGCGGCGACGCAGGCCCCGGCGGCGGCGGTGACGCGGGGCCCGGCGGCGGCGGTGACGCGGGACCCGGCGGCTCCGACGCGGGGCCCCTCGAGTGCAACTCGATCGGCTGGGAGATGGGCAACCGCCACCCCCCCGGCTTCCGCCACTCGATCGACGTGCCGATCGCCGACGTGATGGCCGGCGTCGAGGTCACCTACGACATCACCGGCGACTCGCGGCACCCGCACACCGTGGTGGTGACCGCGGCGGACTTCGCGCGCATCGCGGCCGGCGAGACGGTCGTCATCACGTCGTCCGAGGACATGGGGATCGACCTCCACTCGCACGACGTCACGCTCTACTGCAGCGCCTGAGCCGGGCCCCCCGTCGCGGCGGGGCGCTCAGCGCAGGCCGTGGCGCTGCAGGAGCTTGATGAGGTAGGTGCGGTCCATGCGCCCGGCGCGCGCGGCCGCGCTGACGTTGCCGTCCGCCTCCTCGAGGAGGCGCGTCGCGTAGCGCCGCTCGAAGTCGTCGAGCAGCGCGCGGCGCGCGTCCTTGTAGGGCAGCCCGAGGAGCGCCGAGGCGTCCGAGGCGTCGACGCCGCCGAGGCTCACCAGCTCGGGGGCCTCCCCCATCGCGAGGGTCGCCTCGACCACGTTGCGGAGCTCACGGACGTTGCCCGGCCAGCGGTGCGCAGCGAGGGAGGTCATCGCGGCGGGAGGGAACACCGCCTCGACCGGCCCGTCGTGGCCCGCCTCGCGGAGGAAGTGCTCGACGAGCAGCGGGACGTCCTCCGCGCGCTCGCGGAGCGGAGGAACGGCGAGCACCACCACCGCGAGCCGGTAGTAGAGGTCGAGCCGGAACTCGCCCGCGTTGACCTCGGCGCGCAGGTCGCGGTGGGTCGCGGCCACCACCCGCACGTCGACCTCGATCTCCTTGCGGCCGCCGACGCGCCGGAAGCGGCCGCGCTCGAGCGCGCCGAGGAGCGCGGGCTGCAGCTCGGCCCCGAGCTCGCCGATCTCGTCGAGGAACAGCGTGCCGCCGTCGGCGCGCTCGAACGCGCCGACGTGCTGGGTGTCCGCGCCGGTGAACGCGCCCTTCTCGTGCCCGAACAGCTCGCTGGCGACCAGCGACGGCGAGAGCGCGCCGCAGTCGACGGTCACGAACGGACCCTCCGATCGGCCGCTCCCGGCGTGGAGCGCCGACGCGACGAGCTCCTTGCCGGTGCCCGACTCGCCGACCACGAGGACCGCGGTGTCGCTCGCCGCCGCGCGCTCCACCCGCGCCATGAGCCGGCGCATCGAGGCGGTCCGCCCGCGCATCCCCTCGAGCTCGTCGCCGTCGAGGAGCGGCAGGGTGATCCGCGCCCCGTCGTCGACCCGCACCCGCGTCCGCCCGAGGGTCAGGGTGGCCCCGGCCGGGACCGAGCCGCGCTGGATGCGCGCGCCCTCGTAGATCGTGTCGTTGGTCGACCCGTTGTCGTGCACCGACACGCCGTCGTCGCCGCGCCGCAGCTCGACGTGGTAGCGCGACACCGTCGGGTCGGTGAGCACCAGGTCGTTGCCGTCGGCCGTCCCGACGGTGAGCGACTCGGACTCGCTCGTGACCTCGGCGCCCGCGTCCGGGCCCTCGAGCACCGTCGCGCGGAGGCTCCGGACCGGCAGGCCGGGCGTGTCGCGCGAGGGCTGGGTCGACTGGCTCACGGGTCGCGATCATCGCACATCCCGCGCGCGGTTCGGCCGGATGTGCGAGGATCGGCGCGGCGGCTCGGAACCCGGGGGGTAACGCGTGCAGAGTGATCCGGAGCTCTTCGCAGGAGGCGTGACGATCTTCGTCACGCTCATCAGCTGCATGGCCGCGATCGTCCCGATCGGCATCGTGGGCGCGGTCTTCTACTTCCTGTTCAAGAAGAACCAGGAGCGGCAACAGCTCGTGGCGACCGGGGTCGCAGCCCAGGCGAGCATCGTGCAGGTGGGCCAGACGGGGGTGCTCATCAACCACCAGCCCCAGCTCTCGATCGTGCTCGACGTGCAGCCGCTGCCGGGGCAGGCCGCCTTCGCGCCCTTCCGCACCAACCACCAGTGCGTGGTGCCGATGATGGCGATGTCGCGGGTGGGGCCCGGCATGAGCGTGCCCGTGAAGTGCGACCCCCAGAACCCGACGCGCCTGACGATCGACTGGGCCGCGATGGGCTTCATGGTCTGAGCCGGAGCGCGCCGACCGGACCGATGCGCTTCCCGCTCCGGCTCAAGATCGCGCTGCTCACCGCGACGCTGTCCGCCGTACCGCTCGTGGTGCTCGGCTGGCTGCTGATCGACGTCAACGCGCGCGAGGTCGAGTCGTCGAGCCAGGCGCTCCAGATCGCGCTGGTCGAGCAGGTCGCGACGCGGCTCGACGAGGAGGTCGCGGGGCGCGGACGCGCGCTCGCGGTGGTGGCCGAGGCCCTCGCGGACGAGGGCGCGCCCGAGGACGTGCGGGTCGGCACGAGCCTGCGCCTCCTCGACGCGCAGCCAGGCCTCGACGTGGTCGCGGTCTACGGCGCGTCGGGCGCGCTGATCGATCGGCTGCGCGACCCGCGGATCGCCGCGCCCGAGACGCCCGACCGGCTCGACGCCGCGCTCCGCGCCGCCGCGGACGGCGGGCGCGCGATCGGGCCGATCACCCGCGACGGCGACTCCGCCCGCGTGCTCCTCGTCGTGCCGGTCCGCGCCGGCGGGCGGGTGACCGGCTACGCGGCGTCGCCCTGGTCGCTCGCCGACACCCAGCGCAGCCTCGAGCGCCTCTCGCGCGCGCAGCTCGCCTCGCGTGAGGGCGTGCTCCTCGTGCTGGACGCGGACCGACGCGCGCTCGTTCACCCGGACCCCGCGGCGGTGCTCGCTCCGGTCGCGCCGGTCGCGATGCCGCCCGACGCGGACGTCGAGGCGCTCGCCCAGGCCCCCGCGAGCGCGGAGCGAGAGGACGCGGCGGGGCGACGCTGGCTGAGCACCGCGGTCGGGCTCTCGGAGCTGCCGTGGGCGGTCGTCGCGATGATCCCGACCGACGTCGCCTACGCGTCGCTCGCGCAGATGCAGCGCATCGTGATCGCGTCGATCGCGCTGACGGTCCTGCTCGCGCTCGTCGCGGCCTTCGTGTTCGCGCGACGGATCGCGGCCCCGATCGGCGAGCTGGTCGCGTTCACCGAGGACCTCGCCGCGCGGCGGTTCGACCGGCGCGTCGAGGTCCGGACGCGCGACGAGCTGGCGGTGCTCGGCGAGGCGCTCAGCGGCGCGGCCGCGCAGCTCGAGGCGTCGGAGGCGCGGCTCGTCGAGGAGGCCGCGATCCGCGGCGACCTGCGCCGCTACCTCCCGGGCGAGCTGGTGGAGAAGATCGTCCGCCGCGAGCAGAGCATGGAGCTCGGCGGGCAGCGCCGCGAGATCACCGTCCTCTTCGCCGACGTCGTCGCGTTCACCCCGCTCTCGGAGCGGCTCCCGCCCGAGCAGGTCGTCGCGATCCTCAACGAGCTGTTCACCCTGCTCACCGAGGCGGTGTTCCGGCACGGCGGCACGGTCGACAAGTTCCTCGGCGACTGCGTGATGGCGCTGTTCGGCGCGCCGGCCGCGCAGGAGGATCACGCGGCCCGCGCGCTCTACGCTTCGCAGGACATGCTCCGCTTCCTCGAGAGCGCCAACGCGGGCTGGCGCGACCGCTACGGGGTCGAGGTCCAGCTCGCGATCGGCGTCAACAGCGGCGAGGCGGTGGTCGGCAACGTCGGCTCCGAGACGCGCATGGAGTACACCGCGATCGGCGACGTCGTGAACGTGGCCGCGCGCCTCGAGACGATCGCGCGGCCGTCGCAGATCCTCGTGAGCCACGCCACCGTGGAGGCGGCGGGGGAGGACTTCGACGCGCGCGCGGTCGGCGAGCGCGAGGTGCCGGGCCGCGCCGCGCCGGTCGCGCTCTACGAGGTCGACTGGTGATCGCGCCGGGCACCCTGCTCGCAGGCCGCTACCGCGTCGAGGCGGTGCTCGGGCGCGGGGGAATGGGAGTCGTCTACCGCGCTTCGCAGCTCCCCCTCGGCCGCCCGGTGGCGGTGAAGGTGCTGCGCCGCGAGCTGGTCGACGAGCCGCGGGCCCGCCTCCGCTTCGCGCGCGAGGCGAAGGTCGCCAGCCGCTTCCGCCACCCCGCCGCCGTCGCGGTCCACGACTACGGCGAGCACGAGGGCGCGGCGTTCCTCGTGATGGAGCTGATCGAGGGCGAGACGCTCCGCGCGCGCCTCGCCGCTCGCCCCACGGGCCTCGACGCGGGCCGCGCGATCGCCTGGACTCAGGAGCTGGCGGCCGCGGTGGCCGCCGCCCACGCGAGCGGCCTGACGCATCGCGATCTCAAGCCCGACAACGTGCTCTTCTCCATCGACGAGCGGCTGCGGGTCCTCGACTTCGGCCTCGCGTTCCTCGCGGGCGAGGGGGGCGACGAGGGGGCCGGCCGGATGACGCGCGAGGGGGTGGTCGTGGGGACGCCCGAGTACCTCTCGCCCGAGCAGGCTCGCGGCCAGGACGTCGGGCCGCCGACCGACGTCTACGCGCTCGGGTGCATGCTGCACGAGCTCCTGACGGGCCGAGCGCCCTTCTCCGGCCCGGAGGCGGACGTCTTGACCAAGCAGATGTTCGCGCCGCCTCCGCCGCTCGCGCGCGAGGGCGAGCCTCTGAGCGTCCCGACCGCGCTCGACGCGCTGCGCCGCCGGATGCTCGCCAAGGCGGCGGGGGAGCGGCCGACGATGGAGGAGGTCGCGGCCCGCCTCGCGGCGATGGACCCGGACCCGGACCGCGGCCGGGCCCGCGCCGCGGCCGACGGCTACCTCGGGCCCCGCGCGCGCCGGATGGTCGACGCGGCGGCGGGCGCGACGGCGTCGGCCGAGGAGCTCGAGGTCGGCGTGGTCGGCGCGGTGGACGCCGCGCTCCTCCTCGGGCTGCGCGCGAACGGCATCCTCGCCTTCGCGGTCCGCGACGACGAGCCGGCCGACGACGCCACCGCCGCGCTCTACGCGCCGGGCGCCGATCCCGACGCGGTGCGCGCGCTCGCGGCCGAGGGGCGCCCGGTCGTCGCGGCCGCGGACCGAGGGGACGTGGCCGCCCTGTCCGCTCTGCTCCGCGCCGGGGCGGCCGACGTCGTCCTGCGGCCGGTCGACGCGGCCGACCTCGCGCGCAAGCTCCGCCGGGTGGGGCGGGCGCGCCGGCGATGATCGGCGCCAGGCCGCGGCGGCGCGGGCTCGGAGCCGACCTCGCGCTCGTCAGCCCGGCGCTCGTCAGCCTCGCGCTCGCCAGCCTCACGCTCGCCAGCCCGGCCCGGGCCCAGGAGCTCTTCGACTACACCGTGCGGCCGGGCGACTCGTGCCGCGCGATCGCGGCCCGCGTGCTGGGCGACGCGGACGCCTACCCGCAGATCCACGCGCACAACCCCGAGCTCGGGCCCATGCCTCACCGCCTGGCCCCCGGCACGGTGCTGCGGCTGCCGCGCCCGTCGCCGCCGGCCCGGATCGTGAGCGTCCAGCGGCGCGTGGATCGGAGGACCCCCGACGCGGCGACCTTCGCGGACGCGCGGGCCGGGCAGGCGCTCCCGCGCGGCACGCAGGTGCGCACCCACGACGCGGCGAGCGCGGAGATCGCGTTCGAGGACCGGTCGCTCGTCCAGGTTCGCCAGCGGACGCTGGTGATCATCTACGGCGGCCAGCGCCGCCTCGCGTCGCGCCCTGTCACCCGGGCCGAGCTGGAGAGCGGCGCGCTGCGGAGTCGGCTCGGCGAGCTCGCGGGCCGCCGCCCCCTCGAGGTCGAGACGCCGAGCTCGCGCGCGAGCCTCGACGGCGACGCGGTGGTGAGCGTCGGCGAGGACGGTACGAGCCGCGTCGCGAACCACGGGCGGCGCGCGGCCACGGTCGAGGCGGGCGGACGCACGATCACGCTGCCGGCCGGGACGGGGACGGTGGTCCGCCGCGGCGAGCAGCCCGCGCAGCCGCGCCGGCTCCTCGCCGCGCCGCGCTGGCGCGCGGAGTCGAGCGGGCCGGTCATCGGGTTCGTCGGCCGAGGCGCGACCCTGCGCGGCGGCTTCGACGCGGTGCGCGGCGCGGACCGCTACCGCGTCGAGGTCTCGAGCGAGCCCGACGGCGCGGAGCTCCTCACCACGCTGGAGCTCGGCGGCCGGGCGAGCGCGTTCGAGGCGAGCGGGCTGCCCGAGGGCACGGTCTACGTCTCGATCGCGTCGATCGACCGCCACGGTCTCGAGGGGCGGCGCTCACCCTGGCGCGCGTTCACCGTGCGCCTCGCGCGCCTCGTCGAGCCAGGCGGCGCGGCGGCTGAGCCCGACGGGGTGGCGCCGCGGGTGTGGCCCGGCACCTGGCTCGTCGCCCCGCGCGGGCTCGACTGCGCGGACGGCGACGGACCGATGAGCGGCATCGTCACCTTGCGCGGCCGCGGCCGCCACGAGGTGCGCTGCCAGGACCGCCGCGGCGCAGAGACCCGGCTTCCGGTCGAGGTGATCGAGGTTGCGGTGCGGGCCGACCTCGGGGCGCTCGTGCGCGACCGGCGCACCGAGCTGCGGATCGACCTCGCCGCGCCGCGCGTCCCCCCCGCGAGCGTGCTCCGCGTCAGCGCGCCGGCCGGCTTCCAGGTGGAGCGCCCGCGCGTCTCCGGTCCCGACCTGGTCGTCGACGTCTGGGCGAGCCCGGATGCGCCACCGCAAGCCGAGCTGACGGTCAGCGTGGCCGCCGGGAGCGAGCTGGTCCCGCTAGGGTCGCTCGTCGTCCCGGTGCGCGATCCCGACGGGAGCCATCCGCCGGACGACGCGCCCGCGCCCGACGACGCGCCCACGCCGGGGCCGGTCCACGAGGGGCTCGGGGCTGCGCTGTGGCCGAGCGCGCTCGGCCTGCGCGACGAGCGCCGCGGCGGGTTCGGGGCCTGGATCTACGGGATCCTCGCCGAGGCGCCGGGCGACGAGCCGCAGCTCCGCCTGGGGGTGGCTGCGCGGGCCCAGCTCCCGGGCGTACCCCTGCGGGTGATGTTCGCGGGTCAGCTCGACGCGCTCGCGCGGCCCGCGCCGGTCGGCCGGCGCGGAGACGCGGACCTCTACGGGGAGCTCGGCCTACGGCTCCTCGACGAGGGCGCGTGGGGCGCGGCCGTCGACCTCGGGGCGTGGATCCCGACACGCGGCGAACCGGACAGCCTGGGACGGGTGCGCCTCACTCCGTCGGTCGCCGCGTCGTGGCGACCGTTCACGCTGCTCGCGGTGCGGACCCGTCAGGGCGCGATCGTCGACGCGACCGACACCGGCGCGCGGCTCTGGGCGTGGGCGCTGGGGGTGGACCTCGTGCCGCTCGAGTGGCTCGCGATCGGCGCGGAGCTGGACGGCTCGATCGGCCGCTTCGCGGAGGGCGACGGCGCGGCGCTCGCGGTGGGCGGCGGCGTCGAGGGCCGCTGGGGCCTGTTCGAGGCTGCGCTCAGCGCGCGGGCCGCGCTGACCGACGAGGCCCGCGTGACGCAAGGAGAGTGGTCATTCGCCCTAACCCTGCGCCTCTGGGCGCAGTGAGCCTGCGCCGCGGCCGCCACTGTCGGGTGCCCGTGAGCTCCATCTCGACGTGACGGTCGATCGACGGAGTCGGCGGGCCGGTGCCCCGCGAGCGGCCGAACCAGGGGGCCCGCTCAACGCGCACAGCTCGGAGCGGCGCCCGTCGATGTCCGCGCAGGTGCCGTCGCACCGCGTGACGAGGAGCTCCACGTCGTAGACGCCCGAGGCCGCGGTCCCGACTCCGTCGCGGGGAGGGATCGTCTCGCGGTGGAGCCCCCCTGACGTCGCCCGCCCACCCGGGCGAACAGCGGAGCACGCCTCGGCCCGCCCGCGAGCGGATCAGCGCACGCGCGCGGCCCGGTAGCCGGCGACCGCGCGAGTCCAGGCGTCGAACGCGCCGAGCATGTCGGCCAGCCGCGCGCGGCTGTCCTCGTCCACCAGGCGACCGTCGACGATCCGCTCGGCCGCGCGCCCGACCGCGAGCTCCGGCCACGGCAGCAGCGCGCTCGCCATCCCGGCGAGCACCACCCGAAGGGCCGCCTGCCCGCGCGCCGCTCCGATCGCGCCCCCGCTCGCCCCGAGGATCGCCACCGGCTTGTCGCGGAACGGCGATCGGTAGGCCGGCCGTGAGGCCCAGTCGAGCGCGTTCTTGAGCACGCCGGGCACGCCGTAGTTGTACTCGGGGGTCGCGATCAGCACGCCGTCCGCCTGCGCGATGGCCTCGCGGAGCGCGACCACCGGCGCAGGCCGGGCCGCGTCGAGCTCGGGACGGAACATCGGCACGTCGTCAAGCGCGTGCGCGGTGACGCGCATCGACGCGGGCGCGAGCTCGGCCGCGGCCGTGATCAGCGCGGCGTTGTACGAGCCCTCGCGCAGGCTCCCCGCGATCCCCAGAATGTCGAGTCGGTCGTCCACGCGCCCTCCGACGCGTTTCTCTACGGCGCGCCGCGCGCTATGGGAACCCCATGGCGAACATCGAGAAGGGCCCGGCCGACGTCCGCGAGGCGCTGTTCGGCGGCGAGGGCGCGGTGAAGGTGTGGAACCTCCTCGGGCGCCAGCGGGCCGCGCCGTTCACCGCGGTGCTCAGCTGCGAGCTCGACGGCAAGGGGAGCGTGGGCGCCCACGTCCAGCAGGCCGACCCCGAGATCGTGATCGGCGTGGAGGGCCGCGGGGAGGCCTCGATCAACGGCGAGTGGCACCCGCTCCGGCCCGGCGACGTGGTGCACCTGCCGCTGGGCTCGACCCTCGCGCTGCG
The DNA here is from genome assembly GCA_030426845.1 of Polyangia bacterium. Classification (GTDB taxonomy): domain Bacteria; phylum Myxococcota_A; class Polyangia; order Polyangiales; family Sandaracinaceae; genus JAUHXR01. The sequence continues at coordinate 21,101 of JAUHXR010000007.1, read as the reverse complement.
CAACCTCGAGGACGCCCCGCTGCGCTACCTGATCATCAAGGCGCGCGGCGCCTGACGCTCACGTGCCGCAGAACGTCGTGTACGGCCCGAACGACGCGGGCGCCGGCTCGGCGTAGCTCGGGTCGACGTCGCGCGCGGTGAACGGGTCGCGCAGGACCTCGACCATCGCCTCGAAGGGCCCGTAGTCGCCGTCGTGCGCGGCCGCGAGCGCCTCCTCGACCTTGTGGTTGCGCGGGATGTAGATCGGGTTCTCCGCGTCCATGCGGGCCGCGACCTCGTCTCGGGGAGCACCGGCCGCGTCGATCGCCGCGAGCCATCCGTCGGCCCAGCCGGCGAGCGCCTCGGGGATCGCGTCCGGCGAGACGAGCCCGCGCGCGAGCTGCCGGAAGGTGCTCGTGTAGTCGAGCCGCGCCTCGGCCATCCGCGCGAGGAGCCCGGCGACGAGCTCCTCGTCGGCGTCCTCGGGGAGGCCGATCTTGCGGTTCATGCCGGCGCGCCGGTGCGCGGCGACCGCCGCCATGTAGGCCTCGACGCGCGCGATCGCGAGCGAGGCCGCGACCTCCGGGTCGGGGTCGATGTGGGGGAGCAGCGCCTCGGCGAACCGGGCGAGATTCCAGGCGCCGATCGCCGGCTGGTTGGCGTAGGCGTAGCGCCCTCCCCGGTCGATCGAGCTGAAGACCGCCGCGGGATCGTAAGCGTCGAGGAACGCGCACGGGCCGTAGTCGATCGTCTCTCCGGAGATCGTGAAGTTGTCGGTGTTCATCACGCCGTGCACGAAGCCGACGCCCATCCACTGTGCGATGAGCCGCGCCTGGACCTCGGCCACGCCCTCGAGCAGCGCGAGCGCCGGCGTCTCTGCGCCCCGACGCTCGGGGAAGTGGCGCTCCAGCGCATAGTCGATCAGCCGCTCCACCATCGCCCCGTCGCGCCGCGCCGCGAACAGCTCGAAGGTCCCGACCCGGAGGTGGCTCGCGGCGACCCGCGCCAGCACCGCGCCCGGGAGCGGCTCCTCGCGGCGCACCCGCTCACCGGTGGTCGCCGCGGCGAGCACGCGGCTCGTGGGGATGCCGAGGCCGTGCATCCCCTCCGCGACGAGGAGCTCACGCAGGACCGGCCCGAGGGTGGCTCGCCCGTCGCCGCCGCGCGAGAAGGGCGTGCGCCCCGAGCCCTTGAGGTGGAGGTCACGTCGCCGCCCGCGCGCGTCGATGAGCTCGCCGATCAGCGCCGCGCGTCCGTCCCCGAGGAGCGGCGACAGGTGACCGAACTGATGGCCTGCGTAGGCCATCGCGAGGACGCGCGCCGAGTCGGGGACCGACGCGCCGGACACGATCCCGAGGACCTCGTCGCGGACCGCCTCCGGGTCGAGGCCGAGCTCGACCGCGAGCGGCGCGTTGAACGCGACGAGCGACGGCCGCGGGGCGGGCGTGAGCGCGACCGGGGCGTAGGCGCCCTCGAGCCGCTCGGCGTAGGTGTTCTCGAAGCGGAGCGACGATCGGAGCGCTGCGGTCATCGTGCCTCCCCGAAGCTCCACGCCGGACACCCGCGACGCGGACCCGGCGGAGGGCTCACGACGCCTCGCCGTCCTTGCGGAGCGAGACCGCGTTGATGCAGTAGCGCAGCCCCGTCGGGGGCGGGCCGTCGGGGAACACGTGGCCGAGGTGGGCGTCGCACACGTTGCAGAGCACCTCGATGCGGCTCATCCCGTACGAGCGATCCTCGTGGTACGCGATCACGTCGGGGGCCGCCGCCTGGGTGAAGCTCGGCCAGCCCGTGCCGCTGTCGAACTTGGTCTCGGCGTCGAAGAGCAGCGTGTCGCAGCAGATGCAACGGTACTTGCCGGGGCTGAACACACGGCACATGTCGCTGCTGTGCGCCCGCTCGGTGCCGTGCTGGCGGGTGACCCGAAACTGCTCGGGGGTCAGCCGCTCGCGCCACTCGGCCTCGGGGCGCTCCAGCCGGCGCGGCGGCGCGGCGTTGCCGCCACGCGCCACGCGCATCACGTCGGTCCAGGTGAAGGGGTCGTCGGGGCTGCTCGTCATGGGGACCTCTCGCTGAGAGATTGGGCGCAGAGAGATAAGGCCGCGGACCGGATCCGGGAGCCGTCGGCGACGACCTTGTCACCGTTCGGCGTCGCGAACCACGGCGCGACGTCCCGCGCGAGGCGGCTGGGCGGGTCAGACGATCCGCTGGGGTGCTCGGGTGGACCGATCAGGTGAGGCCCGCGACCTCGCCCGTGCAGTGCTCCGGCTGGCCGAAGGTCGTGTCCGGCATCCCGAGGCCCTGCATGAGGCTCACGAAGAGGTTCGCGTGGCCGCCATCCGCCGTGACGTAGCGGCCGGTGCGGAAGCTCCCGCCGAGGCCGCCGCCGATCACGAAGGGCATCCGGTCCCAGCCGTGGTTGTTGCCGATGCCCCGCTGCTGCTCGTTGATCCAGACCACCGCGGTGTGATCCAGCAGGGTCTGGCCGTCGCCCTCGTCGACCGCGTCGAGCGCCTCGAGCAGGTACATCATCTGGCGCGCGTAGAAGCGGTCGTACTCGATCGCGAGCTCCGCGTAGGTGCGGCTCGTGTCCCACGCGGGGCGCTCGTCCGGGCCCTTGTGGCTGACCGCGTGGTGACCGTCCTGGAACCCAGGCAGGCGCACGCCCGACTGGCCGTTGGACCACTGCACCGTCGCGACCCGCGTCAGATCGCACTTGAGCGCCTGGACGAGCAGATCCATCTGGATGCGGCCGAGCGGCTCGTAGTCGTTGCTCGTCTCGCGGGCCGGCGCCTCGCACACGGATCCGGCGAGGGTCGCGAGCTGATCGCGGACGTCGGCGATCGAGCCGATGTGCGCGTCGAGCCGCCGCCGGTCCGCAGCCCCGAGCTGCCCGTGCAGGCGCGCGAGGTCCTCGTCCACGTAGTCGAGCACGAGGCTGCGGCGCGCGTGACGCCGCTGCACCTCGTCGGAGGAGCCGACGAGCGGGGCGAAGATGCGGTCGAACGCCATCCCCGCGTCGTTCATCGGGATCACCGGCTCGAAGGGCGCGCGGTAGGAGATGCGGCTCGGCAGGGCCTGGCCGATGCCCTCCGCCTTCACCCCGAACTCGAGCGACCGGTACGGCGTGACCCCCTCGAAGAAGCTCCCCATGTGCTGGTCGATCGAGACGCCGCCGGCCGAGCCGTCCCAGAGGTGCCCGAAGCGCCCGACCCCCTCGGGGCCCTCGACCACCGCGGTCGCGGTGAGGCAATGTGCCGTGCCCTTGTCGTGGCCGTTCTGGCCCACGCGGTCCGCCTTGGCGGTCTCGTAGGAGAGGCCGTCGAGGACGATCAGCTTGTCGCGCATCGCCGCGAGCGGCTCGAGCGAGCGGCCGAGCACGAAGTCGGTCTCGCCCCCCGTCGGCCAGAAGGTCGCCGGCGAGATGCCGCACGACGAGAACATGAAGACGACGCGCTTGGGCACCTCCGCGCTCTGCGCGACCGTGCGGCCGGAGCCGAGCATCGCCTCGAGGAAGGGCAGCGCGAGGACCGTGCCGCCCGCGCCGCGGAGCACCGCGCGCCGGGTGAGCTTCTTCTTCACGGGGCCTCCGTCTCGGTGAGCGCGTCCTGGTCGGCCACGCGGTAGAGGAACGTGTCGCTGAGGGTGAAGCCGACGAGCAGCTCGCGGACGTCGAGGCCGGAGGCGACGAAGCGGTCCTCGAGCGCGCGCACCTGGCAGGTGTCCTCCCGCTCCTCCGCGCGGCCGAAGGCCGAGGTGAACCACCACTGGGTGAAGCAGGCGCGCGCGTCGGCGCTGTCGACCACGCGCTCGGCCAGCGCGGGCGCTCCGTCGAACCGGCCCGCCGCGTCGGTCCCGACGATCTCGCCCGTCGCGTCGATCGCGAGGCCGTTCTCCTCGGGCCGGAACACCCCGGCGCCGTCGAAGTGCTCGAACGCGAACCCGAGCGGGTCGATCTGCTGGTGGCACGCCCGGCAGTCCGGCGCCTCCCGGTGGGCCGCGAGGCGCTCGCGGGTGGTGCGCGTCGGGTCGGGGTCGGGCGGCGTCACCTCGAGGCCCTCGGGGACGTTCGGCACGACGCCGCAGAGGAGCGTGCCGCGCACGAACATCCCGCGGTGGATCGGCGAGGTCTCGTAGGCGCGCGCGCGCGTCGCGAGGAGGCTGCCGTGGGTGAGGATCCCGGCGTGGTAGGCGCCGTCGAGGGAGACGCGCTCGAAGGCGTCGCCGCTGGGGCCGCTCACCCCGTAGTAGTCCGCGAGCGGCCGGTTCATCATCGACCAGTCCGCGGTCATCAGCGTGCGCCAGCTCCCGTCGCCCTCGAAGACGACCTCGCGCACCATCGCCTCGGTCTCCTGCCGCATGAGCGCCGCGATCTGCGGGTCGAACGCGGGGTAGACCTCGGGGTCCTTCGTGGTGTGGTCGAGCTCGTCCAGCTCGAGGTAGCGCGCGAAGAACTCCTGCACCGTCTCCTCGGCCTCGGGGAGCGCGAGCAGGCGGCGGGCCTGGGCCTCGACGCCCTCGTCGGTGTCGAGCGCGCCCGACTCGGCCGCCGCGAAGAGCTCCTCGTCGGGCATGGTGCCGTGGAAGAAGTAGGAGAGCCGCGTCGCGAGCTGATGCCCGGTCAGCCGCACCACCGGCGCGCCGTCGGCGGGGACGATCTCGACACGGTAGAGGAAGCTCGGCGACTGGAGGATCGCCTCGAGCACGCGCTGGACGCCGCCGGTCGCGTCGTCGAGGTCGCGGCCCGCGGCGAACAGGGTGACGAGCCGATCGAGCTCCGCCTCGCTGACCGGCCGGCGGTAGGCGCGGGGCAGGTCGCGCGCGAGCCAGGCGCGGACGCAGGCCTCGTCGATCGTGTCGCAGCCGGTGAGCGCGCGTCGCGCCGCGTCGTCGGCGGTGAGCGCGGCCGACGTCTCCTCCGCCGCCGTCATGTACTGCTCGGCCAGGAGCGGGGTCATCCGCCGCGCGTCCGCGCTGACCACGCCGCGCTCGTTGTCGATCAGCCGGCGCGCGGGCTCGCTCGTCACGCCGAACAGATCCCGCACCGTGCGGTCGTACTCCGTCGCGGTCAGCCGCCGGAGCGGCGCGCGCCCCGGCCGGCGCCCGACGTCGTCGCACTGCACCTCGACGGTGCCCGGTCGCCACGGCTGGCCGTCCTCGACCGTCCCCACGCACCCCGCCCCGAGCGTCCCCCCGAGGAGCAGGGCGCCGACCACCCATCCGCGCGCCATCCGGCAATGTTAGCACCCTGTAAGGCCGGGCGAACCCCGACGCGGCTTGGATCCCCTCAGCGGTCCGGCTCGGCCATCAGATCGCGCAGCCTCTCGTTCGCGAGGGCCGAGCCGCCGTTGGTGTGGCCGTCGAGCGACCCGAGGTCGATCGTGCTCAGCTCGATGCGCGCGGCGAACAGCTCGTGGTGCACCTGGTAGGCGAGCCGCTGGGGCAGCGGCAGGGGGTCCTCCTCGTCCTCTCCCGGCCGCTCCGCCACCACACAGCGCAGCTCGTTGCCCGACGGGCTGCGGAGACACGCCCGCAGCCCGTTCGGCGCCGGCTCGACCGCGACCACGAACGCGCCGCGCTCCTCGTCGAAGCGAGGGGAGCGCGCGAGCAGGTCCGCCGCCTCGGACGCGGCGTCGCCCTGCGCGGTGAACGACGCGGGGAGGGCCAGCCCGAGCCGGCGCAGCACCCCGGGGTCCGAGTCGAGCGCGATCTGGAAGAGCTCGTGGGCGCGCGTGTCCTGGCCGTCGTCCCGCGCGGCCTCCGCCGCCACCGCCGCGACCCGCGCCCGCGCGAGCGCCCAGCCCGGCGCGTCCATCGCCTCGAGCGCCTGCTCCGCGAGGCGCAACGCCTCGTCCGCGTCTCCGTCCCGCGCCGCGATCTCCGCCTCGAGGCCGAGGTAGAACGGCGCCGCGGCCGGCACCTCCGCGTCACGCTCGCGCGCGTCGCGCAGCGCGACCCGCATCACCGCCGGGCCGAGCAGATCGACCAGCTCCGGGGTGAGCCACGGGCTCAGTCCGTCTACCCCGCCGGCCATGTACGGCCGCACGGTGTCTTGCAGTCGACCCTCGTCGGTGAGGACCGCGACCACCCGCTCCTCGTCCGCGAAGCCCCCGAACAGATCCGAGGGCGCCGACACCACCGCCTCGACGAGCTGCGCGCCGCGCCCCGTCCACGAGGCCTGCTCGGCCGCCTCCTCCGCCTGCACGCGCCGGATGATCCGCCGCAGCAGCGCGTGCCGCCCGCGCGCCTGCTCGGCGCCGTCGGTGGTGAGGCCGCGCCGGTCCGGCCGATCCAGCGCGCGCTCGATGCGCACCCGCGCCTGCTCGGTCTCGCCCGCGAGGAGCAGCACCATCGCGACCGTCGCCTCGAGCTCCGCCCGCCCCTGATCGCGCATCGACGCGGGCTGCCGATCGTTCCAGTGGAGCATCTGGGCGAACGCGTTGAGCGCGTCGTCCATCCGCCCGTCGCTGAGGTTGAGCTCGACGAGGAGCTGCCACGGGTTGGCGCCCGTCGGCTCGAAGCGGCGCACGCCCTCCATCGCGAGCGCGCGCGCCTCGTCGATCTGCAGCGCGGCCGCCGAGGCGAGCGCCGCGTTGTACGCGTCGACCGCGATGCCCGCCGCCTCCTCGTCCTCGCCGCGCCGCGCGACCTCCGCGCGCGCGCTCTCGAGCGCCTGGAGGCAGGCCGCGCGGTAGGGCCCGCGCGCCCGGGCCTCGCCCTCCACCGCGCAGAGCGCGTTGAGCCCGGCGGAGCGCTGCCACGCGTCGGGCGAGCCGACCGCGGCGTTGGCGAACTCGCGCGCCTCCTCCATCCGGTCGAGCTTCATGAGCGGCCAGCACCGCTCGGCGATCAGGTCCGGGTCGTAGAGGTGGTCGTGGAAGCCGAGCAGCTCGAGCTGGTAGTCGTAGAGCTCCATCTGCCCCGCGAGGCGCGCGGTCTGGTAGAGCAGCTCCTGGTGCAGCTCGCCGTAGGGGAGCGCCCGCCCCTCGTAGAGCTCGCGCGCGCGGCCGAGGTGGAACATCGCGCGGGCGAGCGAGCCCTCGGCGTCGAAGAACGCGCGCCCCAGCACGTAGTGGCCGACGATCGAGTCGGGGTCGGCGCGGAGCGCCTCCTCCGCCTGGGTCCGCGCGCTCACGTAGAGGCCATCGCCGAGGAGCTGGAGCGCCTCGGCTTCGACCGGCGTCTGGGCCAGCGCGCCGATCTCGCCCTGCGCGCGGATCGGGGCCGCGTCGCCGAGCGCGACCACGGCCACCAGCGCCACCGCCACCGTGAGCGCGCGTCGCCTCAAGAGGCGGCCCCCCGGCGCGCGAGGGCCTCGAGCGGCCCCGCCATCAGCTCCTGGATCAGCGCGCCGACCTCCCCCGCGCCCGGCGCGAGCTCGAGCCGGTGCCCGAAGGTGTGGAGCGCGAGGGCGCGCACGTCCTCGTCGGTCACGTAGTTGCGGTGCTGGGTGAGCGCGCGCGCCTGGAGCGCGGGGATCATCAGCACGAGCGCGCGGGTGGAGAGGCCCTGGATGACGCGCGGGTCGTTGCGGGTCACCTCCGCGATGTCGACCAGGGTCTCCCGGATCGCCGGCGCGAGGTGGACGTGCTCCTCGATCACCTGGCGCGCGTCGAGGATCTCGGTCCGCGTGACCCGCGGCAGGTCCTCCTGCGGGGCGGGCTTCTGACGCCGCGTGCGGATCGACGCGAGCACCTCGAGCTCCGCCTCGCGCGGGATGTGGTTCATGCGGATCTTGAAGAGGAAGCGATCGAGCTGCGCGCTCGGCAGGGGGAAGGTGCCGCTGAAGTCGAGCGGGTTCTGGGTCGCGATGACGAAGAAGAGCGGGTCGAGCTGCCGCGTGCGGTTGTCGACCGTGACCTGCTTCTCGCCCATCGCCTCGAGGAGCGCGGACTGCACCTTGGGCGAGGTGCGGTTGATCTCGTCGGCGAGGACCACGTGCGCGAAGACGGGGCCGGGCCGGAAGAAGAACTTGTTGCTGTTGGGGTCGAAGATCGTCGTCCCGGTGACGTCGGCCGGGAGGAGGTCGGGGGTGAACTGGATGCGCCGGATCGCGACGATCTCGTCGTGCGGCATGTCGTCGATGATGCAGTCGCCGAGCGCCTTCGCGAGGGTCGTCTTGCCCGAGCCGGGGAAGTCCTCGAGGAGGATGTGGCCGTCGCCGAGCATCGCGATGATCACCGCCTCGATGACGTCGTCGCGCCCGCGCACCGCGCGCCGCAGCCGGCCGCGGATCCGCGACACCACCCCGTAGGCCCCGTCGAGGTCGGTGATCGGCGGCGCCTTCTCGTAGGTGATGTGCTCGCTCTGCTGAAAGTCGCTCTGCATCTCGGTCATCGCGTCATCCGTCCTCTCCGTGGCGCGCGCTCGCCCCGCCCGTCCATCAGCGGGCGTCCAGGAACGCCAGCGGGTGCATAAGCCCCAGCAGGCGCCGCCACAGCGGCGTCCCCGCCGCGATCTGCTCCTTCACCCTTCGGCCCGCGTCCTTGAACGCGTCCGGGCTCGGCCCCGCTCCCTCGGCCCCGAAGCTCTCGGCGAGCATCAGGGTCGTGGCCTGCGAGAACGCCGGGCTGAGCTTCGCGACCCGGGCCGCGAAGCGCTCCCGCGTCTCGCCGAACTCGCGGCTCAGGCCGACCTCCGCGAGCCGGTCGAGCATCAGGCGGTAGCTCGCGCGCCCGTAGGCGCGGTGGCCCGCGATCGCGGGCGCGACCCGGCGCCACAGCTTGATCGCGTAGCAGACCGCGAGCACCGCGAGGAGCGCGAGCAGGAAGAGCGCGAGCGCGGAGTAGCCGTAGAACGCGGCCCCCGGGCCCTCCTCGTGCTCCTCCTCCTGGACCTCGTCCTCCGGGTCCGGCGGCTGCTCGCGCGCCATCTCGCCGAGCATGCGCTGCAGGTCCTCGTCCTGGGCGGGGCTCGGCGGGTCGAGGTTCTCGTGAGCCGCGATGTCGAGCACCACCCAGCCGACGCCGTCGAGGTAGAGCTCGGGCCAGGCGTGCGCGTCGCCCGTGCGGACGAGGAGCGCCGAGCCGCCCTGCCGGTTCGCCTCGGAGCTCGCGTAGCCGACCCCGATCCGCGAGGGCACGCCGGCCGCGCGGTAGAGCAGCACGGCCGCGTGGGCGAAGTGCACGCAGTAGCCGATGCGGTTGCCGAACAGGAAGTCGACCGTCGGGTCCTCGGCGTCCGCGTGACGCTCGCGCGTGGAGTAGGTGAGCCGCTCGTCGAGCCAGAGCTTGATCGCGACCGCGCGGGCGAAGGGGTCGTCGCGCCGCTCGGGTTGGATCGAGTCGACGATCTCGGTCGCGAGCTCGTCGAAGCGCGGGTCGGGGTGGCGCTCGCTGTAGAGCTCACGGAGCGCGTCGCTCCAGTCGGGGTCCCCCGCCGCGTGGCCGAGGAGCTGCGGGTACTCGGCGCGCTGCGACAGCGACAGGAAGCGGTAGGCCCGACGGAACCGCTGCGGGTTCGGGTTGCGCGCGTCGGCGAACCAGAGCGGCGACTCGAGGCCGAACGGCGCCGCGTCGTCGGAGATCATCGCGACCGTCGCCGCGACGGGCACCCGGCCCCAGCGCGGCGGCGCGCGCACCGTGATGCGGCCCGCGGGGTAGCGCGACGCGAGCTCGCGGTCGGCGCCCTCGACCGTGGTCGGCACGAGGCGGTGGCCGTCCCACTCGCTCCACGCGCTCTGGCGAAAGTAGTACGTGCCCGACGGCGGCGAGTAGTCCCGCTCGAAGATCACCACCGCGGCCGGCTGCGCGGACGCTTCGCCGGTGGGCGGCGGCTGATCGAGGAGGTCCTGGGTGTCCGCCGGGCCGGTGCTCGGCGCGTCGCCGTCGCTGCTCTCGGGCGGCGGCAGGCCGTCGAGCTCGTCGAGCCCCGCGTCCCAGTCCGACCATGGGTCGGAGCCGCCGTCTCCGCCCCCGTCCGCGCCGCCGCCGCCGCTGCTGTCGCCGCCGTCCCCGCGACCGCCGCCGCCGCCGCCGTCCCGGCCGCCGTCGCCCCCGCCGCCGCCGCCCCCGCCGCCGTCGCGATCGCCGCCGCCCCCCGCGCCGCCGTCCCGACCGCCGTCGCCCCCGCCGCCGCTCTCGCCCCCGTCGCCGCGCCCGCCGACTCCGCCGTCGAGCCCGCCGTCGCCGCCGCCGCCGCCGCCGCCGTCGCTCCGCCCGCCGTCGCGCACGCCACCGTCGCCCCCGCGTTGACCGCCGTCGCGGAGGCCTCCGTCGCCGCCCTCGCCGCCGTGACCGTCGTGGTTCGGGTCGGGCGGCGTCTCGTTCGGATCCTCGCCGTCGCCGTCGGTCTCGCCCGCCGCGCCGTCGGGCGCGTCCGGCCCGCCGCCGCTCACCCGGAAGCAGGAGACCGCGAGCATCGCGACGATCGGGATCAGCGGCAGCGCCGCGATCGAGAGGCGTCCCTTGCGCTCGAACATCAGGAGCGAGACCGCGACGAGCGCGGCCGACACCCCGACCCCGAGGACGATGTCGGCCGGGTCGAGCCCGCGCCGCCACGCGAAGTCGCTCAGCCACAGCGGGCGCGCGACGAAGCCGCCCCGGTGCGACGCGAGGAGCACCGCGACCGAGACCACGATGAACGCCGCCTCGAGCCCCATCCACGCCGGGTGCCGGACCGCGGTCGCGCGCATCGCGGCCACCGCGGCGAAGGCCACGCCGCCGTAGTGGAGCAGGCCCACCATGCGCAGCGCGCCGCCCGTCCCGGTGGCCTCGACGAGGGTCTCCGACCAGGTGAAGGCGTCGCCGACGATCAGGGCGAAGAGCGCGGCGCCGAGCAGCCCGCCGAGCGCCCACGAGAGCCGGAGGCGGCTGCGGCCGAGCAGCTCCCCCGCGAGCACACCGACGATCGCCCCGAGCACCCCCGCGACGAGGCCCGGGGTCAGCGCGATGTCGGAGACGAGGCAGTAGATCGCGACCGCCATCGCGAACATGCGCAGCGGGTGGCGCGCGAAGCGCAGCAGCGCCCCGAAGAGGCTGTCCTTGTCGGCGTCCTTGGGCGGCCGGCTCATCGCTGCACCTTCAACGCCCCGCCATGTGAACGCGCCCGTCGCGCCGGTCCACCACGATCACGCTCGCTTGGAGCCGCTGGAGCGACGCGACCACGCGCTGCAGCTCCTCCGCCTCGACGCCTCCGTCGGGCTCCGCCTCGACCGGCGCGAGCGCGGCGCGGCCGAGCCACCCCGAGCGCGCCCGCTGATGCACGCCGTCGGTGCAGACCACGAACTCGATGGGCGCGCGCCCGTGCATCCCGCGCGGCAGCTTCTGGGCCGACTCCAGCAGCCCATCGAGCCACGGTCCAGGCCGGCCCGGCACGAAGACCACCGTCCGACCGCCGCCGTCCGGGCTCGCTCGCTCGATGAACGAGGCCAGGCCCCGCCCGCACTCCGCGTCGGGGACGCCGCGCGAGCGCGCGAGGCTCTCGAGCGCCGCGTCCTTGGTGGTGGCCGGCTCGGGCACGCCGTCCGCGCCGAAGGCCCAGTCACCGCCGAGCGCGCCGACGTCTACCGCGACCCGCGCCGCGCCGGCCGCCGGCTCGTCGCCGCTGCCCGAGACGAGGTAGGCCATCGTCTTGCGAGCGGCCGAGAGCGCGCGCTCGGGCTGACGCACCACGAGCTCGCGGGTCCGCGCGAACACCCGCCAGAGCACGAAGCGGATCGGGTCGCCGGGCGTGTAGTGGCGCAGGTCGATGCGGTCGCCCTCCGGCGTGCCCTCGGGGTGGGCGAGGTCGGAGCCGCCCGCGAGCGTGCGCACCACGTGCATCGAGCGGAGCCCGCCGACCGACGGGAGCATGCGCACCGGCCGCGCCTCGGTGTGGGTGAGGGTGACCGACGCGAGCCCGAAGGGATCGCCGATCGTGATCTTGCGGGTGAGGGTGTCGCGCCAGCCGCGCGCGTTGGGCAACGCCTCTTCCTCGATGCGGAGGCCGTCGCGGAGGAGGCGGACCTTGGCCGAGGACGGATCCCAGCGCCACCCGAGCCGCAGGCCGGGCAGGTACCAGAGGCGCGGCAGCCAGAACCCGGTGCGCACCGGGTAGCCGCACTCGAGCACCCGCGCGCTCTCCTGGGGGACCATCGCCCGCAGGCGCGCGACGACCCGCCACGCGCCGAGGCCGACGAGGATCAGCCCGAAGACGAGCGCGACCGCGCCGATCACCCCCGCGCCGAGGAAGACCAGGTCGACCTCCTGGAAGCCCACCCAGAGCGCGATCCCGGTCCCCGCGAGCGCGGCCACCCCGAGCCAGGTCAGCGGGAAGAGCTCGCGCGCGCGCCGGACGCGCTCGCCGAGGCGCCCCTTCATCGGCCACCCCTTCATCGGCCGCACCCTCCCCGCCCGAGGTCCGGGTAGAACGCGGGGGGCACGGGGTTCACGCGCGGCGCCTCGGCGACCTCGCGCGGCGGGCAGCGGACGCGGCGGAAGACGTTGGGCACGTTGACCGCCCGGCCTCCGTCGTTGTTGACCGACTGGAACTCGAGGATCGACGCGTCGATCTCGCCGGTGAAGTTGTCGAGGTTGTAGCCGAACGGCCCGCTCCGGCAGTGGACCTGGTCGAGGCGCCAGCTCCCGACGCCACCGAAGCGGATGCGCGTCCCCCCGGTGACCGACCCGCGCGCGTCCATCGACACGGTCCAGTCGTTGCCCATCTGGCGCTCGCACGGCGGGGGCTGCTCGTCGTCGGCCGTGCCGTCCCAGTTGCGGTTGCTGATCGTGCCGACGAGCTGCTCCGGCTGCCCGGGGACGCGGCGGATCGTCAGCGTGAAGACCGACCAGTCCCCGAAGCGCGCGTTGTACTTGTGGCTCCGCCAGATGCCCGCGACGATCTCGTCGTCGCACTCCGCGGCCGGAGGCAGCCGCGCCCGCTGCTCGGCGATGGTCGCGGTGCTCGGGCTCGCGAGCAGCCACAGGCCGACGAGGCAGAGGCCGGCGAGCCCCCACACCGCGCGCCTCCCGCGCCGGGCCCGACCTTTCGCCGCCGGCGGCATCGCGGGTGAGGCTACCACGCGCGCTGGACTCGACGCGCGCGCTCGACGTTGGGTGGAGCGCGTTCGTCGACCGGGTATTGGGGGAGTCGGCAAGAGCGGCGGCCCGGGGTGGAGTACGCCGGCCGGGGGCCTCGTCTTCCCGCGGCGGGGGTCGCCACGCGGTCGCTCAGCGGGAGCAGCCCCAGCCGCCCGGCAGGTCCGGGTAGAACGCGGGCGGGCGCGGCTGGACGCTCGGCGACTCGGCGTACTCGGTGGGCGCGCAGCTGATGCGCCGGAACACGGTGGGCACGTTGACGTAGCGACCGCCGTCGTTGTTGACCGACTGGAACTCGAGGATCGACGGGTCGATGTCGCCCTCGAACTGGTCGAGGTTGTAGCCGTAGGGCCCGCGGCCGCAGCGCGCGTTGACCAGCCGCCACTGCCCGACCCCGCCGAAGCGGATGTGGGTCTCGTTCTGGATGGAGCCGCGGCCGTCCATCTCGACCGTCCAGTCCCAGCCCTGCTGCTGCGAGCACGGCGGCGGCTCGGCGTCGTTGGGCCCGCCGTCCCAGCCGCGGCTGAGGATGCGCCCGGTGAGCTGGGTCGGGTTGCCCTCCACCCGGCGGATCGTGAGGGTGAAGATGCCCCACTCCGAGAACCGCGGGACGAACTGGTGCGAGCGCCAGATGCCCGCGACGTTCTCGCCTGCGCACTCGGCGGCGGGGGGCAGGCGCGCGCGCTGCTCGGCGATCGTGGCGTTGCTCGGGCTCGCGAGCAGCCAGAGGCCCACGAACGCGACCGCGCCCCCGAGCCACGCCGCCCTGCGCCGCCATCGTCGCATGGGCGAGAAGGTAACAACCCCCGCGCCTCCGCGCGACGGACGCGGACCGCGGTGAAGACCGCATCAAAAGATCGCATCAAGAGATCGCATCAAAAGAAGGTCCGCCTCGGGGAACTAAGCCCCGTGAGCGGGGCGAAGGCGGAGGGGGTCGAGGCGACGCAGGCGGCGTCGGCCGAAGCGCGCCCCGGGCTCGCGGAGGTCTTCGACGCGCACGCCGCCTACGTCGGCCGGACTCTGCGGTGCCTCGGGGTGCGCGAGCGCGAGCTGCCCGACGCGATCCAGGAGGTCTTCCTCGTGGTGCACCGCCGGCTCCCCGAGCTCGAGCGGCCGCGCGCGCTGCGGGGCTGGATCTACGCGATCTGCCTCCGCAAGGCGATGAGCCTCCGGCGGCGCGCGGCTCGCCGCCGCGAGTCCGCGATGGCGGAGCCTCCGGAGCGCGAGAGCCCCCTGCCGCGCCCGGACGAGGAGCTGGCCCGCGGCCGGGCGCTCGCGACCGCGCTGCGGCTGCTGGACGCGCTCGACGACGACAAGCGCGCGGTGTTCGTGCTCTACGAGGTGGAGCAGCTCCCGATGCGCGAGATCGCGGAGCGCGCCGAGGTCCCGCTCCAGACCGCCTACGCGCGGCTGTACGCGGCGCGCCGAGCGATCGCGCGCCAGCTCGAGCGTCTGAGGGCGCGCGGGGAGACCGAGCGATGAGCGGACCGACCGACGAGCGCGACGGGGAGCGTCTGACGCCGATCGGCGACCTCGACGGCAGCGACCTCGACGGCAGCGACCTCGACGGCAGCGACCTCGACGGCAGCGACCTCGACGGCAGCGACCTCGACGGCAGCGACCTCGACGGCAGCGGCCTCGACGGCAGCGACCTCGACGGCAGCGACCTCGACGGCAGCGACCTCGACCTCGACGGAGTAGTCGCGCTCCTGCGGGGGGCCACGCCCGACGCCGAGACGCTGGCCGTCGCCCGCGAGGCGACCCTCGCGCGCGCCGCGGCCGCGCCGACGGCGGCGACCGGCCTCCCCTGGTCCACCGTCGTGGTGACCGGCCTCGTGCTCCTCGCCGCGCTCGCGGGCCCCGGCGGCGAGGTGGCGCCTTCGACGGCGCCCTCGACGGTGGCGAGGTCGCAGGAGGCCGTGGGAACCCCGGCCGAGACGAACCGCCGCGAGGTCCCCGTACGCGGCGGCCGCCCCGCGCGCGGCGGCGAGCCGGACCCGGGTGAGCGAGGCGACGCTCGCCCGGCCGTCCCGCGCAGCGCCGCCGAGGAGGGCTCGGACGCGAGCGAGGCCTCGATCAGGGAGCTCCCCCGCCCGGACGCCCGCCGCAGCGCGCGCGCGGGCGGCGCCGTCACCGACGCCGCGGGCGGCCCCGAGATCGCGCACGACGAGGGCGCCGAGCCGAGCCGCGTCGCCCGGCGCGCGCGAGACGCGGGGGGCGGGCGTCGCGGCGGCCCGAGGCCGACCACGTCGACCCCCGCGTCGACCCCCGCGCCGCCTCCGACCCCGTCGGCCTCGAGCGCGCCGGCCTCGAGCGCGCCGGCCTCGAGTGCGTCGGCCTCGATCGCGTCGGCCTCGATCGCGTCGGTCTCGATCGCGTCGGACCCCGCCGCGGAGCGTCGGCCGGCCGAGCCGCCGCGGGCAGAGCTCGCGATCGCGCCGGCCGGGCCGATCGCTGCGCGCGCCGGAGCGAGCCGCGAGCGCCTGGCTGCGCTCGTCGCCCGTGACCCCGCACGCGCGGTCACGGCGCTCCAGCCGGTGGTCGACGGCGCGACCGACGATCCGCCGGCGGCGGTCGCGGAGGCGGAGCTCATGCTCGCCAAGGCGCTCTACGGGCTCGGGCTCTACCACGCGTCCGGGGACGCCTTCGCCCGCATCGCGGAGCGGCCGACCCACCCCTACTTCGAGCCGTCCCTGACCTGGCTCGCGATGCTCGCCGCGCGCCTCCCCGACCCGTGGATCGCGCTCGAGGGGATCGAGCGGTACGACGACGCGCAGCGGGCCCGGCTCGCAGGCGAGGGCGATCGCGTGGATCTCCCCGCCCTGCGCCTCCAGCTCGGGCGCCATCGCTACCAGGCGGGCGCGCTCGAGGCGGCGATCGGAGCGCTGGCCGGCGTGCCCGACCGCGCCGCCTCGGGGCTCGAGGCGCGCCTCCTCGAGGGCGCGGCCTACGTCCGTCTGCGTCGAGCCGAGCCGGCCGAGCGGGCGTTCCGGCGCGCGCTCGCGGCCACCGAGGGCCCCCACCCGAGCCCGGAGGCCGCGCGCCTGCGCACCCTCGCGTGGTTGAGCCTCGCCCGGCTCGCCTACACGCGCGCGATGCGCGACCCCGTCTCGCCCCGGAGCGCGGCGCGCCTGCGCGAGGCGATGGACGCCTGGGGCCACGTCCCGGTCGCGTCGCCCCGCTTCGCCGAGGCGTTCCTCGAGGAGAGCTGGGCGCTCTACGTCGCGGGCCAGCCGGCGCGCGCGCTCGGTCACCTGCACGCCCTCGAGGCCCCTCGCCTGCGCGCCCGCGCCGACCCGGAGGCGCTGGTGCTCCGCGCGATCATCCAGCTCGAGCACTGCCAGTGGGCCGCGGCCGAGCGCGCGGTCATCGAGCTCCACGCCCGCTACGGGCCGGTGCTCGAGGGCGGCGAGGTGGCGCTCCGGCACGCGCGCACGAACGAGGACGCGTTCCGGCTGCTCGCGGCGGTGCGCGCCGGGAGGAGCCGCGCGCCGCGCGCCGTCCGGCCGAGGCTCCGCGACGCGCTCGGCGATCGCGAGCTCACCCGCCGGCTCGAGGGCGCGCGCGCGATCGCGGAGGAGCGGCGGCGCCTCGCCGGGCTGTCGCTCGAGGCGCCGCTCGAGGCGGGGATCGCGGCGCGGCTCGACGGCCGGCTCGGGACGCTCGAGGCCGGCGCGATCGATCGCGTGGGGGAGCGCACCCGCGCGCAGCTCCGAGCGATGGTGGACGATCTGCGCGAGCGGATCTCCCGGATGGACACGGTGGAGATCGAGCTGTCGACCGCGACGCGGCGCGCGCTCGGGCGCCCGCCGGGCCCGCCCATGGGTCCGCCGGAGGGCGGCCCGATCGTGGCCGTCCAGGGCGGCCAGCGGTGGCCGTTCGAGGGGGAGTTCTGGCCCGACGAGCTGCCTCACTACGAGCAACGGATCGAGAGCCGTTGCGGGCCCTGACCGCGCGCACGGAGGAGCGCGTCAGAGCAGGTAGGCGCAGCCCGAGACGAGCACGGTCGCGGTGAGGACCGCGCCGAGGCCCAGCCCGTTGACGCGCCCGCGACCGAGGGCGTCGATCGTGAGCGCGGCCGCGGCGAGGCTCCACCCGACGCCGCCGAGCGCGAGGGCCACGCCGAGGTGACCGGTGTCCCACGACGTGCGGACCGCGCCGCCGAAGGTGCTGAAGAAGCCGAGCTGGGTGGGCGGCTGGGCGGCCGCGAAGAACCCGATCGCGACCAGCGCCGCGACCCAGGCCCCGAGCGCGATCCCGCGCCCGATGTCGTAGGTGGGGAGCGCGCGCTGGCTGGGCCGCGCCGAGGTCCGGGACGCGCCGCCGCCGAAGCGGAGCCCGCCCGAGCCGCCCCCGATCGCGGGGCGCAGCGATCGGCCCGAGGCCGGCGGAGAGCCCGCGGCGCGCGGGCGGACGTAGGGGTCGGTCGGGCGCTCGGACGGCGTGCCCGGCGGCGCGCTGGAGAAGGGCGGGAGGGCCCGAGACGGCGGCGCGCTGGAGGCCCGCCGCGCCGGCGGCGCGCTGGAGCGAGGCAGCGGCGGCGGGCTCGCCAGCACGTCCTCGATGGAGATCGGTTCCCCCTTCATCTCGCCTCGAATCCACGGCGGTTTGTGAAGAATCTTGAGGCCGGCCCGGTGCGGGGGCGTCAACCCCTCCCCTCCCCGATCGCGCGATCTAGGTTGATCGCATGATCGACGCCCGCGCCCACCGCCTGGAGAGCTCCCTGCTCACCGCGCTCCTCGGGCTCGCCCTCGCCGCGCTCCTCGCTGGCGTCGGCTGGCTCCTCGGCGGCGCGACCGGGGCCCTCTTCACCGTCGCCTTCGCGGCCGCCCTCGCGCTCTTCGCGCCGCGGCCGTCGGCCCACCGGCTCCTCGCCGCGCGAGGCGCCCGCCCGCTCCACCCCCTCGAGGTCCCCGGGCTGCACGACGCGGTGGAGGCCCTCGCCCATCGCGCCGGCCTCGACGCGCCGCCGCGGCTGCACCTTCTCCCGGACCCCGCGCCGCAGGCCCTCGCGACCGACGGGCACGACGGCGCGGTGATCGGCGTGACCCCGGCCCTCCTGCGGACGCTCGGCCCGCGCCAGACCCTGGCCGTGATCGCCCACGAGATCGCACACCTCACGAACGGCGACCTCGCGATCCTGCGCCTCGCGCGCACCGTCGAGGCGATCACCGCGAGCGCGGCCCGGTTCTCGCTCTACGCGCTCGTCTTCGGCGTGCCGCTCCTGCTCTTCGCCGGGGCGCCGGTGCCGTGGAGCGTCTTCGCGCTGCTCCTCGTCGCGCCCTGGGCGGTGCGCCTGCTCGTAGCCGCGCTGTCGCGCGCGCGCGAGCTCGCGGCCGACGCGACCGCGGCCGAGCTGACGGGCGATCCTGTCGCGCTCGCGAGCGCGCTCGAGCGCATCGAGCGCGCCGCGGCGCCGTGGTGGATGCGCTGGTTCGCGGCCGAGATCCCGGTCGCGCTCCGCACCCACCCGCCGACCCACGATCGGGTCGCGCGCCTGCTGGAGCTCGAGCGCGGCCGCGCGTACGGCTGAGCGGCGCGTCAACGATACGTGCGGACCGTGAGCTGAGCTCGGTCCGCTTCGCGCGTTCAACCCAGCGCGCCGCGCATCAGGAGCAGCGCGACCCCGGCCCCCACCCCGGCCATCACCAGCGCGAGCACCACGAAGGCCAGGTAGAGCGCGATCGTGCCCGCGCGGCTCCTACCGGGCGCACCGGCCGGCGGCGCCGCTGGCGGATCCTCGAGCGCGTGATCGAACGACGCGTGGAGCTCCTCGTTCACGTGGAGCGCGGCCAGCGCGCCCTCGTCGGTGAGCGCCTTGAACGAGCCGGTGAGCTTCGCGCTGCCGGTGTTGAGCGGCTTCTTCTCCTCCTCGTCGTACAGGCCGTCGAGGAAGAGCGCGACGCGCTGCTGCGAGACGAGGTGGCCGTTGGAGCGCAGGACCTGGCGCAGCGCGGCCGACATCTCGCCCGCGCTCTGGAAGCGGTGGGTGGGGTCCTTCGCGAGGGCGCGGCCCACGATGTGCTCGAGCGGCTCGGGGAGCTCGGGCCGCTCGGCGCGGAGCGACGGGACCGGCTCACGCACCACCGCGGTCAGGGTCGCGAGGAGCGTGGGCCGATCGTAGAGCGCGCGGCTCGTGAGCGCCTCGTAGAGGACCACCCCGAGGGAGAACAGATCGCTCCGCGCGTCGATCGGCTGCGACTGCGCCTGCTCGGGCGACATGTAGCCGTACTTGCCGACCGTCCCGCTGGTGGTGTGCTCGCTCGAGGTCTTGGCGATCCCGAAGTCGAGGAGCTTCACCGCCCCCGTCCAGCTCACCATCACGTTGTGGGGGCTCACGTCGCGGTGGACGATGCTGAGCGGCTTGCCGCCGACGCCCTTGGCGTGGTGGACGTACTGGAGCGCCGAGGCGATCTGCGCGCAGAGCTCGACCGCGACCGGCCACGGGATGCACGCGTCGCGCGCGGCCATGCGCTCGATCACCGAGTGCAGCGAGACGCCCCAGACCCACTCGAGCGCCATGAAGGTCTCGCCGTCGATCTCGCCGCACTCGTACACGTGGCAGACGTTCTGGTGATAGAGCCGCACCGCGACGTTGCCCTCGTCGAGGAACATCCGCAGGAGCCGCTCGTCGTTGCGCATCTCCGGGAGGACGCGCTTCACCACCAGGTGGCGGGCCTTGCCGTGCTCGTCCCACTCGCGCGCGAGGTAGACCTCGGCCATCCCGCCGCGCGCGATGCGGCCGAGGATCTCGAAGCGCCCGAAGTGCGCCAGCGCCGGGTAGTCGGGGACCTTGGGCTGGTTCCAGAAGCTCGTGTCGACGACGGTGGCGCCGTCCGCCTCGTCGTCGAAGAGATCCGCTCCGGCGGTCCCGGCTTCGGGATAGTCCGACATCCGTGCTGAGCCCGATCCTATCAGATGGCGAGGTCGCCCGACGCGCCCTGACACGCGGGGCAGAAGTAGGTGGAGCGGGCCTGCTCGCCCTGGCGGCGCATCGCGACGAGGGCCCCGCACGCGAGGCACGGCGCGCCGGCGCGATCGTAGACCCACAGGGTCGGCCCGCCGTCCCGGCGCCGCGTCTGGCGACGGCCGCCGCGGAGGTTGCGCTTCATCAGGGCCCGCGCCCGCGTGAGCGTCGCGCGCAGCGCCTCCTCGGGCACGTCGCCCACCGGGCCGAACGGGTCGAGGCGCTCGAGGAAGAGGACCTCCGACTTGTAGACGTTGCCGATCCCCGCGACGAGGCGCTGGTCCATGACCGCCACCCCGAGCGGGAGCGCCCCGGCCGCGCGGAGCCGCCGGATCGCCTCGTCGAGGTCGGGGCGTGGGGCCAGCAGATCGGGCCCGAGCGCGCGCACCGCCGCCGGCTCACGCCCCGGCGGCAGCAGCTCGCAGACCGGCGCGTTGAAGCAGACCGCCACCCAGGCCTCGGTCTCGATCACGGCCTGCACGCGGCCCCCGCCGCGCCAGCGCTCGCCGGGTCGGTAGACGTGCCAGCTCCCCGACATCCGCATGTGGGTGTGGAGCGTGCGCCCGTCCGCGAAGCGCACGAGCAGGTGCTTGCCGCGCGCCTCCACCGCCGCGATGGTCGCGCCGGCGATCGACGCGTCGGCGAGCTCCGGCCGGTCGCTGCGCCAACCGGTCACCTCGGCCCCGCCGATCGCGCGAGCCAGCGTGGCCGCGCTCCGGTGGATCGTGTCGCCCTCGGGCACGTCGAGAGATAGCAGGCCAACCGACGCTCGCCCGTGACGCGGCCGGCGCGCGTCGCCCGGGCGCCATCCGGGAGGCGGTATCCTGGACGCGATGACCGGCTACCGCATGGCCGAGGAGCCCGACGACCCCCTCGCGGTGGACGAGGCGAAGGTCGCGGCGGGCCTGTTCCGCGCGGAGATGACCGTCCACCTCCTCGTCACGCTCTTCAGCGCCGGCATCTGGCTCCCGTTCGTCCTGATCCGGATCCCGTTCGGCCGGCGGCACGCGAAACGGCGGGCCAGCGGCTACCGCGTCCGCCTTCGCCGCGACGCGCTCTCGGTGGGAAACCGCGAGCACGCGGCCTCGGTGCCGCTCGACATGATCAGCACCGTCAAGGTGGTCGGTGGCGCGGTCCAC
>JAUHXR010000284.1 GCA_030426845.1 Polyangia bacterium | reverse complement strand
CGGGCTGCGGCGCGCGCGTGATCGGGCGCGACGGCTACGTCCTCGACGCGTGGGGGCTCGACGACGAGGGCCGCTGCGCCGCCTGCGGCGAGGCGCTGGCGGGCCACTTCGATCCACGCCCCGGCGACTGGGGCGCGCGCCGCCGCCGCCTGAGGATCGAGGCGTGAGCGCGGACGCGCTGCGGGCCGCGATCGAGGCCCGGCTCGACGGCCACACGAACCGGCGCGACGAGGCGGCCATCCTCGAGCTCCTGACGAACGCGGACGCGGCGGCGCTCGAGGGCGCGCTCGGCGCGATGGACCTCGCGCGGCTGATCGGCGACCTCGACGACCGGCGCTTCGGCCCGCGCAACCGCGAGGCGCTGCTCCGCCTGATGCTGGAGGACCGCCTGGACGAACAGTCGATCCCGCTGCGGGCGCGCTGGATCGACGCGCTCTCGCGCGGGCGCACCGACGACCTCGACGAGCGCGGGCTCGCGGCGGTCTTCCTCGGCACCCGCGGCGAGGCGCTCACCGCGCTCAAGCGCGAGGTCGACCGCGGAGAGGATCACCGCCACCTCATGCACGTCGTCTACTCGGACATCGACGACGAGGGCCGTCGCGCGGCCGTGCTCCACCACCTCGCGGCCGAGGCGGCGGCCCGACCCGTCGCCGGGCTCAAGGTCCTCAGCGACATCGACGACACCTTCTACGCGAACTGGGTCGACGAGCGCTTCCCCAAGAAGACCGTCTACCCGGGGGTGCGCGCGTTCTACGAGGCGCTCTCCACCGGCGGCGAGGTCGTGTTCGTCACCGCCCGCCCCGAGGACCGCCCTGGGCTCGTCGAGGCGTCCACGCAGAAGAGCCTCCGCGGCCGCGGCGTGCGCGAGCCGGTGATCCTCGCCGGCGCGTTCCGCCGCCTCCACAGCCACGGCGCGATCGCCGAGGCGAAGCTCGCCAACTTCGAGCGCTACGCCGCGCTCTTCGGCGAGTACGAGCTGATGTTCGTCGGCGACAGCGGCCAGGGCGACGCCGAGTTCGGGGCGCAGATGATCGAGCGCGCGCCCGACCGCGTCCGCGCGGTGCTGATCCACGACGTCGTCGGCAGCCCGCCGGACGTCCGGGCCGGCTGGGAGGCGCGCGGGGTCCGCTTCTTCGACACCTACGTCGGCGCGGCGCGCTCGCTCGAGCGCATGGGCCTCCTCGCCCGCGCCGCGGTCTCCGCCGTCCACGCCGCCGCCCGCGCCGAGCTTGGGGCCATCGCCTTCGCCTCCGAGGTCCTCGGCCAGGCCCGCCTCGCCGAGCTGCTGCGCGACGCAGACGGACTCGACGCGGGCTGATCTCGGATTTCGCCCGGCCCCGCGGGGCGTGGTACGGATCGATCCGCGATGGCCCGCCACCCCAAGGACCGAGCCCACATCCTCGAGCGCGTCCAGGCGCTCGGCGGGCTGACTCCGGGCGTGGCGCAGCAGGTCGCCCGCGAGACCGGCGTCCCGGAGGCGGAGGTCTACGGCGCGGCGAGCTTCTTCCATCTCCTGGCGAGCCCGGACACGAAGGTCCGCGTCTGCACCGGCCTCTCGTGCCAGCTCGGCGGGGCCTCCGGCGTCCTCGCGGCCGCGCGCGCCGCGGGCTGGCCGGTCGAGGAGGTCTCCTGCCTCGCGGCGTGCGACCGCCCGCCCGCCGTGATGCGCGAGCGGGACGTCTTCGTGGAGGTGACGGCCGAGGACGTCGCCCGCGCCGACGGCTGGGCGTCGCTCACGTCGCGGGCCGAGCCGTCGCTCGACTGGACGGGCGCGGTCGGCCCGGTCGACGCGGATCCAGACACCCTCGCGATGAACCTCCTCGCGCCGCCGCGCTACGACGGGGCGGCGCTCGCGCGGTCGCTCGAGCTCGGCGCCGAGGCGATTGTCGATCGGATCGAGGCTTCCGGGCTCCAGGGCCGCGGCGGCGCCGGCTTCCCTGCCCACATCAAGTGGCGCGGCGTGCGCCAGCAGGCCGAGACGGCCCGCTATGTCGTGCTCAACGCGGACGAGGGCGAGCCCGGCACGTTCAAGGACCGCGAGGTCATGCTGCGCCGCCCCGACCTCGTGGTGGAGGGCCTCGCGATCGCGGCCCGCGCGGTCGGCGCCGACGACGTCTACCTCTACGTGCGCGGCGAGTTCGGCGCGCCCTGGCGCGCGCTCGAGGCGGCGATCGAGCGGCTCGCGGGCCCCCTCGACGGCCTCCGCTTCCACCTCCACGCCGGCCACGGGGCGTACATCTGCGGCGAGGAGACCGCGCTCCTCGAAGCGCTCGAGGGCAAGCGCGGGATGCCCCGGCTCAAGCCGCCCTTCCCCACCGAGCACGGCCTGTGGGGCGCGCCCACGCTGATCCACAACGTGGAGACCATCGCCTGCGTGCCCGGCATCGTGGAGCGCGGCGGCGACTGGTTCCGCGCGCTCGGCCGGACCGAGCCAGGGAGCAAGCTCTATTGCGTCAGCGGGCACGTCGCGCGGCCCGGCACCTACGAGCTCCCGCTCGGAGTCAGCCTCGACGAGCTGGTCGAGGCGGCGGGCGGCTACGTGGGCACCCTCCGCGCGTTCTCGCCCGGCGGCGCGAGCTCCGGCTTCCTGCCGGCGAGCGAGCGTGGCACCCCGCTCGACTTCAAGCACCTGGCCAAGGCCGGCTCGATGCTCGGCTCGGCCGGGGTGGTCGTCCTGAACGACGAGGCGGACCTCGGCTTCGCGGTGCGCGAGCAGCTCCGCTTCTTCGAGGTCGAGAGCTGCGGCCAGTGCGCGCCCTGCCGGATCGGCACGCGGTTCCTGCGCGAGGCCGTCGATCAATACCGCGATCAGCACCGCGATGGGGGCAAGCCGCGGCTGCGCCAGGTGGCCGAGGCGGCGTGGGAGATGAACGAGGGATCGATCTGCGGGCTCGGCCAGGCCGCTCCCCTGCCGCTCACCACCGTGCTAGACAATTTCCCTGAGGTCTTCGGTGCGGATCCAGATTGACGGCCGCGATGTGGAGTTCGAGCCCGGCGAGACGATCCTCGAGGTCGCCCGCCGCGAGGGGCTCGAGATCCCGACGCTGTGCCACGACCCGCGCCTCGACCCGGCCGGGGCCTGCCGGACCTGCCTCGTGGAGGTCGACGGCTGGCGCCGCATGCCGCCGTCCTGCGCGACCAAGGCCCAGGACGGCATGGTCGTGCGCACCCGGACCGAGCGGGTCGGCCGCCACCAGCGCGCGCTCCTCGCCCTCTACCTCGCCGACCACGTGCAGGGCGCCGACGCCTGCGAGACGGGGGCGCCGTGCGAGCTCCACGCGATGGCCGCCAAGGTCGGCGCGCCCACCGACTGGACGCCGCTCGAGCCGGTCCGCGTCGGCCGCGACGACCCGAACCCCTACATCGAGTTCCGCGCGGACCGCTGCATCGCTTGCGCGCGCTGCACCCGCTACTGCGCCGAGGTCGAGGCGGTCACCGCGATCTCGCTCGTCGGCCGCGGCAGCAAGACGACCATCGGCACCGTCGACGCGAGCTCGCTCCTCGACACCTCGTGCGAGCTCTGCGGCGGCTGCATCGACACGTGCCCGACCGGCGCGATGACCGAGAAGCGCCCCCTCCTCCAGCTCGCACCGCCCGAGCGCCAGCTCGAGAAGGTCCGCACGACCTGCAACTACTGCGGCGTCGGCTGCCAGCTCGACCTCAACGTCGACCCGGCCACGAAGAAGATCGTCAAGATCACGAGCCCGCCCGTGGGCACGCCGCCGAACGACGGCAACCTCTGCGTGAAGGGCCGCTTCGCCTACGAGTTCGTCGAGCACCCCGACCGCCTGACGACCCCGCTCGTCCGCGGCGAGGACGGCGCGCTGCGCGAGGCGAGCTGGGACGAGGCGCTCGACCGCGCGGCGCGCGGGCTGATGGGCGTCAAGGAACGTTACGGGGCCGACGCGCTCGGCTTCGTCTCCTCCTCCCGGTGCACGATGGAGGAGAACTACCTGGTGCAGAAGCTGTCTCGGGCCGCGTTCGGCACGAACAACTGCCACCAGTGCGCGGCCACGTGACACGCCCCCACGGTGGCCGGTCTGGTCACCACGTTCGGCGCGGGGGCGATGACGAACTCGATCCGGGAGATCCGCGACGCGGACTTCCTCTTCGTGATCGGGAGCAACACCTCCGAGGCGCACCCGATCATCGCGATGGAGATGAAGCAGGCGCTCCATCGCGGCGCGACCATGGTGGTGGCCGACCCGCGCGCGATCTGGATGACGAACCTCGCGGAGAAGCACCTCCGGCTCAACCCGGGCACGGACGTCTGGCTGCTCAACGCGATGGCCCACGTGATCATCGAGGAGGGCCTGACCGACGAGGCGTTCATCCGCGACAACACGGAGGGCTTCGAGGCGGTCAAGGAGACGGTCGCGCGCTACACGCCGGAGGAGGCCGAGTCGGTCACCGGCGTGCCGGCGGAGGACATCCGCTGGACGGCGCGCCGCTACGCGACGACCGAGCGCGCGGGCATCTACTACACCCTCGGGATCACCGAGCACAGCCACGGGACGGACAACGTCTACGCGCTGTCGAACCTCGTGCTGATGACCGGGCACCTCGGCAAGCCGTCGGCGGGGATGAACCCGCTGCGGGGTCAGAACAACGTGCAGGGCGCCAACGACGCGGGCGCCTCGCCGATCTTCCTGCCGGGCTACCAGCGGGTCGACGACCCCGAGGCGCGGGCCAAGTACGAGGAGGCGTGGGGCGTCCCGCTCTCGCCGGAGCCGGGGCTCAACCTCAACGAGATGATGAAGAAGGTGGGCGGGCAGGTGAAGGGCCTGTTCGTGATGGGCGAGGACATCGTCATCTCCGAGCCCAACGTCTCGCGGCTCGAGGCCGGCCTGAACAACGTCGACTTCGTCGTGGTGCAGGACCTCTTCCTCAACGAGACCTGCCGCTTCGCCGACGTGATCCTCCCCGCGGCGTGCTTCGCGGAGAAGGAGGGCACGTTCACCAACTCCGAGCGGCGCGTCCAGCGCGTGCGCAAGGCGGTCGAGCCGCCGGGCCAGGCGCGCGCCGACTGGGAGATCCTCGTCGACCTCGCGGCGCGCTGCGGCGCCGACTGGGGCTATACGAGCGCGGCCGAGGTCTACGACGAGCTCGCGCGGTTCGCGCCGAAGTTCGCCGGCATCAGCCACGCGCGCATCGACGAGGGCATCGGCCTGCAGTGGCCTTGCCCCGACGACGAGCACCCCGGGACGGTCTACCTCCACGAGGGCGGCGTCCTGCGCGGGCGCGGCGCGTTCCAGGCGGTCGAGTTCCGGCCGCCGATCGAGATGCCGGACCCCGAGTACCCGCTCGTCCTCTCGACCGGACGCACGCTCTACCACTACAACGCAGCGACCCAGACGCGCCGCGGCCTCGGCGCGAACGCGAAGCAGCCGGCGGCCTTCATCGAGATCCACCGGCGCGACGCGCGGGCCCGCGGCATCGAGTCCGGCGAGATGATCGAGGTCTCCACCCGCCGCGGGGTCGTCCGCTGCCGCGCGATCGTCTCGCGCCAGGTGCGGCCCGGCTCCATCTGGATGCCGCTCCACTTCCCGGACGCGCGCGCCAACCTGCTGACCACCGACGCCGGCGACCCGATCACCGGCACCGCCGAGTACAAGGTCTGCGCGGCCGAGGTGAAGAAGCTCGACGCGGCGACCCTCGACGAGTCCGAGCGCGAGCCCGCGCGCTTCCGCGGCTCGTACTACGCCGAGCGCGGCCCGGTCTGAGCGGGGGCGACGTGACGGGCGCGGCGCGGGTCCGGACGAGTCGAGGCTGGGGCGCGGCGCGGCGGCCGAGCGCAGCCGTCGTGGTCCTCGGGCTGGTCCTCGCGAGCTGCGCGCTCCCGGGCGCGCACACTGCCGGCCCCACCCCGCGCCTGCGGCTCGCCACCTACAACCTCAACTACGGCCTCGCGGGCGACCCGGACACGGCGGCCGCGATCGCGCGCACCCGGGCGGACGTCGTGCTCCTGCAGGAGGTGAGCGCGGCCTGGGCGCGCGACCTGGATCGGCGAGCCTGGCCCTTCGCCTGCTTCGCGTCGTCCCGCTACCCCGCGGGCGGCGCCGCGATCCTCTCGCGGCTGCCGCTGTCGGACTGCCAGGTCTCGGCCTCGGCGGTGGGCTGGTTCCCGGCCCTGGCGGCCACCGTGACGACGCCGCTCGGCGACGTCCGGCTCATCGATCTCCACCTCCAGCCAGCGCGCGCCGGCCTCGGGGTCGTCCTGGATCTCGGCGCCCTGCCCGCCCTCCATCGCCGCGAGGTCCGGCGCCACCTCGCGCGCCTGCGTCGCGACCCCGTCCCCCACATCCTGGCGGGCGACTTCAACGAGGGTGACGGCGAGGGCGCGGTGGGCGAGCTCATGGGCGCCGGATACGCGTCGGCGCTCGCGCGTCGGGCCCCCGCGGCGACCACCTGGCGCTGGCAGCTCGGCGGGATGCCCCTCCTCAAGCGGCTCGACCACGTGCTGTTCGAACCGGGCGCGCTCCGCCTCCTCGACGCGCGGGTCCTGCCGATCGGGCGCTCCGACCATCGGCCCGTCGTCGCCGAGTTCGCCCCCGTGGCTCATCCGCGGCTTCCGATGGGCGCCGCGACGCTGAGCGGGCGGACCTCAGCCCTCACCCCGCGCTGAGACCTCGCTCCCGTCTGCGGCGTCGCCCGAGGGGCCGCGTCGAAGAGCCGAGTCAGCCCCCCCGATGCAGGCCGCGCGCGAGCTCCGCGACGAGCGCGCGGACCGCCTCGACCTTCGCGTCGTCGCCGTCGGCCTCTTCGATCGCGCGCACGATCGCGCTGCCCACCACGACCCCGTCGGCGCGCGCGGCGACCGTCGCGACGTCCTCGGCGGTGCGCACCCCGAAGCCCACCGCGACCGGTCGGCCGGTGCGCTCCCGCAGCGCGGCGGCGCGCTCCGCCGCCTCCTCCAGCGGCGCCCCGGCGCTCCCCGTGACCCCGGTCATCGAGACGCAGTAGAGAAACGAGCCCGCCACTTTGCTTGCGCGCTGTATGCGGGTATCGGGGCTGGTCGGCGCGACCAGCGGCACGAGGTCCAGCCCCTCGGCGGTGAGCGGCTCGAGGAGCGGCGACGCGTGCTCGGGCGGCAGATCCACCACGAGGAGCCCGTCCACTCCCGCCTCCTTCGCGGACGACGCGAGGCGCGCCTCGCCGAACCGGAGGATCGGGTTGTAGTAGCCGAAGAGCACGATCGGCACGTCGGTCTCGGCGCGGGCCGCCCGGATCGCGTCGAGCACCCCGGCGAGCGTCGCCCCGGCCGCGAGCGCGCGCTCGCTCGCCCGCTGGATCGTCGGCCCGTCCGCGGTCGGGTCGCTGAACGGGACGCCGACCTCGAGCACGTCCGCCCCCGCCTCGGCCGCCGCCACGAGGAGCCTCGGGGTCAGCGCGAGGGACGGGTCGCCCGCGCAGAGATAGGCCACGAGCGCGGCCCGTGACTCGCGCTCGGCCCGCGCGAAGGCCTCCCGGAGCCGCCCGCTCACCGCGCCCCCGAGGCCGCGAGCACGGTCGCGAGGTCCTTGTCGCCGCGACCCGAGCAGCCGAGGACCACCGTGTCGCCGCGCGCGAGCTCCTTCGCGAGGGTCCCCAGCGCCGCGAAGGCGTGCGCGGTCTCGAGCGCGGGGAGGATCCCCTCGACCCGCGCCAGCCGATGGAACGCCTCGAGCGCCGCGCCGTCCTCGACCGCGAGGTAGGTCGCGCGCCCCGTCTCCGCGAGGTGCGCGTGCTCCGGCCCGACCGCGGGGTAGTCGAGGCCCGCGCTGATCGAGCACGCCTCCTGGACCTGGCCGTCGTCGTCCTGGAGGACGTAGGTCCGCATGCCGTGCAGCACGCCTTCTTGACGGGCCGAGATCGTCGCCGCGTGGCGTCCGCTCGCGATCCCCTCGCCGGCGGCCTCGACCCCGAAGAGCCGCACGTCCGCGTCGTCGAGGAACGCGCTGAAGAGCCCGATCGCGTTGGAGCCCCCGCCCACGCAGGCCACCACCGCGGCCGGGAGCGCGCCGCGCTGCGCGAGGATCTGCGCCCGCGCCTCCTCGCCGATCACCGCCTGGAGCTCACGCACGAGCGTCGGGTACGGGTGCGGGCCCGCCGCGGAGCCGACGCAGTAGTAGGTCGTCGCGACGTTGGTGACCCAGTCGCGGAGCGCCTCGTTCATCGCGTCCTTGAGGGTCCGCGAGCCCGAGCGCACCGGCACGACCTCCGCCCCGAGCAGCTCCATCCGCTGCACGTTGGGCGCCTGCCGGCGCACGTCCTCCTCACCCATGAACACGTGACACTCGAGCCCGAGCAGCGCGCAGGCGGTCGCGGTCGCGACGCCGTGCTGCCCCGCGCCCGTCTCCGCGATCACGCGGCGCTTGCCCATGCGCTCGGCGAGGAGCACCTGACCGATGGTGTTGTTCACCTTGTGAGCGCCGGTGTGGGCGAGGTCCTCGCGCTTGAGCCAGACCTCGAGGCCGACCTCCTCGCTCAGGCGCCGCGCGAGGTAGAGCGGCGTCGGTCGACCCACGTAGTCGCGCAGGAGCGCCAGGCGCCGGGCCTCGAACGCCTCGTCCGCGCGCGCCTCGGCGTAGGCCTCCCCCAGCTCGGCGAGGGCCGGCATCAGCGTCTCCGCGACGTACTGGCCCCCGAAGCGGCCGAACATGCCCTCCGCGCTCGTCGTGCTCATCGTTCCGCCGGGATAGCACGCGCCGCGGCGACGAAGGCCGCGACCTTGCCCCAGTCCTTCTCGCCGGGCGCGCGCTCCACCCCGCTGGCGACGTCGACCCCGTAGGGCCGCACCGCGCGGATCGCGTCGGCGACGTTGTCGGGGCGCAGCCCCCCCGCGAGCCACACCCGCCGCTCGGCCGCGAGCCGCCCCGCGAGGCCCCAGTCGCAGCGCACGCCGGTCCCCCCCGGCACGCCGGGGAGGCGCGCGTCGACGAGCAGCTCGTCGCCCGGCCAGGCGCGCGCCGCCTCGAGCTGGGCCTCGCTCGCGAGGTGGATCGCCTTGTAGGCCTCGGGCCCCAGGCGCGCGAGCTCGGCCGGGGGCTCATCGCCGTGGAGCTGGATCCAGCGCACTCCCGCCGCCCGGATCGCCTCGAGCTCCGCGTCACGCGCGTCCACCACCACCGCGACGAGCCGCGCCGCGTCGCCCACCGCCTCGACGATCCGGGCCGCCTCCGCGAGCGCGCAGCGGCGCGGGCTCCGGGGCCAGAAGTTCAGGCCGATCGCGTCGGCCCCCGCCTCCACGCAGCGGGCCGCGTCGGCCGCTCGAAGGACACCACAGATCTTGACGCGCACCACGCCGGCTCCCGGGCGGGTCCGCTCAGAGCTGGAGGAGCTCCTTGACCTTCTGGATCACCTGCGGCGCCTGGATCGGCTTGGTGATGTACGCGTTCGCGCCCAGCGCCATCGCGCGCTGGCGATCCTCGGTCGAGCCCTCGGTGGTGATGATGATGATCGGGACGTCCTTGTGCGTCTCGTCCGAGCGGATGCGCTTGACGAGCTTCAGGCCGTCCATGATGGGCATGTTGATGTCCGTCACCACGAGGTCGAAGCGAGCCCCCGCGAGCTTCCGCAGGGCGTCGACCCCGTCCTCGGCCTCCGTGACGCTGATGCGCTTGATGCGCGCCAACGCGAACACGAGGAGCTGCCGCATCATCGGGGAGTCCTCGACGACGAGACAGGAAAAGTCGGCCATGGTGCTCTCGCTCGCTCCGGTTGAAGTGAAGGATTAGGAGTTGCTGAGGTTCAGGTGCGCGTCGATGCCCTCGAGCGCGGCCAGGGCCCCGCGCGCGTCGGCGTAGAGGTTGGCGGCCACCAGCGCGTTGCCCGCGTGCGAGCCGAGCAGCTTGAACAGCTCGTGGTCTACCGCGGCCCACCGGCTCTTCTGCTCGAACACTCGCGCGACCGCGATGGCACCGACCGGTTGCTCCCGGACCATCATCGGGAGCACCGCGATCGGCTCCTCGAGCGTTCCGCCGATGGTCGGGTCGTCCTGGATGCGCGCGAGGCCGGTCATCATCACCTCGCCGATCGGCCCCTCTCCGACCTGGAGGACCGGGAGGTCCGAGACCTCGACCCCGTCCGCGCCCACCGGCCGCGCCGCGCCTCCCGCCGGATCCATCAGGTAGATCGCGCACTGCTCCGCGCCGATGAGCTGCTGCAGCAGCTCGATGAGGCGCTGGATCACGCCGCGCACCGAGAGCGTCGTGTGGAGGTGGTGGCTCGCGATGTAGAGGTTCGCGAGGTCGTGGAGCTCCTGCTCGATCTGGTCGTTGCGGACCTCGCTCTCGCGGCGCGTCTCCTCGAGCTCGGTCGAGCGCGTGAGCAGCTCGTTCCGCTCGGCCTCGAGGGAGTCGATCTTGCGGATGAGGTCGCGGATCGCGTCGTCGCTGGCGATCTGCGCGCGCAGGCGCGTGTTCTCGCGCTCGAGCTGCTCGAGCTTCGCGACGAGGGCCCGGTTCTCGACGAGCAGACTCTCGGTGAGCTCGACGCCCTTCCTGAGGAACTGGCGCACGAACGTCTCGCGCTCGCGGCTCAGGTCCACGGGCGCGTCGCTCGTGCGCCGGTCCCGCCCCTCTTGCTCCTCGTCGCTCATCGACCGCCCGATGATACACGAAGCCGCCCCGCGTCCACCGATTGCATCAGGGCTTGAGCTCGGACGCGATGCGCTGGCCCAGGAGCGCCACGGGGAGCGTGTGATCGACGACCCCGGTGCGGATCGCGCTGCGGGGCATTCCGTCGATGATCGCGTCGTCGGGCGCCTGCACGTAGACCGAACCGCCCGCGTCGTGGACCGCGGTCACGCCCTCGGCGCCGTCGTCGCCCATCCCGGTCAGGATCACCGAGAGGACCCGGCGCCCGGCCGCGATCGCCGCCGTTCGGAGGGCCCGGTTGCCCGACGGCACGTAGCGGTCGTCGGGATCGGGCGGCACCACCGCGACCGCCAGCCCGTCGCGCTCGCGGCGGACCTCGATGCACCTGCCGCCGGGGCACACCAGCGCGCGGCCGGCGCGGAGCCGGTCGCCGTCCACCGCCTCGGTGACCCGCAGGCCGCCGAGGCGATCGAGCCGCTCGGCGAACGTCCGCGTGAAGCGCTTGGGCATGTGCTGCACGACGACGGCCGCGACGGGCGCGTCGGAGCTCATCCAGCTGAAGAGATCCACGAGCGCCGACGGACCGCCGGTGGAGGAGACGACCACGACGAGCTTGCTCGGCAGGTCGCGGAGCGGGAGCGGCCGGTTGTCGTCCCGGCGCACCGTGCGCACGAGGGTCGAGACGGTCCCGCGGGCGTGCTTGTCGAGGCGCGACGGCTGGAGCGCCCTGACCATCTCCACCTTCTGCACGAGCTCGTCGCGGATCACGTTGAGCTGCTCGCCCGGCGCCGCGCTTGGCTTGGCGACGAAGTCGAGCGCGCCCAGCTCGAGCGCGCGGAAGACGTTGTGCTTCTCCGAATGACTCGAGACGACGATCACGGGGGTTGGCCGCCGCGCCATCACGAAGCGCAGGAAGCTGAACCCGTCCATCTTGGGCATCTCGAGGTCGAGGGTGACGAGGTCCGGCTCGAGTGAGCCGAGCATCCGCAGCGCCTCCTCGCCGTTCGCCGCCTTGCCCACGACGCGGCAGCCGTCGATCGCGTTGATGATCTCGCCGATCAGCTTGCGGTTGAACGCCGAGTCGTCGACGACGAGGACCCTCATCTCCCTCACGGCGCCGTCCCCTCGTCGGGCGCGCGGGGGCGCCGGTAGACCATGTCGGTGCGCAGGTGGACCAGCTCGAAGGCGGTCGACGTGTTGAGGAGCGACTC